>NZ_JBNPUW010000008.1:0-360156 GCF_051168375.1 Bradyrhizobium sp. HKCCYLRH1034 | reverse complement strand
AACCCGTCTGCCGGTTCGGACACACAGAGGACGCGGTCACGCCTCGCGAGCAGCGCGGGCGCGACATTGGCAATCGGTTGATGGAGAGCAGAATGTCATCACTTCGACAAATCGCATTCTACGGCAAGGGCGGCATCGGCAAATCGACGACGTCGCAGAACACGCTCGCGGCGCTCGCCGAGATGGGTCATCGGATCCTGATCGTCGGCTGCGACCCCAAGGCGGATTCGACCCGCCTGATCCTGCACGCCAAGGCGCAGGACACGATCCTGAGCCTGGCCGCTGCCGCCGGCAGCGTCGAGGACCTCGAGATCGAGGAGGTCATGAAGGTCGGCTATCGCGACATCCGCTGCGTCGAGTCCGGCGGTCCGGAGCCGGGCGTCGGCTGCGCCGGCCGCGGCGTCATCACCTCGATCAACTTCCTGGAAGAGAACGGCGCCTACGAGGACATCGACTACGTGTCCTACGACGTGCTCGGCGACGTCGTGTGCGGCGGCTTCGCGATGCCGATCCGCGAGAACAAGGCGCAGGAGATCTACATCGTGATGTCCGGCGAGATGATGGCGATGTATGCCGCCAACAACATCTCCAAGGGCATCCTGAAATATGCGAATTCCGGCGGCGTGCGCCTGGGCGGCCTGGTCTGCAACGAGCGTCAGACCGACAAGGAGCTGGAGCTGGCGGAGGCTCTCGCCAAGAAGCTCGGTACTCAGCTGATCTACTTCGTGCCGCGCGACAACATCGTGCAGCACGCCGAGCTGCGCCGCATGACCGTGCTGGAATATGCGCCGGATTCCGTCCAGGCCGGGCACTACCGCTCGCTGGCGCAGAAGATCCACAACAACGGCGGCAAGGGCATCATCCCGACCCCGATCACGATGGACGAGCTCGAGGACATGCTGATGGAGCACGGCATCATGAAGGCCGTCGACGAAACCCAGATCGGAAAGACTGCCGCCGAACTCGCCGCAACGGCTTAAGCAGTCTTGGTACCGGCCTTCCTCCCGTCGGAAGGCCGGTACCTCATCGCATGTCCCGTCGGCGCGCGGCAGGGGATCAAGCTATGACCATCGCAATCGTGGGCGTCTCGGAGTCCGTCGCTGCCGGCCTGCAACCGTCGCCGCGCAACGGCTCCTGCGAAGAGAACGCGCGGCATCACGGCCGCCAGATTTACCGCCTGCTGACCGGCGTCGATCCCGACGAGGCGCTGATCGACAGTGACATCGGTTTCGATCGTCACGTCATCGCATCGGTTCTCGCCGTTTCAGCGATGGAGCATGGCGCGCTGGCGGAGCGCGCGGGGCTTTCGACCGTCGAACTGATCGCACTGCTGGCGCAGTTGTTTCCGGCAGCCTCGATCGACTCCTCATGGCTGCCGATCACCGGGGCCGTGGCCGCGCCGGACGAGGACGAAATCACGATGGTGCGCGATCTGCTCGCCGCGCAGCGCTCCACGGACGGCGAGGTCGGCCGCTGGCTCGCGGCCATGGTGGCGCGTCGCGCGATGGAGCCCAACCATCTCTGGGAAGACCTGGGCCTGCGCGAGCGCTCCGAATTGTCGCGCCTGCTGATGCGCCACTTCGCGCCGCTGGCGAGCCGCAACACCAGCAACATGCGCTGGAAGCGCTTCTTCTACCGCATGCTGTGCGAGGATGATGGCTTCGTGATGTGCACGACGCCGGTCTGTACCCAGTGCAACGACTTCCAGCTCTGCTTCGGCGAGGAGAGCGGCGAGAGCCGGATGGCCGAACGGCGGCGCGAGGTGGCGCTGCGGGAGGCGGCGGGCGCCGCGATGTGAGTTCGAGGACCGTGACGATGTTGATGGACAGCCAGCTTGGATCCCCGTGCAACTCCGACGGCGGACGTTGTCCTCAGGCGGAGACCTGCGAAGCTGGCGAGATCCTGATGCGTCGATGCGAGGACGCGCTGCGCCGGGCCGGGTTGCGCCCCACCCAGCAGCGTCAGCAACTGAGCCGGATTCTGTTCGGCGGCGGTGACCGCCACATCACCGCCGACGCGCTCTATGCCGCAGCCGTTGCTTCGGGCATGAAGATCTCGCAGGCCACCATCTACAACACGCTCAACCAGTTCGTGGAGCTGGGCCTGCTGCGCCAAATTGGCGTGGACGGCTCGAAATCGTTCTTCGACACCAATACGACCGTGCACCCGCACTTCTTCTACGAGGACGAAGGCGCGCTCGTCGATGTGCCCGGACAGGTCGCGTTCGAGCAGATGCCCGAGCCGCTGCCGGGTTATGGCATGGAGCGGATCGACATCGTCATTCATCTGCGCCGCAGGCGTCACGCCTGACGGCAGCGCAGGTCGCCGCGGCCTGGCGCTGCGCGACCGAGTCACTTCACCTCGACGTCTGATTCCCGACCCTGTTACGAATCCGACAATCCGTTTTCGCGCAAAAAGTGAAGTAAATTCAATTGATTAGATTCTGGTCCGGCGGTGGCATGGCCGTTGCTGAGTGAATTGCTGGCCGCAACGGAGCGTCGTGCTTCTGGCGGCCGCACACAGGTTGCGACGGAGCGAGTGAATGCCAGACGTCTCCGGACAGCGCGGGCCCAGGAATGCCCGAGATGCCGGCTCTGCCCACGGGGGCACAGCCTCGGGGAGCCCGATGCCCCGGGTCATCCTCAACGATACCACGCTCCGCGACGGCGAACAGGCGCCGGGCGTCGCCTTCGCCCTCGGCGAGAAGGTCGCGATCGCTCGTGCGCTCGCCCGTGCCGGCGTTCCCGAGATCGAGGCCGGCACGCCGGCGATGGGGGCCGACGAGATCGCGGCGATCAGGGCGATCGTCGAGGCCGGTCTGCCCGCGACCATCATCGGCTGGTGCCGGATGCGCGAGGCGGATGTCGATGCGGCGATCGCGGCCGGCGTCTCGATGGTGAATGTCTCCATCCCGACATCCGACGTGCAGATCGCCGCCAAGCTCGGCGGCAGCCGCAGCGCCGCGCTGGAGCTGCTCAAGCGCGTGGTCGGCTATGCGCGAAGCCGCGGACTGGCCGTTGCCGTCGGCGGTGAGGATTCGTCGCGCGCCGATGTCGGCTTTCTCGCCGAGGTGATCGCGACCGCGAAGTCGCTCGGTGCCCGACGCTTCCGCGTCGCCGATACACTGAGCGTGCTCGATCCCGACGCGACGTCAGCCCTGGTCGGCGCCTTGCGTGCGACCACGGACCTGGAGATCGAGTTTCACGGCCATGACGATCTCGGTCTTGCCACCGCCAACACGCTGGCGGCGGTCAAGGCGGGCGCGACCCATGCGTCGGTCACCGTGATCGGCCTCGGCGAGCGTGCCGGCAATGCCCCGCTGGAAGAGGTCGCGGTCGCGCTGCGGCAGCTCTACCGGCGCGAGACCGGCATCGTGCTGGCCGAGCTCGATCACGTCGCCAATGTCGTGGCGGCCGCCGCGGCACGCGCCATTCCACTCAACAAGGCCATCGTTGGCGAGCACGTCTTCACCCATGAATCCGGCATTCACGTCGACGGCCTGCTGAAGGATCAGCGCACCTACCAGGCGCTCGATCCGGTACTGTTCGGCCGCTCCAATCGGATCGTGATCGGGAAGCATTCCGGGCTGTCGGCGATCACCTCGTTGCTGTCGGATTTGCGCCTGCCGGCGAGCGCCGACCAGGCCCAGCGCATCCTGGCGCGCGTGCGCAGGCATGCCGTCGCTCACAAGGGGCCGGTGCCGAAGGAGGCCGTTGCGGCCATCTGGCGCGAAGTCTGCGATCACCCGCTGGCGAGCTTTGCCTGATCATGAGCGACATCGTCGACACACCCATTGCAAAGCCGATCGTCGTCGAGGCGAGCCGGCCCTCGCTGCTTCGCCTGATCCGCGAGGACATTGCGTGTGTCCGCTCGCGCGATCCGGCGGCGCGCAGCGAAATCGAGACACTGCTGACCTATCCCGGCATTCACGCGCTGATCTGGCACCGCCTGGCGCATCGGCTGTGGATCCGCGGCTGGCGTTTTCCGGCGCGCTTGTTGTCGTGGCTCGGACGTTTCCTGTCGAATGTCGACATTCATCCGGGCGCCGAAATCGGCCGCCGCTTCTTCATCGATCATGGCGCCTGCGTCGTGATCGGCGAGACCGCGGAGGTCGGCGACGATGTCACGTTGTATCACGGCGTCACCCTGGGCGGTACGTCGTGGTCGCCAGGCAAGCGGCATCCGACGCTGGACAGCGGTGTCGTCGTCGGCGCCGGCGCCAAGATTCTCGGACCGATCACCATCGGTCCGCGGACCCGCGTCGGTGCCAACTCCGTCGTCATCCAGAGCACACCGCCCGACGTCACGGTGGTCGGGATCCCCGCCAAGGTGGTGCGGCCTGAGTTCACCCATCGGCGGACTGTCGGACGGATCGATCTGGATCATCATCTGATGCCTGATCCAGTCGGTGAGGCCCTTTCCGTGATGCTGGACCGGATCGAATTCCTCGAAGCGCAGCTCGCCCACATCAGGCAGAAGATACGCCAGGGACCGCCGGCTCCGGCGCCGACCTCCTTCTGCGAGGTTGATCCGATTTCGAGTCAAGGAGCAAAGCAATGACTGGGGCAACGCCGAACGTTCTGGACGAACTGAAGAAGACCTCCGCGGCCGAGGAGTTCTTCAAGCTGCTCGGTGTCGACTACGATCCCAAGGTGCTCGACGTCTGCCGGCTGCATATCCTCCGCCGGATGGGGCAGTACCTCGTCAGCGAGGACTTCTCCGGCGTTTCCAGTGAGGACGTCGCAGCCCGCTGCAAATCGGTCCTGGAGCGGGCCTATCAGGACTTCCTCGTCTCGACGCCGCTCGATCAGCGGGTGTTCAAGGTGCTCAGGGAGGCGGTGGCGCCGCCGAAGCCGGCTCCAAAGCCGTTCGTGTCGCTGACGACGCTCAAGTAGCGCATGAACTGACGATCGCTCCCACCAGCGCCGCCAGCACGACTGGCGGCGCTTCTGCTTTCAGGCGAGCCGTGCGCTTTCAAGTTCCTGTCGCATTCCCGACGCGTGTTGCTTGCGACGTGTCGGACCTCGTCGGCGAGTTTTCAGAAGCAGATCGGGTTCATGCGCCAAGGTGTTGAATCCGTGCCGATAATCATCGCGGCCGAAACTGGTACGACAATTGCTGTCCTGATCGCAGGACTACACACCCGGAGTGATCGCATGCATATCGTCGTCTGCATCAAGCAGGTTCCGGACTCCGCGCAGATCCGCGTTCATCCGGTGACCAACACCATCATGCGCCAGGGTGTGCCGACCATCATCAACCCTTACGACCTGTTTGCGCTCGAGGCGGCGCTGCAACTGCGCGACAAGTTCGGCGGCGAAGTGACGGTGCTGACCATGGGACCGCCGTCCGCCGAGGACTCGCTGCGCCGGGCGCTGACCTACGGCGCCGACCGCGCCGTGCTGCTGACCGATCGCTTCTTCGCCGGCGCCGACACGCTGGCGACCACCTATGCGCTGGCGACAGCCATTCGCAAGGTCAGCGAGACCTTTGGCGCGCCCGACATCGTGTTCACCGGCAAGCAGACGATCGACGGCGACACCGCCCAGGTCGGCCCGGGCATCGCCAAGCGGCTGGGCCTGCTGCAACTGACCTATGTGGCGAAGATCCGCGAGGTCGATCCTGTCGCGCGCACCATCGAAGCCGAGCGCCGCTCCGAGGGGGGCGTTCAAGTGCTGAAGACCAAGCTGCCGTGCCTGGTGACGATGCTCGAGGCGACCAACGAGATCCGCCGCGGCGCCATGGCCGATGCGCTCCGTGCGGCGCGCGCTCAGATCGTCACCTGGAGCGCCAAGGACGCCGGCGTCGAGGACATCTCGAAGTGCGGCTTGAAGGGCTCGCCGACCATCGTGAAGCGGGTCTTCGCGCCGTCGGCCCGGGCGGAGAAGGCAACCATGGTTGACTTCTCGAGTCGCGCGCCGGCCGACGCCCTGATCGAGGAATTGTTCAAGCGGCAGCCGAAGCTCGAAGCCGACCTGACGACGTCAGCGCACGGCTTCTGATCCAGACGGCTTTTGACGGACCAAGGGACGACGATCATGAGCGAACCCACCAAAGCACCGCCCGCCGCAGCCGGTCGCGCCGCGACCAAGAAGGAGCTGCCCGAGCATTTCAAGGCCTACAAGCACGTCTGGGTGTTCATCGAGCAGGAGCGCGGCCAGGTCCACCCGGTATCCTGGGAGCTGATGGGCGCCGGACGCAAGCTCGCCGACAAGCTGAAGGTCGATCTCGCGGCCGTCGTGATCGGTCCTCCCGGAGAAGCCGTGCAGCATGCTGCCGCGGAGTCGTTCTGCTATGGCGCCGATCTCGCCTACATCGTCGCGGACGGCGTTCTCACCGACTATCGCAACGAAGCCTACACCAAGGCGCTGACCGACGTCGTCAACACCTTCAAGCCGGAGATCCTGCTGCTCGGCGCCACCACGCTCGGCCGCGACCTCGCCGGCTCCGTCGCGACAACGCTGCTCACGGGTCTGACCGCCGACTGCACCGAACTCGACGTCGATGCCGACGGCTCGCTGGCCGCGACGCGGCCGACCTTCGGCGGCTCGCTGCTCTGCACGATCTACACGCTGAACTATCGGCCGCAGATGGCGACCGTCCGCCCGCGCGTGATGCCGATGCCGGACCGCGTCGAGAAACCCGCCAGTCGCATCATCGAGCACAAGCTCGGTCTCGTCGAGGAGGACATCGTCACCAAGGTGCTGTCCTTCATTCCGGATCGCGATTCCGCCAAGTCCAATCTCGCCTATGCCGACATCGTCGTGGCGGGCGGGCTCGGGCTTGGCTCGCCGGAGAACTTCCAGCTCGTCAAGGGGCTCGCCGCGGTGCTCGGCGCCGACTTCGGCTGCTCGCGGCCGCTGGTGCAGAAGGGCTGGGTGACCTCGGATCGCCAGATCGGCCAGACCGGCAAGACCATTCGGCCCAAGCTCTACATCGCCGCGGGCATCTCCGGCGCGATCCAGCATCGGGTCGGTGTCGAGGGCGCCGACCTGATCGTTGCCATCAACACCGACAAGAACGCGCCGATCTTCGACTTCGCGCATGTCGGCATCGTCACCGATGCGATCCGGCTGCTGCCCGCGCTGACGGAGGCATTCCGCGCGCGTCTGTCGCCGCATTCGCGCGATCGCATCGCAAGCTAGGCACCAGAGAGGGAGCAGGGCAATGATCGAAGAACGTTTCGACGCGATCGTCGTGGGTGCCGGCATGGCCGGTAATGCGGCTGCGCTGACCATGGCCAAGCGCGGCATGAAGGTGCTGCAGCTCGAGCGCGGCGAGTATTCCGGCTCCAAGAACGTGCAGGGCGCGATCCTCTACGCCGACATGCTGGAGAAGCTGATTCCGGACTTCCGCGAGGAAGCGCCGCTGGAACGCCATCTGGTCGAGCAGCGCTTCTGGATGCTCGACGACAAGTCGCATGTCGGCCTGCACTACAAGTCGGACGACTTCAACGAGGAAAAGCCGAACCGCTACACGATCATCCGCGCCCAGTTCGACAAATGGTTCTCGTCCAAGGTCAAGGAGGCTGGCGCCACCGTGCTGTGCGAGACCACCGTGACCGAGCTCGCGCAGGATGCCTATGGCAAGGTGATCGGCGTCAGAACCGATCGGCGCGATGGTGAGATCCATGCCGACGTCGTCGTGCTGGCCGAGGGCGTCAACGGCCTGCTCGGGAGCCGCGCCGGCCTGCGCGAGCGGCCGAAGCCGGAGAACGTCGCGCTCGCGGTCAAGGAGATGCACTTCCTGCCGCGCGAAACGATCGAGGCGCGCTTCAACCTGAAGGGCGACGAAGGGGCCGTCATCGAGGCCGTCGGCACGATTTCCCGCGGCATGACCGGCATGGGCTTCATCTATTCCAACAAGGAGTGCATTTCGCTCGGCATCGGCTGCCTCGTCTCCGACTTCCAGAAGACCGGCGAGACGCCCTACGGCCTGCTCGAGCGGTTCAAGCAGCATCCGTCGGTGGCGCCGCTGATCGAGGGGTCGGAAGTCAAGGAGTACTCGGCGCACCTGATTCCCGAGGGCGGCTACAACGCGATCCCGCAGCTCTGCGGCGATGGCTGGGTGGTGGTCGGCGATGCCGCCCAGCTCAACAATGCCGTCCACCGCGAGGGATCCAATCTCGCGATGACCTCGGGGCGCATCGCGGCCGAGGCGATCTTCCAGGTGAAGTCGCGCCGCGATCCGATGACCAAGGAGAACCTCGCGCTCTACAAGAAGATGCTGGAGGACTCCTTCGTCATCAAGGACCTGAAGAAATACAAGGACATGCCGGCGCTGCTGCACAACCAGTCGCAGAACTTCTTCCTGACCTATCCGCAGCTCGTCTCCAAGGCGATGCAGAACTTCGTGCGCGTCGACGGCACGCCGAAGAAGGAGAAGGAAAGCAGCACCGTGCGCTCCTTCGTGAATGCAAGGTCATGGACCGGCCTGTTCGGTGACGCCTTCAGGTTTGCTCGGGCGTGGCGATGATTGGTGAATGAACGAAACAGCTCAGGCGAGGGAGATCAGACATGAGCACGGACGTCGCAGTCAGGGTCGAAGACAAGCTGTTCTATAATCGCTATCAGGTCGATCCCGGCCGGGCCCATATCAAGGTCCGTCCGCATACCACGCCGACGCCGCAGTTGAAGGCGCTTCTCAAGGCCTGCCCGGCACGCTGCTACGAACTCAACGACAAGGGCCAGGTCGAGATCACGGTCGACGGCTGCATCGAATGCGGCACCTGCCGGGTCATCGGCGAGGCCAGCGGCGACATCGAGTGGAGCTATCCGCGCGGCGGCTACGGCGTGCTGTTCAAGTTCGGCTGACGCCGTCGGATCATGCCGGTCGACGGGGTGCCGCAAACGCAGCGCCGGATCATCAATGCTGTATTGTGTTTGATATAGGTCATTGAGTTCTGGCACGCGTTCTGTTTACATTGAGCAGCAGCAACGAGGCTGCAACGGATGAGGAACAGCACGTGAAGCTGAGCGCACGAAATGTCTTACCGGGACGAATCATCTCGGTTGAAAAGGGAACGACCACCGCCCACGTCAAGGTGGAGCTCGCCCCGGGACTGACAGTCTTCTCGGCGATCACCAACGAGGCGGTGGACGAACTCGCGCTTGCCGTCGGCGACAGCGTCTCCGCCGTCATCAAGTCGTCGGATGTGATGATCGGCAAATAGGAGCGTGGCGCCGAATTGCTGCGCCGATCAGCCGCGCGACGCCTGTCGCGCGCGCAGGTCGAGCCACCAGGTTTCCATCGCGGAAAGCGACGGCTGGAGCAGCGTGCCGAAATCGCCCGCAAAGGTCCGCCAGTCGTCGATGCATTTCTGCGGCACGGCCGTCAGCACCGGAATCCCCGACGTGATTGCGTCGGCCAGCTCGCCGCGCAACCCGCTTCCGGAAGCCTCCTGCTTGGAGAACTTGTTGATCACGATGAGGTCGGCATGGGCCGCGATGGCGCGGTGAACGGCCATGCCGGCTTCGGCAAGGCCTGCGGTGTCGAGCTTGCAGGCTGTCGATCCGGTGCCGAGGTCCTGACAGATCGAGATCGTGTCGCCATTGGCGAGATCGATCACGTCCATTCCGCTTTTCTTGCCGACTTCGTCTCTCGTATTGCGCTGAACGATGCCGCCGACGCGGACGCCCCGTTGCAGCAGCTCCTGGGCAAAGGCGTCCAGCAAGGCATCGGCGTCGTCGCCCGGTCCGTAGAGAATGGCGGCGAGACGGGGCTGATTGGACTCGGCGGAAGCAGGAAGATCGTGCGGGATCATGCGGGGCCTGGCGATCGGGGGCGGGCGGCGACCAGGGTTTATATAGAGGATGCAGCCTGTGGAGAAAGAGCAGATGTCGCGCGCGCCGACCACCGCTACGCACCATGATCTGGAAGCGCAGCTCCGCGACGACGTCCCCTATGGCGACCTGACGACGGAGACGCTCGGGATCGGCGCCGAGCCGGGCCTGATGCACTTCGCTGCGCGCGGCCGCATGGTATTGGCCCTGGCCGAGGACGCGGCGGCCTTGATCGAGCTCACGGGCTGCCATGTCGAACTGTTCGCCGGCAGCGGAACGGTGCTGGAGGAGGGCGCCCCGATCCTCCGTGCAGAGGGCACGGCGGCAGGCCTGTTGCGGAGTTGGAAGGTGGCGCAGACGCTCATCGAGATCTGGTCAGGCGTCGCCACCGGGGCGGCTGCGATCGTCGGCGCGGCGCGTGCGATCAGGCCTGGCATTGTGGTCGCCTGCACGCGCAAGAACGTCCCCGGAACCAAGCCGTTCGCCGTTGCCGCGGTGAAGGCGGGTGGCGCGGTGATGCATCGGCTCGGCCTGTCGGAGTCGGTGCTGGTGTTTCCGGAACACCGGGCGTTTCTCGGCGATGCGCCGCTTGCCGATGTCGCCGAGCGGTTGCGGCGGAGCGCGCCGGAGAAGCGGCTCGTGATCGAGGTCACCACGGTCGAGCAGGCCGTCGCCGCCGCCGTGGCCGGCTTCGACGTCATCCAGGCCGAGAAATTTCCGCCTGCCGAGATCGCTGCGCTGACGGAGCGTATCGCCATCAGCGCGGCGCTGCCGCGGCGACCGATCATTGCGGCCGCGGGTGGCGTGAATGCGCAGAACGCCGCAGCCTATGCTGCGGCGGGGGCGGACGTGCTGGTCACCTCGGCGCCCTACCTCGCGTGTCCCTGCGACGTGCAGGTGCGGATCAGCCCTGCCTCGGCCGCGGCTTGACCGCACGACCCGGCTACTGTGGGTGCCGCGGAGCGGCGCGCTTCTGTCGGTTGGCTCGCCATTCCATGAACTCACGGAACAGCCGCGGATCGGCCGAAACGCCGCTCGCCTGCAGATCATTGGCCTGCGCGTTGGCCCCCAGCATCTGGGGAGGCGGCGTATTGCGATCGAGCCAGTCCTGTGCCGTCTTGAACCGTGTCCAGCCGGCGATCGGCGCCAGCGGCGCCACCTCCTGCCATTTCGGATGATAAGGCGGCCGTTGCAGCGTCTGCATGTTGCTGAAGAAGGCTTCGACCAGCAGAGACAGCCGGCGGTGACGGTCGCTGCCGGCCGGCCAGTTGAACGACGCCAGCACGGCCTCGGCCGCGATCGTGTTCACCGGCGCCGAGGCGCCGACGAGGTTCGGATAGTCCTCGGCGGACAATTGCGCCGGCAGATAGTCGTCGTGCAGAGCCTTGTCGTAGTCGACGGGCACCAGATGCAGATTGGGATCGCTGACCTGACTCAGCCATTGCACCGGCTTGCCCTCGACCGTGATGATCGCGTCGATGGCGCCCTTGCGCAGCATGTCCAGCGCCAGCCGCGGCTCGATATAGAGCAGATGTGGCCTGATCCCGAGGCGCTCGAACACGTTGATCGAGGTGACGAAGGTGCCGCCGTCGGGCAGGTCGACGGCGATGGTCTTGCCGTCGAGCTCGCTCAGGCTGGCGATCGATCTCGGCGCCAGCACGTGCATCTCCTCGTTGAACAGCTTGGTGACATAGACTAGTTGTTCGCGGATGTTGTTGGCGAAGTCCTTGCGCTCGAGAAAGGCCAAGGTGTCCTTGCGGATGATGCCGGCGTCGACGCCGCGCAGCAGCAGGATGTCGGCGACCGATTGCACCGAGCCGCGGCCGATCACGGGAAGGATGCGCAACTCCGTCCCCTTGTCGAGCGCGGATGCGAGGTCCGCGCCCATATTGGCGTAGGTGCTGCCGAACGAGCCGGTCATCAGCGTGACGGTATTGGCATTCAGCTGGTTGGCCAGATCGCGCTTCGCCGTGCCGTAACGGAAGATGGTCTTGAAGGAATCGCTGACGCTGCCGGGATCGATACCGCTCCGGACCGGACCGAAGCGCTGCCACTTGCCGCCGGTGAACTGCATCATCTGCATCTGCTCCAGCGGCGCGTGATCATGGGGGCTGGTGTTGACGGTGATGCCGGGCGTCAGCATCGGCAATTTGAGGCTTTTCAGGGATGCCGCCTGCTTCATGATATTGTCGCGCGACAGGTCGTCGCCGCAACTCCGCAGCACTGCGACCATCGCGTTTGCCGCGAGGTAGCCGAAGGTCGCAAGACCATTGCTCCTCGGTACGTCCGGCAGATAGCGGTCCATGAAGGCGGACCATTCGCGGTAGGATGGATCGCCTGCAGCCGCGGCCTCCTCGCCCTCGTAGTAATAGCCCGCGGACAGGATGCCTTCGGCATTCTGCAGGCCGGCCGGCTGCATCACGGCGGACACCGATTCCGAGACCGTCGAGATGATGTGGTCCGGACGCCAGCCGAGCTCGGCCGCGCGGCGGATCGCCATCACGGCGAATTTGGGCGTGGTCACGTCGAAGAAGATGTCGGCGCCGGAGGCCTTCAGCGTGGCGATCTGCTGATTGACGTTGGCGTCGGTGACCTTGTAGCCGGCTTCCGCCACGATCGGGAGCTTGCCGCCCAGGCCGTCCTTCAATCCCTTGACGTAATCCCTTCCGAAATCGTCGTCCTGATAGAGAATTGCGATCTTGCCGCGGCTGTGGGTCTCCAGCAGGTACTGGGCATAGACGTGCGCCTCGGCCTGGTAGCTCGGCTGAAAGCCCATGGTCCACGGAAAGTCGTGCGGCTGGTCCCATTGCGAGGAGCCGGATGCCACGAACAATTGCGGGACTTTGTTGGCGTTGAGATAAGGGCGCACCGCCAGGTTGGGAGCCGTGCCCAGGCTCGCAAACATCAGCAGGACGTTGTCCTCCTCGACGAGCTTGCGCGTCATCTCCACCGTCCTCTGCGGCGCATAGCCGTCATCGTAGGAAATGAAGTTGACGCGCCGGCCGTTGATGCCGCCCTCGGCATTGATCTTGTTGAAGTAGGCCGCGATCGTCTTGCCGATGACGCCATAGGCGAGAGCCGGGCCGCTGTAGGGCATGGTGTTGCCGATGCGGATCTCGTTGTCCGCGGCGACCGCTTGATGTCCGGTCAGCGCCAGCGGAGCGGACAGAGCCAGCGCGAGGCATGCGGCTGCTCGAGGGTGGCTGTTCTTTGCATCCCGTGGTCTGCGACGTCGGCTCCATCTGGCGGCCAAGCAGGCGCGAACTGCAGCATGGATGCCGTGCATCATCAGTCCTCCCATCGATATTTGGTTCTCGGGCGCAGCAGATCGCGGCCGCCCGTCTCGCAGGGAGCGGTCCGGGTCGCGTCTCGAGCGCTTCGAGATTTATGCGTTAGCGCGCAGCCGAGATGCGTCGGCTGGCTTCCGGCGATCCTTGCTCCGCAGCCCTGAGATACCAGGCACGCGCCTTGGCTGCGTCGGGAACGGCACCGAGCAACCGCGATTTCGTCAGTTCGGCCGGGTCATAGGTGCGCGCGAGCAGAAGGGAGGCGTCCGCAATTCCGGCGTCGGAAAGCCGCGTCAGGATCAGGCGCGCGCTGGCGACGTCGCCCGCGGCGAGCAGGTCGCGTCCGCGCTTCATCAGCGCATCGACCTCGTCTCGCGGCAGCGGAACGGTCGGGCGAGGCGAGGCCATCGGGAGCGCAGCGGAGGGGGGCGAGACCGCCGGTGCTGCCGCGGCTGGCGCTGGCGACGTCGGCGTCGAGGGCCATGGCCGCATCGCCAGTTCTGTACCGCTGGGAGCCGCGAGCGCGGCGACCGTCTGCGGCGGGTCGTCCTGGGCGACCTTGGCTTCCGCAGGATCGATCTGGGCCAGGCTTTCCAGCACGGCGGTCGGCATGATCGGGCTCTTGCCACCCGGTGTCGCTGCGCTGTTGTCGAAGGAGACCATGTTGACCACCATCATGGCGATGGAGGCCGCGATGCCGACGGCGGCACCGATCTTGATGATGCTACTCAGCCGCAACGATTTGTCCGGATCCTCCGGCGGCAGGGGCATCACCACGGGATCGAGCTTCGCGCTCCAGGCACGGTGGGCCTCCTCATCGTCGAGGTCAAGGGCCGCTGGCCGGGCCGGCAGGGAGCTTGGCCGGGACACCAGATGATGCGGCAGGGGGATGCCGTCGGCGGGCGGATCGAATGCCGTCGGGCCGGCCTCCGTCTGGCGGCGGCGCGGCGCATATCTGCGGAGCTCTTCGTTCGCCCAGGGCGGCGCTGGTTTCGCCGGATCGTTCTGATCTGGAGCACTCATCACTAGCCTCCTGTCTCCGACGAACGGGTCGTGGGAGATAGCTTCAGGACGTCGGGCGCGCGCGGTCCAACCGAAGCGCACATGATGCGACATCGGGGACATTGCATCAACGCTTCCGTCGAGACCGACAGGTCCGGTTTCCTTCCGACATGCACGCCATTGTTTTCGCGCGCCCTGGTCACAATCGATGTTGCTTGGTCCCTAAGCTGATCAATGTTCTTGTCGGGAAGGGTGAGTAGGTAAGGCTATTTGATGGAAATTTCCCGGCGCGCCGCATCGGTGACTACTCGCAATGCGCGAGACCGGGGGCGAGTTCTGCGCTTTGCGGAAAGATCGGTTGGAGTATCAGGATGCCGCAGCCATCTCGACTTTGCCGCGAGGTCAGGGGCTTAGCGGACCGAGGAGTTGCAGGCGCGCCGGGAAATTCTGCAACTCAGGCGAGAAATGGCGAAAAACAAATGCGGCCGGACAATGCCGGCCGCATTCACATATCCGATCGATTCTTATTCCGCCGCCAGCGCGACGGACACGCCAGCGGCTTCGATCGCAACGGCAACCGACTGGATGATGGCGGCAAAGCGCACGGCGGTCTGGATCGTGGCCGCGGGCACGCCCGCATCCTGCAGGACCTTCTCGTGCGAATCGATGCACGTGCCGCAGCCGTTGATGGCGGACACCGCGAGCGACCACAGCTCGAAATCGGCCTTGGCGACGCCGGGGTTGGCGATGACGTTCATCCGCAGCCGGGCCGGCATCGTCGCGTACTCCTTGTTCGAGGCAAGGTGCACGAAGCGGTAGTAGACGTTGTTCATGGCCATGATCGCGGCGGCCGATTTCGCCGCCGCCAAAGCGGCGGGCGACAGCTGCGCGGCCGCAACCGATTCGAAGGCCGCAACGACGCTCGGATTGCGAGTCGCAATCGCGCAGGCGACGAGCAGGCCATATTTGGCCTGCGGCGACAGCGTCTCGTCGGAGGCCATGGACGACAGATTGAGCCTGACGTCCTTGGCGAAGTCCGGGATCTGGTCCTTCAGCTGCTCGATCGACACGATCAGGCGACCTTCAGGGTCTCGCCGCCGACTTCGCGGTTGCACGGGCAGAGCTCGTCGGTCTGCAGCGCGTCGAGGACGCGCAGCGTATCCTTCGGAGCGCGGCCGACATTCAGGTTGGTCGCATAGACGTGCTGGATGGTGTTGTCGGGATCGACGATGAAGGTGTAGCGATAGGCGACACCGTCGGGCGAGCGGACGCCGAGGCCGTCGACCAATGCGCCCTTGGTGTCGGCGAATTGCCAGATCGGCAGCTTGTGCAGATCCTTGTGGTCGCGGCGCCAGGCGAGCTTGCAGAACTCGTTGTCGGTCGAGCCGCCGAGCACGACGGCATCGCGGTCCGCGAAATCCTTCGCCAGGCGCGCGAACTCGGCGATCTCGGTCGGGCAGACGAAGGTGAAATCCTTCGGATAGAAGAAGATGATCTTCCACTTTCCAGGGAAGCTGGTCTCGGTCAGGGTCTCGAAGGCGCTCTCGCCCTTCTCTTCCTGAAGATGAAAGCCGGGTTTCACGCCGACGATTTCAAACGATGGCAGCTTGCTTCCGATTCCGAGCATTGGGGCACTCCAAGAAAATTATTGCGCTGCAATAGCGAGGCGCATTGTGCATTGCAAGCGATATGCCATTCGTTTTTAGTATCAGTGGATTGTCGAAAACCCGACACGTGGCGGCAACATGCTGCGAGTGCGAGGCCGTGGCGATGGGGAGCTTTTGGATGGAGCTGGCTTGGAGCGTCGGCTTCGTGACATTGCGATCGGACATCGAGCGACGACAGCCGGAGCGCGCGCGTCGTCGCCACGGCAAAATGAGGTTGATATCCGCTTGGTCGAAGCGCCATGCGACGTCGTGTTGACGGTCTCGACGACGCCCGACGTGCAATTTCTTTGTGCGGCCGAAGTGGCAAAATTGACATTATCGCCTTCGTCGCGATGCACGTTTGACCACGGCGACTCGCTAAGCGGCATGAAGGCGACAAGCCGTCGGCAGATCACGGCGCGGCACGGTGCAAGGTGTCGCACGGCGCACAGTGTTGTCAGCTTTTCAGCAGATCGCGTCTGTTATTTCGCCTTGCTGCGCGATGACCTGACCATAGTCTCCTCGCAGATTTTCATCGGCCTGGGAGGAGTTCATCACCATGAGCGAAACTGTCTCGGCACCAAATGCAAGCGCGAGCCTGTCGATCGATCGACGATTTCTCGCGACCTCAGCCGCGCTCGCGGCAGGATGGGGAGCCCTGCCGCGGGAGCGCGCCGACATCTCGCCGCCACTCTCGGTCTTCGGCCGCGAGGCGCCGCCGCACTATGCAGCCATGCCGAGCTGACGCCGCTATCCCCCCTGGACGGCCGTGAGCGGCCAGTCTCCGATGATGCGGAAACGTTCGTGGGCATTGGCCTGGCGGAACAGCACAATCCTGTCGATCCGGAGCTTTGTCAGTGACAGTGCCGCGAATCTCTCCTGCAGCATCATCAGGATCGGCCGGCGCCGTTCGTCGGACAGCCGGCAGGTCAGCGTCATGTGGAAGCGGAAATCCTCCATGACATAGGGATAACCCCAACGATCGAGATGATCGCGCTGCCGTGGTGTCAGCAGATCCGGCTTGCGCCGAGCACGGTCGTCGGCCGTCATCGGAGCGCGAAATGGCTCAAAGGCCTGGACACAATCGGCCGCGAGCTGTTGCAGCGCCGGCGACGGCTCGCCGGGGATCATCGCGATGAAGCCGCTGATCGCGTCCACGATCGGACAGATGGCCGGGACGGCTCGCGGCGTGGCCGCGAACGCGGCACAGGCGCTGCGGAGCGCGGCTTCGTTCTCCGCATCCGACAGCTCGAACGGAGCCTTCAAGGTCGCGTGAAAGCCGTATTTGCGCGGGTCTGCGGTCAGCTCAGCCCAGTCTGGAAGCGCGCGGACGATCTCGCTCGGAAAGCTGCGGTCATCGCCGCTCCACGCGTCGTATCCGAGCAGGCTCGCGCCGAATTCCGCCAGATCCGCCGTCGCTGGTGGAGCATAATAGATCGCATAGCGCAGAAGATTGGCCATGGTTCGCTACTCCGCCGCCATGGCACGCGCCGGCCGGGCGTTCAGCCGGTCGGTCTCGGTGAGATAGACCAGCCGGCCGGACGCGATCACGGCGACGACATGGGGGCGCAACGGCACGCGGTCGTCGACCAGAATGATATCGGCGCGGCGGCCCTCGGCGAGCGTGCCGCGGTCCGCCAGCCCGGCTGCGCGTGCAGGGCTGCCCGAGATCAGATCCCAGGCGCGCGCCAGCGGAAGAACGCCGTCGGCCGCAAGCCGGTACGCTGCCAGCAGCGGCGCTGGATAGTAGTAGTCGGAGGCCAGCACCGAGCAGAGGCCCTTGGCGATCATGTCGCTGGCCTTCGTCCACCCGGTATGGCTGCCGCCACGGACGACGTTGGGCGCGCCGAATACGATCGCGTCGTCCCCTTGAGCGGCCTCGCGCGCGGTCTCCTCATTGACCGGAAACTCTGCGATGGTCACTCCCTGGCTGCGAAACGCCTTGCGCATGGCCGGGCTGTTGTCGTCATGCGACAGCATGCGGACACCAGCCTTGCGTGCGATCTCGGCCAGCCGCGCGATCGAGGCCGGAACGGCGTCGGCGCGAGCGGCGATGCGCGCGACCAACCGGTCGAACTCCGCGCCGGGCAGGCCGGTGCGGTCGACCATGCGCTGGCGCTTGTGCGGCTTGTCCAGACTCGCCACCGTCGAATCCATGTGATCGTTGAAGGCGAACAGGTCAACGCGCCGGTCGGCGAGCCACCGGCCGATCTCCTCCTCATCGTCGAGATTGAAGGTCTCGTGACGCAGATGAAAGCGCGTGTCGGCTGCGAGCCGCGGGCGCAGCGCTTCGATCGATTCGAGCAGGCGCCGCGCATTGTCGGCGCTGCGCAGGCCCGGCTCCCATGACCAGGTCGTCGCGTGAAAGACCGTGGTGATGCCATTGCTGATGGCCTGGCGGTCGCTGTCGATCAGCGCAACGTCTGTCGGGAAATCGACCCCGGCGCGCGGCATCATCTGGCGCTCGAACGCATCACCATGAATGTCGACGATGCCGGGAAGCACGGTGAGCCCCTCCGCATCGAGTTCGAGACCCGACCGGCGTCCCGGTGTCCCGATGCCGGCGATCACGCCGCCGGATATGATCAAGGAGGTGTCGACGAAGTCGGTATCGACGAGGCAGCGGCCTCGCGAGATGGAGATATCGGTCATGGGGCGGCACTCTGCCGCACCGAGACGCGTGCGTCGAGGGCAGCCTCGTATTTGTCGAGAAACGCGGTGATCGCGAGCTTGCGGAAATCCGGCAGCGCCGCGCGCAGCGCCTCGTGATTCCAATCCCACCACGCCAGATCCAGCAGCCGCTGCTCGACCTCGCGCGGAAACCGGCGCTTGATCGGGCGCGCCGGATTGCCGGCGACGATGGTATAGGCCGCAACGTCCTTGGTGACGATGGCGCCGGCCGCCACGACCGCGCCGGTGCCGATGTTGCGGCCCGGCAGCACGATCGCGCCATGGCCGATCCAGACATCGTGTCCGATCTGGACATGATGCTCTCTCCGCCAGGCGAAGAACTCCGCATCGTCCGGCTCTCCTGGGAAATAGGCGCTGGCGCGATAGGTGAAATGGGCCTGCGTCGCCCGCTGCATCGGGTGGTTGCCCGGATTGATCCGGGTCATCGCCGCGATCGAGCAGAACTTCCCGATCCTCGTGTAGGTGATCTGGGAATCGTTGACCACATAGGAGTAGTCGCCCATCGTCACCTCCTGCAGGATGGTGCGGGCGCCTATCTCGCAATAGGCGCCGAGCGTCACGTCCTGGAGCTTGGCCGAAGGGTCAACGGTAGGTTCAATCGAAAGCGACTTGCCGGCCATCTCGCGTCCTGTCTCTACGCCTGTGAGGGTGTTGGATCTCCCTTATGACAGAGGCGTGACATCTGCATGACTGCGGCCAGCGTGTGGACGGATGTGGCGCCGCAGTGTCGCTGTCACATAACTGTAGAATCCAGACGTTAGCGATAGGCCAAAGCGAGGCGTCTGGAGAATTCAATGCTGGTGGTGGATGGCCTGACGTGCCGTTTTGGCATGAAAGCCGCAGTCGACAATGCATCCTTCTCTGTTGCACCGGGCAGCTTCGTCGGCGTGATCGGGCGTTCCGGCGCCGGCAAGTCGACCCTGCTGCGGTCCATCAATCGCCTGAGCCCGGTGAGCGGCGGCCGCATCCTCTTCAAGGATCTCGACGTGACGGCGCTGCGCGGCCGTGACCTGCGGCAGTGGCGCGCGCGCTCGGCGATGATCTTCCAGCAGTTCAATCTGGTCGGCCGATTGGACGTGCTGACGAACGTGCTGATGGGGCGACTGGCCGAAATCCCGTCGTGGCGCTCGCTGGCGCAGCTCTGGCCAGCGGAGGATGTCGCCATGGCGCTGTCGGCGCTCGAGCAGTTCGACATGGCCTCCCTCGCCGCGCAGCGCGCCGATCAGCTCTCGGGCGGGCAGCAGCAGCGCGTCGCGATCGCGCGCGCGATGGTGCAGAACCCCGAGATCATTCTCGCAGACGAGCCGATCGCCTCGCTCGATCCCCGTAACACCAAGATCGTGATGGACGCGTTGCTGCGCATCAACAAGCATTTCGGCATCACCGTCGTCTGCAATCTGCATTCGCTCGATCTGGCGCGCAGCTATTGCGATCGCCTGATCGGCATGGCGACCGGACGGATCGTGTTCGACGACGTGCCGTCGGCGCTGACGGCGCAGATCGCACGTGAACTCTACGATCTCGAGGCGGACGAGGTGATGGGTTCGATCCATCCGGCACCGGCGGCAACGGTGCCGGTACTCGGCGAAGCGGCCGTGGCCTGAGACGCGGATTTCTGCAAGCTCGAGCTTCCGCATGGCGCGGGGGCGAGACCTGTTACTTACTGCAACAAGAGGGCATGTTATGATCAATCGTCGCATCGTTCTGGCGGGCGTCGCTGCGCTGGCTTTCACGGCCTCGGCGTCAGCCGAGGACTGGAAGGCGAAGTATCCTGAGCTGACCTTCGCCGTGGTCCCGGCAGAGAACGCCTCGGGTGTCACCGAGCGCTGGACGCCTTTCGTGAACTATCTCTCGAAAGAGCTGGGCGTGAAGGTGACGCTGCGCATCGCCAACGATTATGCGGCCGTGATCGAAGGCCAGCGCGCCGGCAACATCCACATCGCGAGCTACGGTTCGGCCTCGTTCGCCCGCGCCCGGCTCACCGGGGTCAAGACCGATGCCTTCGCCAACGACATCAACTCCGACGGCAGCACCGGCTACTATTCGGTGTTCTTCGTCAAGGCGAGCAGCCCGTACCGGAAGGTCGAAGACCTCAAGGGCAAGAATCTCGGCCTCGTCGATCCGAACTCAACGTCGGGCAACAACGTGCCCCGCTTCGAGCTCAACAAGATGGGCGTGACCGACGCCGAGACGTATTTTGGCAAGGTTGTCTTCACCGGCAGCCACGAGAACGCGGTGCTGGCCCTGTCGCAGGGGACTGTCGACATCGCGGCCAACCAATGGACGAGCGACAACGACTCGACGCTGGCGCAGATGCTGACCAAGGGCATGCTGAAGAACGCTGACGGTTCGCCGATGAAGAAGGACGACTTCCGCATCATTCACAAGTCGGCGCCGATCATCAACGGCCCCTACGCCTACAACACCGACCTGCCGGCCGATCTGAAATCGGCGATCGCCAAGGCCTTCTTCGATGCGCCGATCAAGGACAAGGCCGCCTTCGACCGTCTCTCCGACGGCCAGAAGAAGGGCTTCCACCCTGCCACGACGAAGGACTGGGATGGCACGATCGACCTGATCAAATTCGTCGACAGCCTGCGCAAGAAGGCGTCCTGATCGACGATCCATCGATGGTGAGCCGGGTCTCGTGGGGCCCGGCTCGTCCGTTGAAGAATCCCTCGCACGTCCGAACCAAGAGCAGCACGAAGCCGATGGCTGTTGCCGTTTCGATCCTTCCGAGCCAGCAGCTTGCGGCTCTGAACGAGACCTATCGGCGGGCCGTTTCGCGCCGCCGTTTGCGTCTTGCCCTGTCCGCCATGGTATTCCTGGCGGTGCTCTTCGCCGCGGCCATCGGTGCCGAGGTCAATCCGCGGACGTTCTATACCTACTTCGGCAACTTCATCAGCTACTTCGATCGCATCTTCACGCTCGACGACGGGCAGCGGGTCTGGACCAATCTGCCCGAATGGTTCTGGGGCTTCAGGAAGTGGCTCAAGCTGTTGGCAGAGACGCTGCTGATCAGCTACGTCGGCACGATGGCCGGAATGCTCGTCGCATTCGGTCTCAACTTCTTCGCCGCCGAGAACACCTCGCCCGCGCCGTGGATCCGCTTCACGGTGCGCCGGCTCCTTGAATTCGCCCGCACCGTTCCGAGCGTCGTGTTCGCCCTGATCTTCGTCATTGCTTTCGGGCTTGGGCCGATCCCGGGCGTCCTCGCCATCGCCCTTCATTCGAGCGGTGCGCTCGGCAAGCTGTTCTCCGAGGTCGTCGAAAACGCCGACATGAAGCCGGTCGAGGGCGTGCGCGCCACCGGCGCGAGCTGGCTGTCCTGCATGCGCTTTGCCGTGCTGCCTCAGGTCATCGCCGGCTTCTCCAGCTACACGCTGCTGCGGTTCGAGATCAACGTGCGCGAGGCGTCCGTGATGGGCTTCGTCGGTGCCGGCGGCATCGGCCAGGAGCTCGTGGTCGCGATCCGCAAGTTCTACTATTCCGACGTCAGCGCCATTCTTGTCATGATCGTGGTCACCGTGTTCCTGATCGACATCGGTACCGGCTGGCTGCGCGGCCGCCTGTTCGGCTCGGAGGCCCGCACATGAGTATCTCCGGCTCACCCGACCCGAAGCAGCTCGCCGAGCGCTATCCGCAGATCTTCAATCGGCCGTTGTCCGCACGCCTTGCAACGCCGCTCGTGCTGGCGTTGGCCGTGGCGATCTTCGTCTTCGGTCTGGTCGATCTCGACTTCTCGCCGTCGCGGATGCTGTCCGGCCTCGGCCAGCTCGGCTGGATCGCGCGGATGATGCTGCCGCCGGATCCCGGCTCATCGCTTCCGATTTATCTCAAGGCGCTCGGCGAGACGCTCTCGATCGCGGTGCTCGGCACCACCTTGGCGGCCGTGTTCGCTCTTCCGGTCAGCCTGCTTGCAGCCAGGAATATCATCCCGTCGGCGATCTTCCGTTTTCCGGTGCGTCGCCTGTTCGACACCATTCGTGGCGTCGACACACTGATCTGGGCGCTGGTCTGGATCAATGTCGTCGGCCTCGGGCCGTTCGCCGGAGTGCTGGCGATTGCGGTCTCGGATTTCGGAGCGCTCGGCAAGCTGTTCTCGGAGGCGATGGAGAGCGCCGACCGGCGGCAGGTCGAGGGCGTTCGCGCTGCCGGCGGCAGCCCGCTGCATGAGATCCGCTTCGGCCTTCTGCCGCAGGTTCTTCCCGTGATTGCCGGCCAGGTGCTCTACTTCATCGAATCCAACACGCGCTCGGCGACGATCATCGGCATCGTCGGCGCGGGAGGCATCGGGCTGCAGCTGGCGGAGCAGATCCGCGTGCTGGAATGGCAGAAGGTGTCGTTCCTGATCCTGATGATCCTCGTGGCGGTGGCTGTGATCGACTGGATCTCAGGCAAGCTGCGCTTTGCGATCATCGGCCGCCGCGCCATTGCTTGAACAACGCGGCATCCGAAGGTTGCGATCGTTCGCCTACGAACGATCAGGATGCAGTGCCGGCTGTGTGTGCTGCACCGACTGTCGCAAATCCTTCATGTGCCGCCTTTAGGGGAAGCTCCGGAACTGGCTGCCATGCCAGGACATACGGAGTCCGTCTTCATGAAGCTTACTCGCCTCGTTCTCGCGCTGCTCGCGCTATGTGTTGCCGCATCATGGCAGCCGGCCAAAGCCGCGGACGTCATCTGCTACAACTGCCCGCCGGAATGGGCCGACTGGGCCTCGATGCTCAAGGCGATCAAGACCGATCTCGGCTACGACATTCCACACGACAACAAGAACTCCGGCCAGGCGCTGGCGCAGATCCTCGCCGAGAAGAGCAATCCGGTCGGCGACATCGGCTATTTCGGCGTCACCTTCGGCATGAAGGCGAAGACGCAGGACGCGCTGGAGGCCTACAAGCCCGCAAACTGGGATCAGGTCCCCGCCGGCCTGAAGGATGCGGACGGCTACTGGACCACGATCCACTCCGGCACGCTCGGTCTGTTCGTGAACAAGGACGCGCTCGGCGGCAAGCCCGTTCCGGCCTGCTGGAAGGACCTGCTCAAACCCGACTACAAGGGCATGGTGGGCTACCTCGATCCGAGCTCTGCGGCCGTCGGCTATGTCGGCGCGGTTGCCGTCAACCTCGCGCTCGGCGGTTCGCAGGCCAATTTCGAGCCAGCCCTTACGTTCTTCAAGGATCTGCGCAAGAACGATCCGATCGTGCCGAAGCAGACGTCCTATGCGCGTGTCGTCTCGGGCGAGATCCCGATCTTGTTCGACTACGACTTCAACGCCTACCGCGCGAAATATACCGAGAAGGGCAATTTCGAGTTCGTGATTCCCTGCGAAGGCTCGGTGGTCTTTCCCTATGTCGTCGGCCTTGTGAAGAACGCGCCCGACAAGGACAAGGCGAAGAAGGTGATCGACTATCTGCTCTCCGACAAGGGCCAGGCGATCTGGACCAATGCCTATCTGCGTCCGGCGCGCCCGATCGAGCTGCCGGACTCGGTGAAGAACAAGTTCCTGCCGGACAGCGACTACGCCCGCGCCAAGAGCGTGAACTGGGGCGATATGGAAGCTGCGCAGAAGGGCTTCGTCGATCGCTATCTGTCCGAAGTCCGCTGAAGGAGCACCGCGCCTCCGCCGGAGACGATCCGGCGGAGGTGCACTTGATCACATGTCGCACAAATCCTTCGTCCGGCTCTGCCTGCTGCCCCTGGCAGCCGTCACCGCGGCATTCTTCCTGTTGCCGATGGCGAGGCTGCTCGCGACCGGCGCTGAGGGACCGCACGGTCTGACCGAATATCTCGCGATCATTCTCGAACCGCGCTACCGCACGACTCTCCTCAACACGCTGGCGCTGGCGGCGGCCACCACGATCGCGACCCTGATCATCGCGACGATCGCCGGCCTGTTTCTGCAGCGTCACCGGTTTCCGGGCCGCGCGATCCTGGTTGCGATCCTGACGTTTCCGCTCGCTTTTCCGGGCGTTGTGGTCGGCTTCATGATCATCCTTCTGGCTGGCCGTCAGGGGCTGATCGGCGAGGTCTCGTCCCGGCTCACCGGCGACAAGCTCGTATTCGCCTATTCGATCTACGGGCTGTTCCTCGGCTATCTCTATTTCTCGATTCCGCGGGTGATCCTCACGATCATGGCTGCCGCGCAGAAGCTGGACCCGGGGCTGGAGGAGGCCGCGCGCTCGCTCGGTGCCGGCCCCTGGGCCGTGCTGCGCGACGTGATCCTGCCGGCCCTGACGCCGGCGCTGATCGCATCCGGCGCGATCGCGTTCGCGACGGCGATGGGCGCGTTCGGAACGGCATTCACCTTGGCCACGAACATCGACGTGTTGCCCATGCTGATCTACACGGAATTCACGCTGGCCGGAAACCTGGCCACCTCGGCGGCGCTCTCGGTCGGCCTTGGCCTGATGACCTGGCTGATGCTCGCATTGGCGCGCTCCTTCGCCGGCAGCTCGGTGGCAGCGGCAGGGTAGGCACGTGCGCGACAGGGCCATCTTCATCCTTCAACTGCTGTTCACACTGCTGGTCGCCGCCTTCCTGGCCGTGCCGGCCGGCCTTTCGATCGCCGCGGGCGTGACCGTCAACTACTTCCGCGGCATTCAGTCCGGCGTGACGCTGCAGTGGGTGGCCCAGGTCTGGGAGCTCTACGCGGGCACGATCATGGCATCGATCCTGATCGCGCTGGGCACGCTGGCGGTCACGCTCGTGGTCGGTGTTCCCGCTGCCTATGCGCTGTACGTTCGCGGCGGACGGCTGGCGCGGCTGGTCGAGGAAATCATCACCTTGCCGCTCGCGATTCCCGGGCTCGCCATCGCGCTCGCGCTGTTGCTCACCTATGGCGGGGCGGGAAGCTTCCGCCGCTCATGGCTGTTCATCCTCGCCGGCCATGTGATCTTTACGATGCCATTCATGGTGCGGTCCGTCATGGCGGTGTTCTCGACGATCGACGTGAAGTCGCTCGACGAAGGTGCCGCATCGGTCGGAGCCGCGCCATGGCGCCGCTTCATCGATGTCATCGTTCCTAATGCCGCGCCGGGGATCCTGGCGGGCAGCCTCATGGTGGTGACGCTATCCCTCGGAGAATTCAACCTGACCTGGATGTTGCATACGCCGCTGACCAAGACACTGCCGGTCGGCCTTGCCGATAGCTACGCATCGATGCGGCTCGAGGTCGCGTCCGCCTACACGCTGATCTTCTTCGTCATGATCATCCCGCTGCTGGTGGCCATGCAATGGATCGGCGAGAGAGGAAGCCTGAGGTGAGCACGATGACCCGGCATGGAGCCGCCCTCAAGGTGGAGAATTGCGGCAAGACCTTTGCCGATGGGACCTGCGCGCTTGCGCGCGCCACGCTCGACATCGCGCAGAGCGAGACGCTGGTGCTTTTGGGGCCGTCCGGCTGCGGCAAGACCACGCTGCTGCGGATCGTGGCCGGGCTCGAAACACCCGATGCGGGCGGGCGCGTGCTGTTCGGCGGCAAGGATCTGACGAGGCAGCCGATCGAGAAGCGCAATGTCGGCATGGTGTTTCAATCCTACGCGCTGTTCCCCAACATGACCGTCGCGGACAATATCGGCTACGGGCTCAAGATCCGCGGCGTGCCCAAGCCGGAGCGCGCCGCGCGGGTCGCAGAGCTGGTCACGTTGACCAACCTCGCCGGCCTCGAAGATCGGCGAATCGATCAGCTCTCGGGCGGCCAGCGCCAGCGCGTCGCGCTGGCGCGCGCGGTCGCGATACGGCCGAGCGTGCTGCTGCTCGACGAGCCGCTCACCGCGCTCGATGCGGCCTTGCGAGAGCGCCTGCGCGGCGAGCTCAACGGCTTGTTGCGCACGCTCGGCATCACGGCGATCTACGTCACGCATGACCAGGCCGAAGCCATGGAGCTCGGCGACCGCATCGTCGTGATGCGCAAGGGCGCCATCGCGCAGATCGGGACGCCGCGCGAGATCTATTTCTCGCCCGCCGATCGATTCGTCGCGGAGTTCGTCGGCGCGGCCAACATCATCGAGGCGCCGATCGACGGAGCCCAGCTCGTTCTGCCGGGAGGTCGGCAGCCGATCGCCGATCCCGGTCCACGTAACCTGGCGGTGGCGATGGTTCGGCCGGAAACGATCGGGATCGTCGATGCCGCGGCATCGAGTCTGACTGGCGTCGTCGACAGCGTCCGCTTTGTCGGCGACCGGCAGCGGATCATCGTCCGCGACGCCGCCTCAATTGCACTGACCGTGGACGCGCCGAATTCGATCAGGGTCGCTGCGGGAGAGCGGATCGGCCTGCGGATTGCAACGGACTCCATTCGGCTGTTGCCGGAGAAAGGCTGATCTGCTGATGACCAAGAGCCCCGTCGTCATCGCCCAGATATCCGACCTGCACATCAAGGCGCCCGGCCGGCTCGCCTACCGCCGCGTCGATACGGCGCGCGCGTTGACCCGTTGCATCACGGAGCTCAACCGGTTCGAGCCGAAGCTCGATCTGGTGGTGATCTCGGGCGATCTCGTCGATACGCCGTCGCCGGCCGAGTACGATCATCTCAAGGATCTTCTCGCCGAGCTCGAAACTCCATTCGTCGCCGTGCCCGGCAATCACGATTCACGCGAGCTGATGCGCGCGGCGTTTCCGGGCGCTCTGCATGGTCAACCCACCAGTCCGCTGAACCGGTGCGTAGAGTTGGCCGATCTCGATCTGCTTCTGCTCGATTCCAGCGTGCCCGGCCATCCGCATGGCGAGCTCGATGAAGCGAGTCTGCAATGGCTCGACGCCGCGCTGTCCGGATCCAGCGAAAGGCCGGCCCTGCTGTTTCTGCACCACCCGCCGTTCGCCACTGGCATCTGGCACATGGACCGGCAGAACCTGCGCAACGCCGACGATCTCGCGGCCGTCCTCACGCGCCATCCGCGGGTGCAACTGATCGGGTGCGGTCACGTTCATCGCGCGACGCTGACCCGGTTTGCGGGCATCCCCTGCACGATCTGCCCGGCACCGAACCATGCCGTCGCGCTCGACCTGGCCGAGCTTCGTCCGCCATCCTTCCGGATCGAGCCACCGGCCTTTCACCTTCATGCCTGGTTTCCAGGACCGGGATTTGGAACGGTCGTCACGCATCAGGTGCCGATCGGGGATTTCGACGGGCCGCATCCGTTCTTCAATCAGGACGGCACGCTCATCGACTGAGGGCGCAAGAACGAAGCGAGGCGGCGGGGTCTGGTCTAGCTCTCGACCTCGAACGTCACGCGCTCCGCCGCGAAGCGCGAGCGCTTGCTGACCAGCGGCGTCCCATCGGCATCGATGTCGGTGCTGTCGACCACCAGCACCGGACGGCCCAGCGCGAGGTCGAGCCGTGCGGCGTCGCTCGCGTCGGCGATGGCCGCCGTGATCCTGGTCGCGCCGCGGCGATAGTCGCGAATGCCGTAATGCGCAAGCAGCGCCGTCATCGAGCGGAGCGATGCGAAGATGTGGCCGGCCTCGGGAAATCGCTCGGACGACAGCCAGGACGTGCTGACGCAGATGGGGGTCTTGTCGGCAAGACGCAGTGCCTCGATTCGGACCAGCGGCGCCCCCGTCTTCAGTCGGAGCGCGTGCGCGAGTTCGCGCGTCGCCGACTCTTCGGACGCTGCGATCAACTGTCCGCGCGGCTCGCGCCCGCCGGCGCCCACGATCTCGGAGAACCTGGTTCGCGATCTCAGGGGATATGACAGACGAGGCGCTTCGACATAAGTGCCGCTGCCGCGCTCGGCGCGCACGAGGCCGCGCTCGGCCAAGGTCGCGAGCGCGCGACGCACCGTATGACGGTTGACGCGGTAGGTTTCGGCGATCTCGGTCTCGCCGGGCAGGCGGGTGCCGGCCGCGAAGCGGCCGTCGGCGATGTCGCGCTCGATGCCGTCGGCCACCCGGCGCCACAGTGCCACGCCCGAGTCGGCGCCCTGCATGCTCATCTGCGGTTCTCCGCTGCACGACCTGAAAATCACGCCCATGTCATCAAACAGTCATGGCGCTTCGTTACGAAGTTGTCTATTAACATAGACAACTTCGCGATAGCAAGTTCGGGGTGAAGATGGAAGGCGAGACCGCGATGCAGGACCGGCGCAGGACGGCGATGCGGGTATTGGCGCATGCCTCGCATGCGGACATCCGCGCCAGGCTCGACGGACTGGCGCTGCCTGAGTATCGCGACCTGCGTCCGGCGGAGAATGGTCTCGTGATGCTGCGGGGCCGGATCGGCGGTGATGGTGCGCCGTTCAATGTCGGCGAAGCGACGGTGTCGCGCGCCGCGGTACGGCTGGAGAGCGGCGAGGTCGGGTTCGGCTATGTGCTCGGACGAGACGCCGGCAAGGCGCGTCTGATGGCGCTGTGTGACGCGATGATCCAGTCGTCGAGCCATGCGCGATCGATCGAGACTCAGGTGGTCGCGCCGCTGCAGGAGCTGATGCGCGCATCGCGGGAGCATCGAGCGGAGGAGGCTGCGGCCACGCGTGTCGATTTCTATACGATGGTGCGAGGAGAAGGCTGATGGCTGCTGCCGCTTCCGATCTGCAGCCTGGTTTCGCCGACAATGTCCTGTCCGCGCAATCGACCTTCCGTACCGTCATGGAGGCCATGGCGCGTCCGGGCAATGTGCGGCAGGTCGAGGGCGATGTCGGCCGGCCGTCGTCGTTGATGCCTGGTGCTGCCGCGATCGCGTTGACCTTGTTCGATCACGATACGCCGATCTGGCTCGATGCGCCGCTCGCCGGCACGCCCGAGGTCGGCGCCTGGCTCAAGTTTCACACCGGGGCGCCGATCGTCGCCGATGCCGCGCTCGCCTGCTTTGCGGTGGCGGCGGACCCCGAAGCGCTGCCTGATCTGAATTCATTCGCGCTCGGCAGTGCTGAATACCCTGATCGCTCGACGACGCTGATCCTGCAGGTGCCGAGCTTGTCCGAGGGGCCGGCGTTCAAGCTGCGCGGTCCAGGCATCGACGGGGCGACATCGTTCCGTGCAACGGTCGCGCCCGCCGATCTGTTCGAGCGGCTGTCGATCAATGAGAAGCTGTTTCCGCGTGGTGTCGATGTGGTGCTGGTCGATGGCTCGTCCATCGTCGCCATCTCGCGAACGACCCGACTCGTTTCCGCAGGAGAGTGAGGCATGTATGTTGCCGTCAAGGGTGGCGAGCGCGCCATCGAGAACGCGCACCGGCTGCTGGCGCATGAACGCCGGGGTGATCGCGATGTGCCCGAACTTTCGCTGGCGCAGATCTCCGAGCAGTTGGGGCTTGCCGTCGATCGCGTGATGGCCGAGGGCTCGCTGTACGACCGCGAGCTCGCGTCGCTCGCAATCAAGCAGGCACGCGGTGATCTGATCGAGGCGATCTTCCTGGTGCGTGCCTTCCGCGCGACCCTGCCGCGCTTCGGTGCGACCGAGCCGGTCGACACCGGTGCGATGCGGGTGCAGCGGCGCGTCTCGTCGACCTTCAAGGACATTCCGGGCGGCCAGGTGCTCGGGCCGACCTTCGACTATACGCATCGGCTGCTCGATCCGCAGTTGGCGGCCGCCGCCGAGCCGGAGCCGCCGGCCCGTGCCGAGGCGCCGAATGCGCCGACGCCACGTGTCACCGATATTCTCGGCCAGGACGGGCTGATCGAGCCGTCGCCGCAAGCCGATGTTGGCGCGCCGGTCGGCGATCTCACCCGCGATCCCCTAGGCTTTCCCGCCGATCGTGATCTGCGGTTGCAGAATCTCGCACGCGGTGATGAGGGCTTTCTGCTCGCGCTCGGCTACTCGACCCAGCGCGGCTACGGCCGCAACCATCCCTTTGCCGGCGAAATCCGCTTCGGCGAAGTCGAGGTCGAGTTCGTGGCCGAGGAGGTCGGGTTCGCGGTGCCGCTCGGATCGATCGAGCTGACCGAATGCCAGATGGTGAACCAGTTCAAGGGATCGGCAACCGAGCCGCCGTGCTTCACGCGCGGTTACGGTCTCGCCTTCGGGCAGAGCGAGCGCAAGACGATGTCGATGGCGCTGGTCGACCGCGCCTTGCGGGCACGCGAGCTGGGCGAGGATACGGTCGCGCCGGCGCAGGATGAGGAGTTCGTGATGTCGCACTCCGACAACGTGCAGGCGACCGGGTTCGTCGAGCATCTGAAGCTGCCGCACTATGTCGACTTCCAGTCCGAGCTCGGCCTGCTGCGCAAGCTGCGCCAGGAATTCGCCGAGGCCAATGCCGTTCCCGAATTGAAGGAAGCTGCGGAATGAGCGCGCCGACCTACAATTTCGCCTATCTCGACGAGCAGACCAAGCGGATGATCCGTCGCGCCATCCTGAAGGCGATCGCGATTCCCGGCTATCAGGTGCCGTTCGCGAGCCGCGAGATGCCGATGCCCTATGGCTGGGGCACCGGCGGTGTGCAGGTCACCGCCGCCATTCTCGGTCCCGACGACGTGCTCAAGGTCATCGATCAGGGATCGGACGATACGACAAATGCGATCTCGATCCGCAAATTCTTCGCCAAGACCGCGGGCGTCGCGACCACGACGTCGACGGAAGAGGCGAGCGTGATCCAGACCCGGCATCGCATTCCCGAGGCGCCGCTTCACGAGGGGCAGGTGCTGGTCTATCAGGTGCCGATCCCGGAGCCGCTGCGCTTTCTCGAGCCGCGCGAGACCGAGACCCGCCGCATGCATGCGCTGGCCGAATATGGCCTGATGCACGTCAAGCTCTATGAGGACATCGCACGCTTCGGCCACATCGCGACGTCCTACGCCTATCCGGTCAAGGTCAATGCGCGCTACGTGATGGATCCGTCGCCGACGCCGAAGTTCGACAATCCCAAGATGGACAATTGCCCGGCGCTGCAATTGTTCGGTGCGGGACGCGAGAAGCGAATCTATGCCATTCCGCCCTATACGCCGGTCGTCTCGCTGGATTTCGAGGACCATCCGTTCACGCGCTACAAGTTCGATGCCCCCTGCGCGCTGTGCGGCGCGGAGGATTCCTACCTGGACGAGATCGTGACCGACGACAAGGGCAGCCGCATGTTCGTCTGCTCCGACACCGATTACTGCGAGGGCCGCCAGGCGTCCGGACATCGTGGCGAGCAGAGCGCCGCCCCGCACAAGGAGAGCGCCCATGGCTGAGATGATCAGCGCATCCGATCAGCCGCTGCTCGTCGCGGAAGGGCTTGCGAAGAGCTACGGCCGGTTGGCAGCCTGCCGCGACGTCTCCTTCGTGCTCTATCCCGGCGAGGTGCTCGCCATCGTCGGCGAGTCCGGCTCGGGCAAATCGACACTCCTGCAGATGCTGTCGGCGCAACTGGCGCCGACGTTGGGCCGCGTGTCCTATCGGATGCGGGACGGGGTGCTGCGCGATCTTGCCGGCCTTGGCGAGGCGGAGCGCCGTTTTCTGTTCCGCACCGATTGGGGCTATGTCCATCAGGACCCGACGCAAGGCCTGCGCATGGCGGTCTCCGCCGGCGCCAATGTCGGCGAGCGGCTGATGGCGGTCGGCTGGAATCACTACGGTCGGATCAGGCAGACCGCCTCGTCCTGGCTCGCGCGCGTGGAGATCGACGTTGCCCGCATCGACGATGCGCCGCGGACCTATTCCGGCGGCATGCGGCAGAGGCTGCAGATCGCGCGCAATCTCGTGACCGAGCCCAGGCTCGTGTTCATGGATGAGCCGACCGGAGGACTCGACGTGTCCGTGCAGGCGCGCCTGCTCGATCTGATGCGCAGCCTCGTCAACGAGCTCGGCCTCGCCGCCATCGTCGTGACCCACGATCTGGCCGTGGCGCGGTTGCTGTCTCATCGTGTGATGGTCATGAAGGAGGGGCGGGTGATCGAGACCGGCCTCACCGACCAGGTGCTCGACGATCCGCGCGAGCCGTACACACAGCTCCTCGTGTCCTCGATCCTGCCGCCATGATGCAATTGGGCCCAATGCGATGACCGTGATGATCGATGTCGAGAATGCAGAGAAGACCTTCACCATGCATCTGCAGGGCGGCATATCGCTGCCCGTGGTGCGCGGCGTGTCGTTCCAGGTCAAGGCCGGCGAATGCGTCGTGTTGTCGGGACCGTCGGGTGCCGGCAAGTCGTCGATCCTGAAGATGATCTTCGGCAACTACCGTTGCGATGGCGGACGCATCGGCGTCCGGCACCTCGGCGAGATGACCGATCTCGCCGGCGCCGAGCCGCGCCTTGTCCTCCATGCGAGGCGGCAGACCATCGGTTATGTCAGTCAGTTCCTGCGCGCGGTGCCGCGCGTCCCTGCGCTCGATGTCGTTGCCGAGCCGCTGCTCGCGGCCGGCCTGCCGCGCGACGATGCGAGGGTGCGGGCGGGGGGACTGCTGCGGCGGCTGAACATTCCCGAGCGGCTGTGGTCGCTGCCGCCATCGACCTTCTCGGGCGGCGAGCAGCAGCGGGTCAACATCGCTCGCGGCTTCATCTCCGATGTCCCGGTGCTGCTGCTCGATGAGCCGACCGCGTCGCTCGATGCGGCGAACCGTGCGGTCGTGGTCGACCTGATTGCGGCGAAGAAGAAGGACGGGGTGGCGATGCTCGCGATCGTGCATGATGACGATATCCGTGCGCAGATTGCGGATCGCATGGTCGACGTCATGACATTCGCCGCGGCGGCGTAAAGGGACAAATTGCAGATGAGCGCGAACATGTCCGATCTCGTGATAGGCAATGCCAGGCTGGTCCTCGCCGACCGGGTCGTCGAGCAGGGCTGGGTGGCGATCGCCGGAGGCCGGATCGCGGAACTGGGCGAGGGGGCGGCGCCGGCCGGCAGCCTGGATGCCGGCGGCGACCTGCTGATGCCCGGGTTGGTCGAACTGCACACCGATCACCTCGAGGCGCATTTCGTGCCCCGCCCCAAGGTCTATTGGGATCCCGTTGCTGCGGTCATTTCCTATGACGGGCAACTTGCGACCGCGGGCATCACGACGGTGCTGGATTCGCTGCGGGTGTGGAGCGAGGAGGGCGCCGAGGGCGTCGACGGCCAGGCCAATGTGCTCGCGGAAGCGATCGCGACGGCGCGCGACGGCGGGCTGCTGCGGTCCGATCACTTCCTGCATCTGCGCTGCGAGGTGCCGATGCCGACCGTGGTCGAGGAGGCGCGGCAACTGGCGGGGCGTCCGGATGTGCGGCTGATGTCGCTGATGGATCATACGCCCGGGCAGCGCCAGTTTCGCGACGAAGGCAAGCTGCGCGACTACTATCGCGGCAAGAGCGGCGGCAAGACCGATGCGGAGCTCGACGTGATGTTCGCACGCCGCTTCGCCTATCAGCAGGCCTATGCGGCGCCGAACATGCGCGACATCGTTGCACTGGCGAAGACCCATGACGTGCCCCTGGCCAGTCACGATGACACGACGGAGGAGAACGTCGCCGATGCAATCAAGGACGGCATCGCAGTCGCGGAGTTTCCAACCACGATGGAAGCCGCGCGGGGCCTTCACCAGGCGGGCATCAGCATTCTGATGGGCGCTCCGAACGTGGTGCGCGGCGGGTCTCACTCCGGCAATATCGCCGCCGTGGACCTGGCGCACGAGGGCCTGCTCGACATTCTGTCGTCGGACTACGTCCCGTCGAGCCTGCTGATGGGCGCGCTGCAATTGCCGCAGCGGGTGCCGTCCATCGGTCTTGCGGCGGCCGTCCGCACCGTCACCAAGGCCCCTGCGGACGCCGTCGGCCTGCATGATCGCGGCGAGATCGCGGTGGGCAAGCGTGCGGACCTGATCCGCGTCCATGTCGCGGGCCAGTTGTCGGTCGTGCGCAGCGTCTGGCGGGAAGGACAGCGGGTGGCATGAGCGAAACCGAGGTTGCATCGGCGAAGACGCCCGCGAAGCTCGGTCCCGGCCGCCTGATCCTGGTGGTCGGGCCGAGCGGCGCGGGCAAGGACACCTTGCTCAATGTGGCGCGCCGCGAATGCGCTGGCGACGACCGGATCGTTTTTCCGCGGCGGATCGTCACGCGCGAGGCCTCGGCTTTCGAGGATAATCTCGAGATGAGCGCGTCCGCTTTTCGTGAGGCGCTCAGCGCCGGTGAGTTCGCGCTGCATTGGGAGGCCCACGGACACGACTACGGCGTGCCGCGCGCGATCAAGAATGACATCCTGGCCGGCCGCATCGTGGTCGTGAACGTCTCGCGAACGATCATTCCCGCCGCGCGCCGGGACTATGCCGACGTCATCGTCGTCGCCATCACTGCGCCGGCGGATGTTCTCGCCGAACGGCTCGGCAAGCGGCACCGTCCGAGTGACGGCGATATCGGTGAGCGTCTTCACCGGGCGGTGAGCGAAGACACCGCGGCGGACGTCACGATCGTCAATGTCGGCGATCCCGAGCCGCACGGTCACAGGCTGGCGGACATCATCAAGCGACCGATCGACGCAGAACCGATCGGATCCGAGGGAGGAAGCGGCCATGTCGATCATCACCACGATTGAGCAGCTCGAGGCGATCTATGGCGAGACGGGGCTGGCATCGACGGCGAAGGTGGCTGATCGCGTGACGCCGCACTACCGGATCATGATCGAGAAGTCGCCTTTCGTGGCGCTGGCGACGTGTGGTCCCGAAGGTCTCGACTGTTCGCCGCGCGGCGATCTTCCCGGCTTCATCCGCATCCATGACGACAAGACGCTGATGATGCCGGATCGCCGCGGCAACAATCGCGTGGATTCCTTGCGCAACGTCGTGCGCGATCCGCGGATCGCGCTGCTGTTCCTGATTCCGGGATCTGGCAACACGCTGCGTGTGAACGGGCACGGTCACCTGTCGACCGCTCCCGATCTGTTGGAGTCGTTCCGGATGGAAGGCAAGCTGCCGCGCTCCGTCCTGGTCATGACGGTGGAAGAGATCTACTTCCAATGTGCGCGCGCGATCGTTCGTGCCGATCTCTGGAACCCGGACAAGCGGGTCGACCCGCAGCAACTGCCTACGCCGGGACAGATCCTTGCGGCGATGACGGCCAACGACATCGACGGCGCGGCGTACGATCGCGAGTGGCCCGAGCGTGCGCGGAAATCGATGTGGTGAATTCGGAGCGCGGCTCTTCAAAAAAGGGGAGGCCGCGCTCCTAAAGATCAGGCTGCGACATCGAGCAGGCGTGAGGATCCCCTGACGAGCACCTTGCGGCCGGCCATTGTGAGTGTTGCCGCGCCATTGTCGATGGAGGCGAGTCCAAATGCAGTGAGCTCGTCGACAATCATGCCGTTCAGCCTGCGGCGTTCACGCGCGGGAATGCGAAGCGCCTTCAGCGTCTCCCATTGGTCCGGCGTGAGTTCGTGTTCGAATTCCGCGTTCATGCTGCCTCGAATGTTGACGTCCGGCACTCGTCTTAGAAAGTCCGCGTGACGAAGATGCGACCTTCATGCATCCGTACTGATACGGTCCACGTCATTACGCTCGAACCCGCCCGCGATTAATTCAAATTTGAATGATCGCGAATGTGGTGCTGCATTGCAGCTCGCCGTGTTGGTAGCGGTGAACGATCGTCCGTCGTTAACAGATAATTAAGCCATGTGGGCAGCGCACAACGGTAACGCCGCTGTCACATCGGTGTGTCAAACGGCGCCATCGTCCTGCTCGAATCGGCCGGCGCATGTTTGAAGCGAAACACGTTGAATGGCTGACCTGACCGACGTTCCGCCGCTGCGATCGAACCGCAGAATCTGGTTGCGCAGTCTGGGCGGACTGGCCTTGAGCCTCTCGATTGCAGCTGCGGCCGTGTATGTCCTGGCACGCGCCGTCAAGAAGCTCGACCTTGCTCATGTTCTGTCGATCGTCGAGGCCACGGACCTTCATCTGATCGCGATGGCGCTGGCGTTCATCGTCCTCTCCTACGCCAGCCTCACGCTCTACGACCTGTTCGCGTTGCGGACGATCGGCCGCCGGGACATTCCCTATCGCGCCGCCGCGCTCGGCAGCTTCACGAGCTACCCGATCGCGCACGGCATCGGTGCGGTCGCGCTGGTCTCGCCGCTGGTGCGATATCGGATCTACGCGCCGTACCGGCTCGGTGCGATCGACATTGCCAATATCAGCTTCCTGACCGGCCTGACCTTCTGGCTCGGAAATCTCACCGCGCTCGGCCTGAGCTTGATGATCGATCCGGATGCCTTCGGATGGATGGAATATTGGCCGCCGGCGATCAACCGTCTCGTTGCCGCGGCACTGCTTTGCGCCGTTGCCGCCTTCGTCGTGTGGAGCTGGCCCGGGCGGCGAAGTGCGCGCTGGCCCGTTCGACTGCCGTCCGGGCCCGCCGTGCTGCTGCAGATCGTGGTCGGCCTGTTCGAGCTCAGCGCCGCGGCGCTGGCAATGTACGTCCTCATGCCGCCGGAACTCGGCATCGACCTCGCGCGGCTGATGGCGGTCTTCATTGCCGCGACCTTGCTTGGATTTGCCAGCCATGCCCCAGCCGGCATCGGCCTGTTCGACGCAACGATCCTGCTGGGCCTGGGCGGCGTTGACCAGGAGCGCCTGCTGGCGGCGCTGCTGATCTTCCGCGCGCTCTATCACCTGTTGCCGTTTGTGCTCGCCCTGGTCGTGTTCGGCAGCGTCGAGCTGTCGCGCTCCTGCCGGAGGTCGTCGATGGTGTCAGACCGGCGAGTTCAGCTTCAACCCGATCATGCCGGTGATGATCAGCGTGAGGCAGATCAGCCGTGTCGGGTCCGCCGGCTCGCTGTAGAGGATCATGCCGGCGAGGATGCTCCCGGCCGCGCCGATCCCGGTCCATACCGCATAGGCGGTGCCAAACGGCAGTGAGCGCAGCGCGAGCGACATCATCGCGAAGCTGAGCAGAATGGCGATCACGGTGGCGACGCTGGGCCAGAAGCGCGTCAGGCCGTCGGAATGCTTCAGGCCAAGCGCCCAGATGATCTCGAGAGCTCCGGCCGCGAACAGAGCTAGCCAGCCGTTCATGAGGGCCGCGCGCCCAACGGTGTAACATCGCCCACAGATCCGAGGCGGGCCTCGCGAAGCCGCGGATCGCTTGCACCGAGCAGTCCGGCCATTTCGTCATCTCCGCGCCGGTCGAACCTGCCGTCCATCTGCATGGTTTGCGCGACGCGCATATGACAAGCTGGGCGCGCGTCGGGTCTATCTCTCCTCCATCATCGTGAATACGAATCCTGTCAGCGTTGCGCCGACAGCAAAGGACAGCGTCAATACACCGACGAAGATCACGAGCGTCGCGTGCGGATCGACACTGTGGGCGATCAGGGTCGAGATGCCGAACGCATCCAGTTGGGTCAGCCCGAAGGCGAAGCCGAGCCCCATGGCGATGCCCATCAAGGTGTGGCAGGCCAGCTCGATCAGCATGGCCGGATTGACTACTGCGCTGCGTCGTTTGGGCGGCATGGGCTCGGACTCCACGCTATGGCCGATGAACGCTGGAACGGTGAACGTTGTTCCTGTGCCGGCTGGCAAAGCCGATTGCCAAACCGAGCCGACAGCGGCTACGGATGACCGAGGTTCGGTCGCGGAAAAACAAAGCTCGAACGGCCCGCAAGGGGGGCCGGCGCGCGGCCGAGCGGCGCAGCGTCGCGCGATCCGACAGGGAGGATAACCCATGACGAACGCCATTCGTTTCCACAAGACCGGCGGTCCCGAGGTTCTCGCTTGGGAGCAGATCGAGGTCGGCAAGCCCGGCCCCGGCGAGGCGCGTATCCGCCACACGGCGGTCGGGCTCAACTTCATCGACATCTACAATCGTTCCGGGCTCTATCCGGTCCAGCTTCCGAGCGGACTGGGCAGCGAGGGCGCGGGTGTGATCGAGGAACTGGGCGAAGGGGTGACGGACCTGAAGGTGGGCGACCGGGTCGCCTACGGCTCGTCGCCGCTCGGCGCCTATTCAGAGGCGCGGCTGATGCCGGCCGCGCTGCTGTTGAAACTGCCCGACGAGATCGACGACAAGACCGCCGCTGCCATGATGCTCAAGGGCCTGACCGCCCAGTACCTGATCCGGCAGACCTACCGCGTCAAGGCGGGCGAGACCATCCTGCTGCATGCCGCCGCCGGCGGCGTCGGCCTCATCCTCAGCCAGTGGGCCAAGCATCTCGGCGTTCACGTCATCGGCACCGTATCCAGCGATGACAAGGCGCAGCTGGCCAAGGCCCACGGCTGCGAGCACACCATCATCTATACGCGGGAGGACTTCGTCGCGCGCGTCGGCGAGATCACCGGCGGCAAGAAGGTGCCCGTGGTCTATGATTCCGTCGGCAAGGACACGTTCCTGAAATCGCTCGATTGCCTCGCGCCGCTCGGCTACGCGGTGCTGTTCGGCCAGTCCTCCGGCACGGTCGATCCGCTCAATCTCGGGCTGCTCGCCCAGAAGGGATCGCTATTCGTGACCCGGCCGACGCTGTTCACCTACGCCGCCAAGCGCGAGAGTCTGGTCGCGATGGCCAACGAGCTGTTCGACGTGGTCAAATCTGGCGCGGTAAAGATCGAGGTCAACCAGACCTATCCGCTCAAGGAGGCGGCCCGGGCTCACGCCGATCTCGCGGCACGCAAGACGACCGGCTCGACGGTCTTTCTGGTCTGATCTGGCGCGTCCTCCGGTCGCGAGATCCCGATAGGGCCGGCGCAGCCGGGTCAAACCCGCTCGTGCTTGCGCAGGTCGCGGAGGTGATCGGACCGGGCGGCCTGCAGGTCGGCGTCCCGCCCATCGATCTCGGGCAGGGCGGCTTCGGACATGATATCGGCCGTGACGTCCGCAACCGACCGGTCGACGATCTCGTGGATGAAGCTGACGTTCGAATATTCCCCCGACGCGATGCGCGCAACGACGTCGCGCCGGGTCATCTCGGGATCGACCACGGCCTCGCGTCCGCGCCGGCCGTAGTCGATCATCACGACGAAATACTGCATGGAGCGCCGGTTCGCCTTCGGCTGACTGTGATCGCTCCATTATTTCTTTAAATCAGAATTTTGTCAAGGCTGATTCGGTCCATCCTCGCCTCACCGACTCCATCCCCAGCCTGCGCGGCCATGACCACACCGGAATCAGCCGCAGAAATAGTCCAGGCGATGTGACGTGGCGTGCGGAAGCATGTTCCCGCACGCCATGAAGACCGCGTCATCGCCCATCACTGCACGTTGAACGTCGCGCCGGGACATTCGGTGGTCACGCTGATCGGGATCGCCTGCGCCGCCGCCGCGGTCGGCTTCGGCTTCGCAACCACCTTCCAGCGGCCGGGCTTGTTCAGCCAATATCTGTGCCTCGATGTCGCAATGCGGCGCTCGGTATAGGTCGTGCCCTTCCAGATCAAAGGGCCCTTCGGCTTCGGTGCCGCGACCTCATGCCACGGTCCGAACTCGCCGAAGTCCATGAACCACAGATGCCATTCGAGCTTCTGATATTCATGATGGGACGCGACCACCTCGACGATGGGGCGACCGTTCAGCCACGACACCTCGTCCTCGAGTGGCTTGATCTGCTGGCAACGGGTATGCAACGGCTCCTGAACGCGAAGCAGATCGTCTCGCTGGCTTTGCGTGAGCATCGCCGAGGTGACGGGCAGTCCCACGTTCGGATCATCGGCCGGATATGAGCAGATCGGCACCGTCGGCGGCCCCTGGCCCGTCCAGGGATTGTTGCTGCAATAGACTCGCCTCGTCACCGACGAAATGCCGGTGGTTGCCGTTTCCTCCGCCTTTCCGGTTTCCCGGTCCCAGACACCGCTGAACGTCGTCTTTTGATTCGGCGGACAGGCCACGGTCTTGTGGGCCGTCCACCAGTGCGAAACCTCGAATTCATAGTACGAGTAGCGCGGCTCTGGATACAGCACGGCTCTGACGCTGGTCAGCGCGTGGTGCGCTTCGCACGCCGTTCCATAGGTATCCAGCCAGCACACGAGGTGGAAGTTTTCGTTCGGCCAGCATCCCGCACGCGCCGACGACGTGAAGCCGAGTGCGGCGATCACCAAGGTAAAGGCAAGAAGATATCTCCGCATGGCGTTTCCCATGATGGCGTTTCCCCCATGTCCTGCCTGTGCAGCCACAGGTTGAAGATGAGTTTGCTCCGGCGCGGCGCCTGGTCGTTGATCGGGATCAATCCGCTTGCGCGACGTCGTCAACGCCGGCCGGACGTCGGCGATGACGCGATGGCACAGCGGGTCCGCTCGCTGGCGGCCCGTGGATCGTCGGGGCGGGTCACCGCTTGGAGCCGAGATAGCGGAAGACCAGCCTGTCCCACCGCCGCCTCCGAATGCCGACTGCTACGTCCATCGCGATGAGCTGCGGGTCGAGGACTGATCCGGGCGCCGGGCGCGGCTGGTGGCAAGGCGTCACGCCCGTCGGGCGAATCAGGGTCGATGCGCCCGCACGATGGTCCGTTCATGGCCTTCGATCGCCTGCAGACGACGTGTGCGGAAACGCTTGTTTTGGGCGAGGCTTCAACGCATTGCCCCGGTCTGGCCCGCCGGGCCGAAAGATTCTTCTTTCTCTTTTTCAGAATTCATGATTGTCTACGCGCATCCCGCCTCATGGAGAGGGGCGTATCGCGGTCGTCACGACACGTGGAGGCGGGGAGTGATGGGCGAGCCGGTTTGCAGCGTGGTCATTCGCGCCGACGAACAACACCGGCTCGTACGGTCAAGTCGCGTGGTCCTGATACCCCGATGCCGGTATCAAGCCTGCGCCGGCGCTGACAGCGCCGCGTGGGTGACGGTGACCAACAAGCCCGGCGCACCGGGGAGAACGCGAAGCAGCCGTGAAAACCATCGCGCAGGGAGGGCCGGATCGTTCCGGCTGGACCTGTGGTACCTGCCGCCTGCGTTTTTTGAGCAGGCGGGCCACGGGCCTCAGTCGAGGTCCGGCCTTCCCTGCACCCTCTCGTTTGAAGAGGGTGAGACCACTGTATCACTCGGACGCCTGGGCGCCGCGAGGCTAAGGACGCACATCCCCATATGTCGCTCAGAATTGTTGATCACGACGGCGCCACAGGCGCGGGGCCTACCCTCCCTTGGAGGCGGGATGCAGGGAGAACGCCGCGGCGTTCCCCCTGCATCCGGCGTCGAGTCTTACTTGTTCGCCGCGCGGGCGCGCGACTTGGCGGCCGCCTTGGCGCGGATCCGCGAGATCTGGCCGCGTGGCAGGGTGACGAAGATCTCGCCGATCCAGTCCAGCTTGACCCCCACGATCGGCTTGGCGTTGAAGCTCTTCAGATTGACCACGGACGGCGATTTGCCGCGTTCAATCGTCTTCAGGTAGCGCTCGCCGGACTTGAGGCGTACCACCGCCTCCTCGCCGTAGAAGCTCGACAGCGGGTGCCGCTGCTCGCGGTAGACCACGATCACGTCGCCATTCTCGTATTTCGGCAGCATCGAATCGCCCGTGACCTCGAAGGCGATGGTCTCCTCGGAGATCGGGAAGGGCAGGGCGACCTCGCCGAGGCCCTCGACGGGCACCTGCTCGTAATCCGGCTCGATCACCGAGCCGGCGCCGACCCGCCCCATGATGGGGACGGAATTGAGCTCCAGATATTCCGTGATGAGCGGAATCTCGGCCGCCTTGATCAGGCGCTGGCCGCCGAGGATCTCGGAGACCGCGCCCGGCCGCACGCCCATGGCGCGGGCCAACCCTCCTTTCGTCTTTCCCGGCTTCTCGAGTGCACGCTCGATCATGGCAACGTCCAACATGGCTTTGACCTCTTTTGCGAATCTCGGAAGGGATTATATGTTTCGAATAATCAGAACTCAAGCTTGACTTTTTCTTCGGAATATCGGAAGATTTGGCCGTCGGGTGAGCCGGCGGATCCGGCGGCCCCGACCCAGAAGGAAGAGGCGAGAATGCAATCCACAGATTGGCCAGACCAGCATTCCAAGATGCTGTGCGAGCTTCATGCCCAGGGGCGGTCCTATGCCGAGATCGCGCGCGCCCTCAATGCGCAGTTCGGAACCGCCTATACGCGGAACGCGACGCTTGGCCGCGGCAAGCGGATCGGGCTGGCCGCGCCGGGCGGGCCGAAAGCCGCGCGATCCGCGCCCCGGTCGATGTCCGCGGCGCCCCGAACCGGACGGCGAGGCGCCGACGCGGCGGTGCGGCCGATGCCGTCCCCGGCGAAGCCCGCCGCGGCCGTCAAGCTGCGTTGCGTCGGCATCAGCCCGCGCCTGCTGTCCCTGGACCAGCTCGAGCGCAACGATTGCCGCTACCCCTATGGCGGTGACCGGGACGACGATCCCATCACCTTTTGTGGTCATCCGCGCCAGCCCGGCTCCTGCTACTGCACGCCGCACTACCATCTCACGCGGCTTCCGCCCGAGGAGGCCGCCGTGCGCTCCGCCGGCCCTTTGATCCTGCGGCTGGTTGCCGCCGCGTAGAGCGCGGCAAACCCGACCCGAACCGACCCCATCCATTTTCCGGAGACGAGACATGGCGCGCCCCAGACGCAGCAAGCCCCATCGCATGTCCAAGACCCACGACCGGAGAGCTCACGACCTGCCGCGAAATGCAGACGTGATTCCCGTGGAGATCGACGATCCGCTGGCGCTCGAGCCCGGCGATAAGATCGTCGCGTTGCGATCGGTCCGCAGCGACCCGCTCGGCCGGCTGCACGCGCACAAGCAGCTGGATGACGCCCAATACCGGGCCGGACGGGCGTTCCAGAACGATTGGGAGCGGGCCGAGCGAGGCCCGCAGGCGGTCGATCCCTCGCGCGAGCACGTTGACGGCGCCCGCGGGCGTGAGCCGGTCACCGAAGGCCAGAGGCAGGCGGTGCTGCGGCTCAACCGCGCCGAGCGCGAGCTCGGCGCCGACGGCGCGGCGATCACCCATGACGTCCTGGTGCACGGCCTGACCATGGAGCAGGTCGGACACAAGCGGGGGCTCGCCAGCCAGCGCTGGAATGATTATTTTGCCCGGCGCTTCAAGGAGTGCCTGGACCGGCTGGCCGTGGTCTACGGGTTGTCCACCGACAGGGTCTCCAGGAAATGCGATGGGGCCGTGCGATCGGGCCATCGGGGCGAGAGCTAACGGCCGGTACGACCGGCACTCGTTCCGTCGTCGACGGGTACGAGCGCCGGTCGGACAATCGTTTTCCCTCAGGGATGCGGCGTCACGACATAAGTGGTGCTGTAGGGCTCGACGCGCAGCGAGGCATGCGACAGCAGACCGATCTTGGCCGAAGGTGCCATCTGCAGCTCGCCGTTCGGGCCGCGATGAACGTTGTACTGCCAGGCTGAGAGGTCGCCTTTCTGCGCCAATGCGCGCGCAACGGCGCTGGCATCGTTCCCGCCGATCGTTGCCAGCTCTTCGCTATTGAGACCGATGACGATCTCGTCCTTGACGGTCACCACCTTGAACAGCGAGGTCGCGCTGTCCCCGGCGCTCGCCATCGAAGCGGTGAGCGCCAGCGCGGCGACGGCGCTGAAGAATGGGCGTGTCAGTCTGGAAGGCATGAGAACTCCTGTTGCCGACGGCATGATGGACGGCGTCGGTGTGCAGCCATTGGTTCCCGACGGGGGGCCGTCGGTTCGAAGAAATCGATGCGGCGGTGGGCTGAACCAGGGGGCGTGACGTCGCGTCTAAGCACGATTGCGGAATGCGTACGTGCCGCCGGACGGCCGGGGTGGTCCCTGAGTTGACACAGGTCAAGCTGCACGCCCGGGCATGTTGTATTTGGGAACGAGTGAAGTGAAGGGTGATGCCATGTTCAGCGGGAAATATCGATCTCCTTCGGCCGGTGGAAAAATCGCGATTGCGGCCGTCGCGGCCATCGCCGTGGTGGCAAGCGCGCCGGCGTCAGCTCATGAGCGGGCGGCGGGTCCGGCCAACAAGCCGGTGGTCGCGACGGCGACAGCCGGCGATTTGACCGATCTCAGCGCTCGTCGGCGCTATCGCCGCGTCTACAGGGGCAATCCAGCCGCCGGCTTGGCCATCATGGGTGCAATGATCGGCACCATCGGCGCAATCGCCGCGCATCAGCACGACGACTATTATTACTATGGGCCCGGCTATTATCCCGGACCCGGCTATTACGGGCCGCCACGGGTGTACTACGCACCGCGGCCATATTATGTTCGTCCGTACTACGGGCCGCCCGGTTACTACTACAGTCCGTACTGACGTGACGCGGCGCTCCGTCCATGTTGTGGTGTCGGCTCAGAAGCCGCCGGCGCTGAAACGGAGCGGCTGCACGACGTCGTGCGCCGCCTTGCTGATCGGGACCGCGTAGTCGACGGTAAGCGGTCCGAACGGTGATGCCCAGGTCATGCCGACGCCGACCGAGGAGCGCAGCACGTTCCTGTTCGCCACCTGGACATTCTGGGTCGGGCCGCGATAGCCGAACACGGTTCCGGCGTCGACGAAGGCCGATGCACGCAGGCCGTATTCCTGCGGCAATCCGGGAATGTTGCCCTGCAGCTCCGCCGTGGTCGCCCAAAACAGGCTGCCGCCGACATTGTCCATCGTCGATCCTGGCGTCAGATCGCGCGGCCCAAAGCCGCCCGGCGCGAAGCCGCGCACCATGGTGGGACCGCCGAAGAAGCTGTTGAGCAGCGGCGCCTGCTGGCCGCCCCATCCGGTGATATAGCCGCCTTGGGCGCGCACCATGCCGGTCAGGTCGCTGTTGATCGACCGATAATAGCGGACGTCGCCCGTGGTCCGTAAGAAGCGAACGTCGCCGCCGAGACCGGCGAGATCCTGCGTCAACTGCGAACGAATGCCGCTGGTCGGCACCTTGTTGTTGTCGAGCGAGCTGTAGGTGACGGTATTGCCGAGCGAGGACACCGTCTGCCGTCCGGCTGCGACCGCCTGGCGAACCGGCAGGGACACCGCCGCCGGCGAGATCCCCGGCGCGAGCACCACCCTTTGGTCGTAGAGCGAATAGCGCCACAGCATGGCAGTCTGCTCGCTGACCGGCATGCCCAGGGTGAGGGCACCGCCATAGGTGTTGCTGCCGAACGATTGGAGTGTGCTGACCATGCTCTGTCGCGCGAACAGCTCCATGCCGGGTGTCGTTCGGCCGAGGGCGTAGGGCGAGGTGAAGGACAGGCTGGCGCCTCGCGCGAACTGCCCGTAGGTGAAAGTGGCCTGCGCAGTGTTGCCGGTGCCGAGTACGTTGCGGTCACCGATCTTCACCTCGGCGAGCAATCCGTCCGTGGACGAATAGCCGCCGGAGACGTTGAAGTCCCCGGTCGCCTGATCGACTGCCTCGACATCCAGCACCACGCGATCCCTGGCCGAGCCCGGCCGCGTCGAGATCTTGACGGTCTTGAAGTAGTTGAGGTTGCGCAGGCGACGTTCGGCGCGGTCGATCAGCGTCCTGTTGTAGGCGTCGCCCTCGCTGACGTCGAACTCGCGTCGAATCACGTCGTCATGCGTGCGCGTGTTGCCGTGGATCTCGATGCGCTCGACATAGCTGCGCCGTCCCTGCTCGATCTGGAAGGTGACGTCGGCCTGCCGATCCTGCGCATGCCGATCGATCCTGGGCTCGACCTGCGCAAACGGAAAGCCGAGCTTGCCAAGTTCGGCCGTCAGGACGTCCGAGGTCTTGTCGATCTTGCTCTGGTCGAAGGTGTCGCCCTGCTGCGTCAGCAACAATGTGCGCAGGCGGTCGCAGGCCAGCCCCTGCACGTTGCAGGAGACGTCGACTGCGGCGAATTTATAGAGTCCGCCTTCCTCGATCGCAAAGGTGAGGTTGTAGCCGCCATTTGCCGCGTCATAGTCGACGCTCACGTTCGTGACCTCGGCATCGGCGTAGCCGTGGTCACGGTAATATCGCCGCAGCAGCTCGCGGTCCTCGTTGACGCGATCTGCGTCGTAGACGTTGCCGCCGGTCACGAAGCTCAGCACGTTGGTGGCCGAGGTCTTGATCACCGCGTGCAATTGTCGGGCGCCATAGGCGCGGTTGCCCGTGAAGTTGATCGCCCTGACCGGCGTCTTCCTGCCTTCGGTGATGGTGAAGACGAGATCGACGCGGTCGTTGCCGCGATCGATGATCTCCGGGACGACGCGGACGTCGTCGCGTCCCGCACGATGATACGCCTGGATGATGCGGGCGACGTCGCCCTGGACAGTTGCGCGTTGCAGGCCGGCTCGCGGCTTTGATAGCACCGCGCCCGTAAGCTCCGCATCCTTCACCTTCTTGTTACCTTCGAAGGCGACGCGATCGAGCACTTTTGCTTCCGAGACGCGGACCACGGTCCGTCCGTCGGCGCGGCTGATCTTCACGTCGTCGAACAGTCCGCTCGCAACCAGCGCCTTCAAGCCGGCGTCGAGCGCGGCGGCGTCGTAGCGCCCGTTGGCGTCAGCGCGAAAATAGGATCGCACGGTGTCGGCATCGACGCGCCGATTGCCCTGTACTGCAAGGGCTTCGCCCGCCACCGCCGGCGGCGCGGACGTCAGCACCGACAGCGTCGCAACGATCAATGCGACGTGTCGCGATCTGCTGTCTCCGCGGTGACGGCTGTTTTGGGTCAACATGCGCGCATCTGCCTGCTCGTCATGCCGGGATGCAAAAGCCGGTGGGCGGCCAAATCATGTCGAGGCCGTGGAGACTCGGGGGCCTGCGATCACGCCTGCGAAGGGTGGCCAGCAGGGAACTGGGCGCGGCCGCAGAATCGACGCAGAGTCGATTCAAACGACGTGCAGCATCGTCCTCATCCGTACGCGCCAGCAGATGCTGATGCGGCGAACGTTTGTCGGGAGCAGACCATGCGCGCGATCGCCTTGGCCCTCATCGCTTGCACTTTCGTTCAATCAGCCCTTGCTGCTGCGGTCGTCCCAGAGATCGACCCACGCGCGTCGCTCGGTGTCGTCCAGAATTGGATCTACAACTATCGCACCAAACCCGACTACGCCCATGTGCCGGCGGCGGTCCGGGTGCTGTTTCATTCGCAGACGTTCAAGGAGCCGGAGAACGCGGGCATCTATCTCGGCTTCATCGCGGGGGCGATCGGCTCCAATCCCGCCAAGGCCGAACAACTCGTCAACAGCTTCTTTCCCGTGCCTCCCGAGGAGGAGTGGGTGGTCGTGCGTGCCATCGCTTATTCGGGTCTGCCGGATTGGCGCAATCTCATGCGCAGGGTCGCGCCGAAGATGCCGGGCCGCCGCGTGATGATCGACGGCTATCTGAGCGGCGCACAGCCGACCTTGATGGACATCCCCTTGGAGGAAACGAAGCCTGGCGTGATGGACAAGCTGCGTGGCGCATTGACGCAGAATCCGTTCAAGAAGGAGGAGCGCAAGCTCGACACGCGGCTCAGCTACGCGACCCACCAGGATCTGCTCGACATCCTCTGGGGTTATTACTTCGCAACCGGCTCGCGCGTACCGATCCAGCGCATCGTGCAGATGCTGCCGTGGTCGAAGAGCCGCGACACGGTCGACAAGCTGACGATCGGCAGCATGGCGCGCTATACGCTTGCCAGCTATTCGGTGCGCGATGCCAGCCTGCGCGACTATCTCCGGGAGGAGCTGGCGCGGCAGTCGGGACCGGTCAAGGAGCCGCTCAGGGAGGTGGTTGAGGCCGCCGATACGGTGCAGCTCGGCGCCGTCCGCAAGGATGCCGTCGCCGCCGTCGAGGAGCTGAAGACCAGGGGCTCTGACGCCCGGCGCAACATGGATTTCTGGGGACAGCTCGGCGTCGGCGCCCTTGCGCTCGGTTGTGTCTCGGCCGCCGCGCTGGGGCAGGTCGCCGTCGGCATCCCTTGCGTGATCGGCGGCTCGGCCTCCCAGGGCCTGCTCTCGTTCTGGGAGAAGCAGCAATAGGCCCTCGGTGGCGCAGCGGCGGCGTTCGTTGGCGGCCGAGGGAAGGGGAGAGCCGGTGGAGTGGACCGGCGGGGCGTCTAGCCCTCAAGGTGCTCTTGCTGCGGAAGCGGCCCGATCGCGTGCCCGATATGCACACTCAAGAGTTGTTCGGCTTTTCGTTTCCTCTACGAAAAGTAGAAAAAGCAGTCAGCGCGCAGTCACTGCCGGCACGCCTATGAAGAAATCAGGACAGGCTGGCTTTCACTGCAGCCGGATAAACCGGCTCGCGGTGAACCTCCGCGCCAGATTCGTCGACGACGACGATGGACAGCCTGCGGTCGGTGATGCGCGGGTCGTGCCGGAGGCGCCGGGCCAAATCCCGGCTGTGCTCGATCGCCCCTGCACTCGTCGCAAATTCCAGGCCGGTCCGGTCTCTGGTCGGAATGCCATCCTTCATATCGAAATAATAAGTGCGCATGGTCTTCCTGCAGCCGCTGTGTCGCGGGAGTGGGCACGGATCCCGAGCGAGATCCGCAACCCATTCTTCCCCCCAAGCAAACTATAGAAGACCTCTAATGTGGAGGACAAGCTTACCGCTGCCGTAATCCCCCCGCCTCGTTCGGTAAACGACCGTTTCCACTGGTATCGTCAGCCAGAAACTGCCAGAAGGCTCAAATTGCGACGCCGAAATCAACCAACCGGTCAGTTCGGCTTGCTGCAAGAGTTGTTCGCTGGCATACTTTCAACCTCGTCGGGTTCCGCACGGTCGATTTCCAGGCGGGCCATCCTGAGGATCAGGGTCGCAGTCGTCAGACCGAGACTTTCAGCCTCGATTGCTGCAGTATCTACCTTGCGTGCAAGGCCTTCACGTTTGCTAAGGACTGGCATTACTGTTTCCTGCCAAAGGTGCGAGATGAAGAATTCAACATTCATCGCGGAGCTGCACACGAAGCTCGGAGCCCCATCGAGCGAAGCCTTGGAAAGCCTTCGTCTGCTGAAGGCATTCCTGAAGCTGGCTCCGGGCCAGCGCATCGAGGTGATCGAGATGGTCGAGCGGTTGACCGCGGAGTCCCTTTCGGAGACCGATCGCCCTCTGTCCTGAGCTCATCCCTCCCGACTACCCGCAATGGTTGCGGGAGGTCGCGTCGCAATCGCATAGATTGCATCATCCAGCGCTTCCGATTCGTGCAGCGTCCCGGCCGGCAGCAGAATCTTGTCGCCGGCCGTGCAGATGCGCTCGCCGCCTTCCCAACGAAACGTGAGTCGTCCCTGGATCACGACGAGGATTTCGTCGACGGGGTGGGTATGGAAGGCGTGAACCTTGCCGGCCGCATCGTGCTGCAGCTCGATGCAGCCCTGCGTCGGCAACAGCGCCAGGATGTCGGGATCGATCGCGAAGCTGGTCTTCGTTCCAGCGATGATCTGGGTCATGCGGCCTGCTCCTTGTCTGCAATGGACGATGGCTTGGTCTGCGCCAGCTTGTGGAAGGGACAGGCCGGCGGCGGCTGGTTGTCGTCGTAGAGGAAGTACTGTTTGAACTCCCGGCCCTCCGGATTGCCGTAGCGTCCGAGCTGGGGCGAAGGCGCCGTCGTGTCGAACGGGACCAGCCGTTTGCGCACCTCGCCGAAGGCCTTGGCGGCCGCCTCCTCCGTGCCGAGCATCCGTTCGAACACCCAGCGCGGCTGGAAGGTCAGCATGAATGCGCTCGAGCGGCGGCTTTGCCGCATCACATGCGCGGGCGTGCTGCAGACGACGAAGATCGGCTCACCGGCAAACGAAAACTCCCACATCGGATGATCGACGGTCTCGGGAATTTCGGCGGGCCACGGCTGGCTGTCGACGCGCGCCAGCTGATCGAGGATGTGCCAGAACTTCTTGTAGTAAGAGTTGATGGTCTGGACCGGGCGCGGGCGCGTGAACAGCACCAGCGAGGTGTTGGGTCCGTGCGAGCGGCTCTCCGAGACGAACAAGGCGAGCTGCTGGCCGAGCACGTCGATGTCGATGGGGTCGAGAAACAGATAACGAAGCTGATCGTGACGATAGCCCGCGACGCCGAATACGCACGGAAAGGGTCTTGCTTCGCTGCTCATCTGAGCCTCGAATTCCGAAAACAGGACACTTTGCCAGGTGCCGGCCTGATGGCCGGATCGGGCTTCGTCCCTTCTCAAATACAAACGCGACATACTGACCCTCTCTGTTCTTATGCTTAAGTACGAAGTATCAATTTGCGCCTCATCATCAGCGGCCCAAGGAGTCCAGGAAGCGACATCAGAACGAGAATTTCGATCAGGGCTGCGTAGCCGGAATCGCTGGCGGCACTGCGCAGGCTTGATCCGATGTCGGGGTTGAGGCCGCTCGCACTCACCATGGCAAAGGCGATCACCGGCTGAGCCAGTCCGGCAAAAATGCCGGCGGCCGTCGTATTGATCGATGCGCCGACGCCGATGCGCTCCGCCGTGTAGAGATGCTTGGTGCTTTTCAGGATCAGCGGCACGGTGCCCCCGGCCACCAGACCGAGCACGGCGAACACCGCGCCGACATAGAAGAAGCCGAAGCTGTGCGCCAGTGCCGGCAACAGCATCACGACGAGCAGCATGCGCAGCAAGGTGATGGAGATCAGAGCTGCATTGAGCGACTGCATCCGGTCCGCGGCATGGCCGAGAAAGACCGATCCGATGGCGTTGCCGACCATGAAAGCGAGCAGGGGACCGCCGGCCGCCGAAGGCGAGATGCTGAAATAATGCGCGACCATCGGGATGCCCCATACCCCGGCGAGCGTGGTCACGACCGCGAAATGGGCAGCGAAGCTCATGGCGCAGCCCCAGGTCGCGGCCGATCCGAGCGCATGCCAGCTTGTGACCAGGACGCTCTTCAGCGTCCGGCTGGTGTAGTTCGCCGGTGCCGATTTCAAGGTCGCGAACGCGCAGGCAAAGTTCGCGACGCCGACGCAGGCGATGAAGAGAAAGCAGGCGCGCCAGCCGAAGCCGCTGACCGCAGCGGCGAGCGGGGTCGTGGCGAGGACGCCGCCGACATAGCCCGACACCTGGGAGATGCCGGACATCAAGCCGAAACGCTGGTCGGAAAAGCTCTGCGCGACGAGCTTCAGCAGCGCCGTGAACACCAGCGCGTCGCCGCAGGCCACGACCACGCGCGCGACGAAGACGTCGAGCAGGGTGGGCGACAGGGCGAAGGCGGCACTGCCGAGCACCGACGCCGTCATGCTGCACAGCACGACGCGCTTCACACCGTAGCGGTCGACCAGAACGCCCGCGGGGATCTGCATCAAGGTGTAGCCCCAGAAGTAGCTGGAGGCGAGCATCGCGACGCCGGAGGCGTCGGTGCCGAAGTCGCGCATGAAGTCGAGGCCCACGGTCTGCGGCGACATCCGCTGCAGGAAGGCGACGGCGTAGGCGAGCGCGACCGTACCCCACGCAACATAGGCGCGATCGAGGAACCGGAGCGGAGAGGATGCGACCGCTTGTTGTCCGAGCGCCGCCATCACACCCTCGCATAGCCGACGGAGAACAGGGCGTCGGCGGAATCCGGGATGATCCGCGACATCGCGGTCTCAACCAGCGAGGCCCTGCCGTGATAGTCCTGCCTGATGTGCTGGATGTGTCCGTAGGCGCCGCGCATGATCATGCGGGGCACCTCGAGCGGTTTGCCCGGATAGATCGTCGCGCACATCTCGACGCAGGCGGCCTGCAACTCGGCATCCGCCGTCTCATCGAGCAGCGACGGCGCGACTCTCTCGCAGATCTTGGCGTTGGCAGCCCACACGATCGGGTTGCGCGTACGCCATCCGTAAAGAATTTCTTCGCCGGGTGTGGCCGAGCCGGGATGCTTGAGGATCTGCGACGTAAAGAACCCATACAGGCCACGACCCTGATGTGCGGGTAATACTTCGGTCCCACTGCGATAAATGGCCGGCCGCTGCGCGATGGTCATCACGCGATAGACCGAGAACGCGACCAGTCCGACGTGATCGTAGACCAGAACGAGGCCGTATTTGCCGGTGAATGGCGACGAGGCCGCGGTCCAATGCGGTTCGATTGCTTTCCAGTTAATTGCAATGATCGAATTCATTGCATCCATGATCGGCTGCCGATCAGGCAGCTCGATCTCCGACGCGTCGGAAAAGCTGTAGACGGTGTAGTCGTCCCAGGGCGAGGCGATGGTCCTGTATCGACCGTCCAAATTGCGCGACATCGCGTGAACTCCACCACTGCAAGGTCGAGCTATACAGGCGGTCCTCCGATGGCTTAAAGGACAATATGCCCTCGAATTCTGCCAACTCTCCCCGGCGTGCTGCGGTGCGTCGAGATAGTGCCGAAAGGCGGCTCGCCATCTTTGCCTTTCCCGGAGTGACGTTGCTCGACGTTTCCGGCCCGGCGCAGGTGTTCGCCGAACTCAGCGAGATCGAGCTGCCAGGGCCGGGCTATGCGCTGAGCTACGTGTCCAAGGAGGGCGGACTGGTGCCGACCGATGTCGGCCTGATGATCGACACTGCGCCACTCTCGTCCCTGAAGCCTGAGGAGGTCGATACGCTGCTGATCCCGGGGGGGCCCGGCATCTGGAAGCTGCGGCAGGACGAGATGGTGATGCAGTGGATCGGCCAGGTGCTCCCCGGTGCCCGGCGCATCGCATCCGTCTGCCTGGGCGCCTTTGCGCTGGCCTGGGTCGGCGCGCTGGAGGGCAGGCGGGCCGCGACACATTGGCGCTACTGCCCCCGTCTGCAGGACAGTTTTCCGAACGTGAAGGTCGAGCCCGACGCGATCTTTGTGCAGGATGGCCGGGTCTGGTCATCCGCAGGCGTGAGCGCCGGCATCGATCTCGCGCTGGCGATGATCGAGGAGGATTTCGGCCATACGATCGCGCTCGACGTGGCGCGCCGGCTCGTCGTCTTTCTGAAACGTCCTGGCGGCCAGAGTCAGTTTTCGACCGTCCTGGCGGCGCAGGCGTCCGACGTCGAGGGTCGGTTCAGTGCGCTGCATGCCTGGATCATCGAGAACATCGCCAGCGACTTGCGGGTCGAGGCGCTGGCCGCGCGAGCCGGCATGACGCCGCGCACCTTTGCGCGCACCTATGTCAGCCGCACCGGCATGACCCCGGCACAGGGAGTCGAGGCGCTCAGGGTCGAGACGGCGCGCCTCCTACTCGAAAGCCGCCAGATCGAAAACGTGGTCGAAATCGCCAAACGGGCGGGCTTTGGCGACGACGAGCGCATGCGGCGGGCGTTCCTGCGGCATCTCGGTGTGTCGCCGTCGGAGTATCGGCGCCGCTTCTCGGGCTGAGCGGCGCTTGCCGCAACCGGGGCTGACAAGACTCGCCGGACTCGGCGCCCTTTCCTTTGCTTTCGGGTCAATCCCGCCGCTCGCTTTGAGGCCGGTGCGGCCATGCCTTATGCGAGCGCTCAAAGCCTTCCGTAAAAGGCCATGTGTATAATGCTGAAAATTTGATGCAGATCCGCCTCCGCCGAGGGGAAAGGCCAATGACCAACATCGTTCCCTTTCGCACGAGGACACTCTCTCCTGAGGCCGCCTTTGCGAGCGCTGAGCAGAAGGCGGTGGTTGTGGTGGCCGGTGCTGGCCTCATGGACACCGTGCGAGTCGGTGCATTCAGCGTCAGGGAGGATGCGAGAAAAACTGTCCTCCTCCTCGATCTTGCCCTGCAGCATGCGCGAGAGCTCTCGGGCCTGTTGCGGACGAGCGCGCGCGACGGATCTATGATCGTCACCTCGCTTCGATCGAATACGCTTTGCAGATTGCGCGTCAACGTATAGCCGCATTCTGACAGCCGCTGGCGGCTTTCCTCCGCATCCATTTGTACGGCGACGCAGGGAGTCGGATGTGGTAGTTGGATCTGTCGTGGAGGAAGCAACGATGACCCAAACCAAACTGGAAGTGCCCGCTGAACTGCGGGACCTGGCCGAAAAGACCATCTCGCAGGCTGAAAAAGCATTCGAGATGTTCTTCGACGCAGCCGGCAAGTCGATCGGCACAGTTCCCGGGCCTGCCGCCGACATGTCCAAGCAGGCGCTCACTCTTACCGAGCAGAACATCAAGACGGCCTTCGAGCACGCTCGAAAGCTGGTTCACGCCACCGAGCTCGAGGAGGCGATGCGGATCCAGTCCGAGTTCCTGCGCAGCCAGTTCACCAACGCCGGTGAACACATGAAGACGATCACGGCGAGCATCATGTCCGCCGCGAGCAAGGCGACCGAGCCCAAGAGCTGAAGCGCGAGCCTCGCCGTCGCAGGAGCGACGGTCTGCATGGACGGAGCTCGGCGGCAGCGCTGCCGCCGAATGGATGCGAGCGGACGAGACGGGCGAAAAAGAGCCCAGCCCTATCTTCGCAGGCTGCCGATATAGGCGGCGATGTCGGCTGCCTCCAGCCGGTTGAGCGGGAAGCTTGGCATCTTCGGATGCGGGTCGAGCAGGAAAAACGCGACCTTCTCCGGCGTGAAATCCGTTCTCTGAGCAATCTGGGCGAAGGAGGGAACGTCCGCGCTGGCCTGCTTCTGCGTCCCCTCGATGAGGTGGCACGAGGCGCACCAGCGACGGGCCAGATCTCCGCCGTGATCCGGATCGGCGGCCCAGGCCGGTGTCGACGCCGCAGCTGCGATCGCGATCGCCATAACTCTCATCACCGAGGCGTGCATCAAGGAACTCCTGATCTTTGTCTGTCGAGTGGTGGCATACCTCGCCGGAGTGACGGCGGGTGGCTCACGAAGGAATGTTTCGCCCCCGGAGAGGAGCGTCTTGGCGGCTCCGTCTCGCAGGCACGCGCGGCACGTCGATGAATCTCGACGTCAATTACAGCATGATTTGGGAAAGTGGGACAGGTCGATCCGGCTGACGATTGCCTTCAGGAGCGCGGTCGCGCGGCGCAGCCAAGACATATCGGCCGGGCGAGACACGTCGGTCGAGGCGGTGATCGTCAACTCTTCCGCAACGTAGGACATGTCGAGCCCTCCCTGTCGCTCAGCATCTTTCCGCTCAGCCTGTTGACGAGATGCGTACCGCCACATGCTGGGCATGCGGCCGCCTCATAGGCATCGAACTGGTCGGCAAGAACCGGTGCGGCCAAGTCGATCTGAACGTTCGATCCCGTCTGGGAGCAGCGAAAAACGAGAGTTTCCATCATCTGAACATGACAAATGCCGGCATCGATGCCTTGATCTGTCTCAACAGACGATGAGGCGACCGGCGCGTGCCGGACTGCCGGAGGACAGAATGTCAGGTCAGGCTATGCGATGCGGCCTTCGCCCTGCCGATCCGTTCGGCAACGTTTACCGTGGACACGGAACCCGTCTGGGCCGCACGGAGGGCCGCATCGATCTTCGACTTCACGCGCCGCGCTGCGAGCGCAGCGAGTCTGGTCTGGGTGCGTCCGGTCTTGATCTGATCGCCAAACTCGTACCGCCATTCCCAAATGTCCGGTTCAGCAGTCGCCACGACGGTATATTGAACACCTCGGTGGATCACGGAACCCCCCCTGTCAACACTTCCACTCAAAGTCAATGTCTAACCAATCTACAATCAATCCGGGCAAATACGGGACTGGAACAATTGCCAGCTCCGCGGTGGTTAGAGGGTTAACACCACCATGCCGACAATGTTCCGCAGGTGCCCGGCTTCCGTGCACACTTTTCCGGTGCGGATATCGGCCGTGCACAATCGGCGGAAATCGCGGGGCAGCCTGAAGACGCAGACGGGGGCTGCGTTCAAGGGCCCGAAATCTGCCAGAAGGGCGGACGACGCGTGTGGCGGATTCGAGTTCCGATCGATGGCCGGCAGGAGATATCAAGGCACGACATGCCGGAGTCGATGTTAGTCCGCCATCCCGAGACGAGGTCCATCTTGCTTGCCGATGATCAAGAGCTGGCGAAGACAGATAGCGTGGCAGCCGGCAACGGCAACCGAGGTCGTGACCTCCGGGTCGACGCGTTCCGGGGGCTCGCCCTTTGGTTCATCTTCATCGATCATGTTCCGGACAATTCGCTGGCGTGGCTGACGCTGCGCAACTACGGCTTCAGCGACACCTCCGAGGTGTTCGTCTTCGTCTCCGGCTACACCTGCATGCTCGCCTATGGCGGAGCGCTGCCGAAGCAGGGCTGGGCGACCACGGTGGTGCGGGCGCTGCGGCGCGCCTGGGAGATCTATGCGGCGTTCCTGGTGCTGCTGCTCGCCTATGCGGCGCTGGTCTGGGTGATCGGCGGCGGCACGCGCTTCGTCGACGAGACCAACACCGGCTTCTTCTTTCGCGAGCCCGGGCCCACGCTGGTGCATGTGGCGCTGCTGCAATTCGCGCCCGTCAACACCGACATCCTGCTGACGTTCGCCATCCTGCACATCTGCTTTCCCGTCATCCTGTGGCTGATGATCACCAGCGCGACGTTGACGCTGGTGCTTTCATTCCTGCTCTACATGATGGTTCAGCTGTTCAGCTGGCAGGTGCCGGCGTGGCCGAGCGGCGAACTGTATTTCAATCCGTTCGCCTGGCAGTTCCTGTTCGTGATCGGCGCCTGGTACGGCTGTGCCGGCACCACGCGCCTGCGTCCGCTCCTCGACTCGCGAGCGCTGTTGATCGTGGCGATCACCTATCTCGCGTTCAGCCTGTTGATGGCGCTCAGCTGGGAGTTCAAGAGTCTCGAGAACCTGATCCCGTCGGCCATCAACGGCCTGATCTATCCGATCTACAAGAGCCACCTGGCGCCGGTGCGGCTCTTGCACTTCCTGGCGCTTGCCTTCGTGGTGTCGCGGCTGGCGCCGCGGGACTGGAAGGGGCCGATTCGTCCGCTGATGACGGCCATGATCAGGTGCGGCGAGAACTCGCTCCCGATCTATTGCCAGGGTGTGCTGCTGGCCTTCCTCGGCCAGGTCATTCTGACCGACGTGGCGAGCGGGTTGGCGATGCAGCTGCTGATCAGTGTCGCCGGGATCGCGATCATGACCATCGCGGCCACGCTGCTGACATGGGAATCACAGCTCGACCGGCGCGGGCCGCGGCTGTTCTGACCACCGCTCCTCAACGCCGGCGTGCGACGGTGACCCCGAGCAGGAAGGCGACGAACAGGCTCGCGAGCGGCGCCTCGCGGGTGATCGCGCTGATGGTCGACAGGGCGGTCCCCGGCCGCCGCGCGGCCCTTGCCGCTTCGCTCAGTCGGTCGACGGCCGCTCCCAGCGTGCCCACCACCTCGCCGAGTGTGTGTGACATGTCCGTCGCGGTGTCGAGCGCGCGTTCGGCAACGCCCGGCTGTGGAGGTGTTTCGAACGTTTCGCTGTTCACTGTCGTTGCCTTCTTGCCGCGGCTCGTCGGATTGGCACCCCCGTGCCGACGCGATTCGGCCGAGGGCGAATGTAATGCTCCTGAAAATGCCGGCTGATGCGATTGGTTCCCATGGACCGAGACGTCGCTGGCGAAGCATGCGGTGCAAAATCGCGCTACGCTGGGCGACCGGCCGTCGATGAAAGGATTCCGTCTTGGCTTCTCCAGACCTTACAGCGCCACATCGCATCGCCGTCCTTGGTGCGCCGATCGATCTCGGCGCGTCGGTCCGCGGTACGCTGATGGGGCCTGCTGCGCTGCGCACCGCAGGTCTCGTCACCGTGCTGGAAAGCCTCGGGCTCGACGTCACCGACTACGGCGACGTCGGCATCGCCGACATCACGGAGCAGGTTGACGAGCCGCCGATGAAGGCCAAGCACTATCGCCAGATCCAGCGCTGGTCGCGGGTGCTGGCGCGTCGCAGTCAAGAGCTGGCGCAGACCGGCGCCATCCCGGTGTTCCTCGGCGGCGACCATTCGCTGTCGATGGGGTCTGTGAACGGGATCGCGCGCCATTGCCGCGAGATCGGGCGGGAGCTGTTCGTGCTCTGGCTCGACGCACATGCCGACTACAACACGCCTGAAACCACCATCACGGCGAACATGCACGGCATGTCCGCCGCGTTCTTGTGCGGCGAGCCGGGTCTCGATGGTCTGCTCGGCGACGAGGCACGCACGTCCATCACCCCAGATCAGTTGGAGCTGTTCGGCATCCGCTCGATCGACAGAGCGGAAAAGGAACTGCTGCGTCTCCGGCGTATCAGCATCGCCGACATGCGCGCCATCGACGAATTCGGCGTCGGCGTGCTGATGCGCCGGATCCTCGACAAGGTTCGTGCGCGGAACGGCGTCCTGCATGTGAGCTTCGATGTCGACTTCCTCGATCCCGAGGTCGCCCCCGGCGTCGGCACGACCGTACCGGGCGGCGCGACCTATCGCGAGGCGCATCTCATCATGGAGATGCTGCACGATTCCGGCCTGGTCCGTTCGGTCGACATCGTCGAGCTCAACCCGTTCCTCGACGAGCGCGGCAAGACCGCGCGCGTCGCCGTCGAACTGGTCGCCAGCCTGTTCGGTCAGCAGATCACGGACCGGCCGACGCCGAGCAATGCGATCGTTCCGGATCAATAGAGCGGATGCCTCCTCACTCGACCTCGGTGAGCCCGAGGCATCCGCGATCTCGGGCTCAGTAGCGGGCGTCGTACATCTTCGACTCGACGAAGCCGAGCAGATCGTTCGGCGCAGGCCCTGTGGCGAGCCCGTTCTGATAGGCAACGCCGGCCACCGCGGCGCCGATATAGGCAGACACCTCGCGGATGCGCGGCAGCGCCGGGTAAAGGCTGCCCTGCTCGAGATCGGCGCCGGTGACGCAGTTCGCCAGGGTATGCGCGGCGGCCATGAACATCTCGTCGGTCACCAGCCGCGCGCCGCTGGCGATGGCACCCAGGCCGACGCCGGGAAAGATGTAGGAGTTGTTGCCCTGGCGCGGCACGAAGGTCTTGCCGTCGAGCTTGACCGGATCGTAGGGGCTGCCGCAGGCGAACAGCGCGCGGCCCTGGGTATAGCGATAGGCCGACTCCGCGGAGCATTCCGCCTTCGAGGTCGGGTTGGAGAGCGCGAAGATGATGGGTCGCTCGTTCAGCTCGGCCATGGCCTGCAGCACTTCCGGCGTGAAGGCGCCGCCGACGGCCGCCACGCCGATGATCGCGGTCGGCTTCAGCGTCCTGATCGCGGTCAGGAAGTCTGCGATCGGCGCCTGGTCGTGCGCATAGCGCAGCTTGTGGCCGTGCAGGTTCTCTCGCCCCTTGATGACGAGGCCGCGCGAGTCCGTCAGCCAGTTGCGCCGCAGCGCCTCTGCTTCGGACAGGCCCTCGGCCATCATGGCGGAGACGACGAGATCCGCGATGCCGGTGGCCGCCTCGCCGGCCCCGAGGAACAGCACCGTCTGGTCGCGGAGCTTGCCGCCGGTGATGCGCAGCGCCGAAAACAAGCCGGCAAGCGCCACCGCCGCCGTGCCCTGGATGTCGTCGTTGAAGACGCAGGCGTCGTCGCGATATTTGTGCAACAGCTTGAATGCGGCGTGATTGGCGAAGTCCTCGAACTGAATCAGCACGCCCGGGAAGGCGGCGCGGGCCGCGGTCATGAACTCGTCGACGAACGTGTCGTAGGCTTCGCCCGTAAGGCGCTTCTGGCGCAGCCCAATGTAGTAGGGGTCGGCCAGAAGCTCTTCGTTGTTGGTGCCGACATCGAGCATGACGGGCAGGCACTCTTCCGGATGGATGCCGGCGCAGGCCGAGTACAGCGACAGCTTGCCGACCGGAATGCCCATGCCGTTGGCGCCGAGATCGCCGAGCCCGAGAATGCGCTCACCGTCGGTGACGACGATCAGCTTGGCGCGATACGGCCAGTTGGCGAGGATCTCCGCGATCCGGCCGCGGTCATTGGCCGAGATGAACAGGCCGCGCGGACGCTGGAAGATCAGGCCGAATTTCTGGCAGGCGAGGCCGACGGTCGGCGTGTAGATCAGCGGCTGGATCTCGTCGATGTTGTCGCAGACCACCCGGAAGAACAGCGCTTCGTTGCGGTCATGCAGTGCGTTCAGTGCCACGTACTTCTCGAGGTCGCTGGACAGGCTGCGAAGATTGACCAGGATCCGCTCGGCCTGGGCCTGCATCGACATGACCCCGGCGGGCAGGAAGCCGCGCAGGCCGAGCGCATCGCGCTCCTGCTCGGTAAAGCCGGTGCCCTTGTTGAGCAGCGGATCGCGCAGCAGCGCGAGTCCGCGCGGAGAATAGGGGGGTAGCGTCGATGCGCTCATGCGTTGCGGCTGGGTCAAGGCAGTCTCCGAGGTCCTTTGTTCGAGCACCGCCATACCGGAGCGCGCCCGGCGTTGATCGGCATCAATCGCGGCGGGATGGCGGGAACGGGACTGTTAACACAGTTTACGTTCCGCATTGCACCAATGACGTTGTGCAACTGCGTTGCAGCCCACGCAAAGGAAAATGCGATGGCCGCTAGGCGCGGCCCGTGACGAATGACCAAAGCAGCGCCAGCACGGCGATGGCCATGATACCTGTCCCCATCCACCCCAGGGCGATCAGCCAGGTCCGTCCGCGGAAGCGGCCCATCAGCCTGGGATTGGACACGATCACCATCATCATCGCCATGATCGGCACAGCGGCGATGCCGTTGAGCACGGCGCTCCACACCAGCATATGGATCGGGTCGATGCCGGTGAAGCCGAGCCCGAAGCCGATGATCGTGGCGGCAGCGATGATGCTGTAGAAGCCGACCGCCTCGTCCGGCTTGGCCTCCAGGGTCGCGTGCCAGCCGAAGATCTCGGCGACGGCGTATGCCGCCGAGCCCGCCAGCACCGGGATCGCCAGCATGCCGGTCCCGATGATGCCGAGCGCGAACAACAGGAAGGTGAAGTCGCCCGCGAGCGGGCGTAGGGCTTCGGCCGCCTGCGTCGCCGAGTCGATCCTGGTGATGCCATGCGCGTGCAGCACCGTGGCGGTCGTCACGATGATGAAGAACGCGATCGCGTTCGAGAAGATCATGCCGATCGTGGTGTCGATCCTGATCCGTCGGAGGTCGGGGTGGTCCTTCTTCGACAGCTCGCGCAAGGGACGGTCGACCTTGCCCTGGTTCATCTCCTCGACCTCCTGCGAGGCCTGCCAGAAGAACAGGTAGGGGCTGATGGTGGTGCCGAGCACAGCCACCACCGTCAGCAGATAGTTGGCCTCCGTCGAGAAGCTGGGCCAAACCGCCGCGAGCAGCGCCGTGCTCCAGGGCACTTTGACCATCAAGGCGGTCGCGACGTAGGCGAACAGGCTGAGGGTCAGCACCTTGATGAAGGGTGCGTAGCGGCGGTAGGGCAGGAATACTTGGAGCAGCGTCGAGCCGGCGGCGAAGATCAGCGCGTGCTCATGATTGAGACCGCCGATCACCAGCGACAGCGACTCCGCCATCGCCGCAATGTCGGCTGCGATGTTGAAGGTGTTGGCGCCGACCAGGAGCGCGACGAGGCCGAAGACGATGCCGCGTGGCGCAAGCGCGGTGATGTTGGCCGCCAGCCCTTTGCCGGTGACACGGCCAATGCGCGCGCTCACCAGCTGGATCGCGATCATGAAAGGCGCTGTCAGAAAGACCGTCCACAACAGCCCGTAGCCGAACTGCGCGCCGGCCTGGGAGTACGTCGCTATTCCCGACGGATCGTCGTCGGCGGCACCGGTCACGAGACCTGGACCCAACAGCCGGAATACGCTCCAGAGCGACCGTTTCGGCTTGTTCGGTTCAGATGCAATGGTCGTGGCCATGGCAGCGCTCCCCCGGCGGTGTATGTCTCTCGAAGTCGCACGACCCCTTTTTGTTCCCGGCTCCGGAACCGGAGGAGATTACCAGCGTTCCAGATCACGTCGGATTTCGACCAGGGGGAGCGCGTGCCGGACCAGCGGCAAACAGGGCATGATCAGGAGCTCGGCATGGCCGAGCGCGAGAGGCTTTTTTCCGGAGGCAGTGAGCTGGCCGGACTGATGTTGCGGTTCGATTGGGAGAGCACCTCGATCGGACCGCCGGCGCGTTGGCCGCAGAGCCTGAAGACGGCCGTCAGGATCATGTTAACATCCCAACAGCCGATCTGGATCGGTTGGGGCAGGGAGCTGATCTATCTCTACAACGATGCTTACAAGACCATCATCGGCGGCAAACATCCGTGGGCTCTCGGCCGACCGATCTCTGCAGTCTGGCACGAGATCTGGGAGGACATCGGTCCGTTGCTGGCCAAGGCCGGCGGCGGTGATCAGGGCACCTATGTCGAGGCGCAACTCCTGATCATGGAGCGCAACGGCTTTCCCGAGGAGACGTACTACACATTTTCCTACAGTCCCATTCCGGACGACGATGGATCACCCGGAGGAATCTTCTGCGCGAACACCGATGACACTCAGCGCGTGATCAGCGAGCGCCAGCTCTCGTTGCTACGCGAACTGGCAAATGCCGGGGCCGGGGCCCGCAGCATCGATCAGGCCTGCGCAAGCTGCGCGGACGCCTTGGCGCGGGAGTCGCGCGACCTGCCGTTCGCAATGATCTACATGACCGACCCGGACGGCGAGGCGGCGCGACTGGAGGCCCTGACCGGCATCGACCGCGATCATCCTGCCGTTCAGCCGAGGCTGAGAATTCAGCCGGAAGAAACGTGGCCTCTGGCTGAAGCGCTGAAGCTGCAGGATGCGGTGCTGGTTCGTGACCTTCCGCGGCGGTTCGGCCTCAGCTTTCCGACCGGCGGATGGCGTCAGCCGCCACAGCACGCCGTTGTGCTTCCGCTGCCCGCGTCGGGGGAAGCCGGACGGGGCGGATTCCTCATCGCAGGTCTCAATCCGTTCCGTCTCTACGACGAGAGCTATGCCCGCTTCCTGAACCTCGTCGCGGGGCAGATTGCAGCGGCCGTCAGCAATGGCGGGGCCTATCAGGCAGAGCGGCGTCGGGCGGAAGCGCTGGCCGAAATCGACCGCGCCAAGACGACGTTCTTTTCCAACATCAGCCACGAGTTTCGCACGCCGCTGACGCTGATGTTGAGCCCGCTGGAAGACCTGCTCGGCCGCGACGAGGCCCAACTCACCTCCGACGCGCGATCCGTCCTCAGCCTGATCCACCGCAACGGCATTCGCCTGTTGAAGCTCGTGAACACTCTGCTCGACTTTTCGCGCATCGAGGCCGGCCGCATGACCGCGCACTTCGAGCCGATCGATCTTGCGGTTTTCACGGCCGAGCTCGTGTCCAACTTCCGCTCGGCGACGGATCCTGCCGGCCTGCGTCTCACCATCGACCCAACGCCCCTGTCCGAGCCGGTGTATGTCGACCGCGACATGTGGGAGAAGATCGTTCTCAATTTGGTGTCGAATGCGTTCAAGTTCACCTTCGAAGGTGAAATCGCGGTGTCGATCGGCTTGTCCACTGACGGCAATCATGCCGAGCTCAGGGTTCGCGACACCGGCACCGGCATCCCGCCCAGTGAACTGCCGCACCTGTTCGAACGGTTCCGTCGCATCGAAGGCGCGCGCGGCCGATCCTTCGAGGGCAGCGGCATCGGTCTCGCTCTCGTGCAGGAGCTGGTGAGGCTTCATGGAGGGGAGATCGCTGTAGACAGCGAGCTCGGCCGCGGCTCGGTTTTCACCGTGCGAATTCCGCTAGGCTCGGCGCATCTGCCAGCGGGCCAGATCGGACCTTCCCGTGTCCTGGCCGTTACCAACGTCCGTGCCGAAGCCTACATCGAGGAGGCGCTCGGGTGGTTGAACGGCGGTGTGCCGTTCGAGCTTCCTCACCCGTCATCATCCGACGACCTGGGAGTTCGCTCCGCGACGGCATCGGCCCGTGATCGCGTGGTGCTCGCGGACGACAATCCTGATATGCGCGACTACGTCCGCCGTCTGCTCGGCGAGGATTATGACGTGGAGGCGGTCAGCGATGGCATGGCGGCCCTGGAGGCCGTCCGACAGCGCCGCCCCGATCTCGTGCTGACCGACGTCATGATGCCGGGGCTCGACGGCTTCGGCCTGCTGAAAGCGCTGCGTAGCGATGCGCAGCTTCGCGACATTCCTGTGGTCATGCTGTCGGCGCGCGCCGGAGAGGAGGCCAAGGTCGAGGGGCTTGATGCCGGGGCGAGCGACTATCTCACCAAGCCGTTCAGCGCGCGCGAGCTGCTGGCGCGGGTGCGCGCCAATATCGATCTGTCGCGGGTGCGGCACGAGGCCGAGATCACGCTGCGTGAGCTGAACGAGCGTCTGGAGACGCAGGTCTCCGAGCGTACCGCGGAGCTGCAGGCCAAGGAGGCGCGGCTGCGGACGATCTTCGAGGCGAGCTACACGTTCCAAGCGCTGCTCTCGTCCGATGGGACGCTTCTGGACGCCAATGCGACCTCGCTCGAAGCGATCGCTGCGCCGCTGCACGAGGTCGCAGGACTGCCATTCTGGGAGACGCCGTGGTTTGCGGGTACGCCCGGCATGCCCGAGGTGATCAGATCCCTGGTCGACGCCGTCGCTCGCGGCGACGGGGCGCGCCAGGAGCTGCAGCTCGAACTGCCGGTCGGCGGCCCGCGCTGGTTCGACTTCCAGATGCGGCCGGTGCGGGACGAGACCGGACAGGTGGCCGCCATCGTGCCCGAGGCGGTCGAGCTGACCGAACGGCGCAAGGCGGAGGAGGCATTCCGCCAGGCCCAGAAGATGGAGGCGATCGGCCAGCTCACCGGCGGCGTCGCGCACGACTTTAACAATCTGCTGACCGTGATCCGGTCGTCGGCCGACCTGTTGCGCCGGCGCCAGCTGTCCCCGGAGCGCATGCGGCGCTACGTGGATGCGATCTCGGACACGGCGGATCGCGCCGCCAAGCTCACCGGACAGTTGCTCGCCTTCGCGCGGCGGACGCCGATGGAGCGCCGCGTCTTCGATGCCGCGGGGCATATCGAGCGGATCGAAGAGATGCTGCAGACCGTCCTCGGAGCGCCGGCCGTGATCGAACTCGACCTCGCATTGCGGCCGCTTCCGGTCGACGTCGACATCAATCAGTTCGAGACGGCGCTCGTGAACCTCGTCGCCAATGCGCGTGATGCGATGGAGGGGCAGGGCGTCCTGACCATTCGCGGCGAGATCGTCCGAGAGGACGGTCGGTCCGGGCAGTCGTCGTTCGTCTCCATCGCCGTCAGCGACACCGGATCCGGCATTCCTCCGGATCAGATCGACCGGATCTTCGAGCCGTTTTTCACCACCAAGGGCGTTGGGCGCGGCACCGGCCTCGGCCTGTCTCAGGTCTACGGCTTCGTTCATCAGTCCGGCGGACGGGTGCTGGTCGACAGTGAGCTCGGCAAGGGCACGAAGCTGACATTGTTGCTCCCGCTGACGCACAAGCCGCTGGGACCGCGCGAGCGGAGCGAGCAGGGTCCCGAACAGCTCGCCGCGCGCTGGAATGTGCTGGTCGTCGAGGACAATCCGGAAATCGGCGAGTTCTCCACGCAGTTGCTCGAGGATCTCGGCTACCGAACGGTGCTCGCGCGCAGCGGAACGGATGCGCTGCGGATGATCGACGAGGATCCCGAGAGCTTCGATCTCGTGCTCAGCGACGTCGTGATGCCCGGCATGGACGGGGTGACGCTCGGCCAGGAAATCCGCCGGCGGCTGCCGATGATCCCGATCGTGCTCAACAGCGGCTACAGCCATGTCCTCGCCGACGGCGACCGCCACGGTTTCAGCCTGATCCAGAAGCCTTACTCGGTCGACGAGCTGTCGCGCGTGCTGCGGCAGGTCATGGCCGCGCGAGCCGCAGGCGCGAAGCCGGCGTCGTCGGCATGAGAACCGCGGCAGCTTTCCCCTGCCCATGGTGGGCCTCGCGCGATCCGCACTTGAAGGATCGCGCCGGACCGGCGTATTTTCGGTCTCCGGGGGAAGTCTCATGGCAGACGAGAAATGGCGGCTGCGCAGCGGTCGGGCGCAGCGGCGGATATTCGCTCTTGTCTCGGGCGCGGCGCTGGTGACGAGCGGCGGCGCGCTTGCCAAGGACGATGAGGCGGACGCGGCGGCGCCGGGCCTTGCCAACGTCTACATCGATTTCCGCACGAACTACGCCTATGTGCCCGGCGGAGCATTGTCGACGGGCCTTGGCGACACCTCCCTGTTCGGAACTCTGTCGCAGCTCGCGACCTTGCGCAAGCTGCTCGACCGTCCAGCCTTGCCAGGACGGCCGCAACTGTCGGCTCCGACCAACCAGGGCCTTGGCGTCGACGTTCCGCTCACGGTCGATCTCGGCGACGCGTTGTCGCTCTACGCGGGCTTCACCGGCAGCACGTCGTACAACGGCCTGTCCGGCTGGTCCGACGTGGCGGTCACGAGCTGGTTCCTCGGCTTCCAGGCCGATGTCTATCAGCAGAACGGCGGCGCGCTTCCGACGCTCACCTTGCAGTCGACGCTGACCCGGTCGGTGCCGGACGCGCCGTTGGCGACGACCTCGTTCAACACCGTCATCGAAGCCAAATACGCGCTCGATCCGGATGAGATGAAAGGCTGGCTCGCCGGCGTTCAATATACCCATGTCGAGGTCGACTCAGTGCTAGCGCATGTCGGCAGCACGACGGCGGGCTATGTCGGCAGCTTCTATCAGTGGGAGAACAACTGGAAGGTCTCCGCGCGCGTCGGCCTCCAGTCGTTCGGCGGTGCGCAGCTGCTTGCTGTCACGCCGATCGCGCCCTACACGCAGCCGCTGGTCAGGCTGGATCTCGACCGCATGGACGATGACGACAACCGGCTGTTCGGCATCACCGCGCAGATCGCCTGGGCGCCGAAGCCGGTCTACCAGCTGACGGTGAGAACGCCGCTCTACGCGATCAAGAACTGACGGGTTGATCGAAGCTTCGCGCCGGCTCGTGTCAGCGCATGCTCACGAACTTGCCCCAGAGGGCGGCCAGCAACGCGCCCGTCATCATGTAGTGCGGCTTGTCGCAGAACAGGCTGCCATATTGACAGACATCGGCGCCGACCGCTCCGAGCTGGTGCTGGCTCGCCACATAGAACAGGGCGGACAAGCCGGCGAGCACGACCGCAACGACATACATCGGAAGATCTCCTCCGCCGGCCGCGCCCGACGGGCTGAAGTTGCGTTGCCGGCCGGCGCAACTATCTGCGCTTGACACGTCGGGCAAATCAGGCGCATTTTGCCATCGTCGAAGAAATCATAGAGCCCGCGCCGCGAACTCGGCAGCGGGCTTTTTGTTCGCTCGGACCGGATTTGGAGCGGCGGTTATCGAAATCGCAAGGCCTGACTGCTGCATTTCGATCAAATTTGACACGTCGGGCAAATCACCGGCATAGTGTTATTATCGAATTTTCCGAAAATTTGATGCCGGGTTGTCCGCGGGCATTTGACGTGAGCAGCGCAGGCCGGCATCGGCTGTCGACCATGATCGCCGGCAATTCATCGCCGCGCCGGCGCGAAGACAACTTCGAACATCCGGTTACTCGCTGGCCCGCGCGAACGGGCCGGCGCGTGGGCGTGGCGACCGTCGCTCCGCCCGCAGCGGTCCCTTGCTTGAGCCGAGGGATAGGGTTCGCGCCTGAAACGATCGCGCGTTCGGCTGCGATCTGCCGCACTTTTCCTTCGCCCAGGAGAGAGAGGAAGATGACCGCCTATCTCATCGCGCTCGCCCTGATCGGCCTGGTGATGATCGCAGCCGCCGATGCGATCTCGTGACGATCACCAACCTCGCATTCACCATCCATGATACCGGACTTGACCATGTCGAAGACGATCACCGAGCTGAGAGCCGATTTCCAGCACCTGCGGCGCTGGCGCAAGAGCGTGGAGCAGGCTCAGAGCTATACGTTCAAGGCCGTCATCACGGTCATCGCGACCGGTCTGATCGGTGCGATCTGGCTCGGCATCAAAGTCGTGCTCGGAAGGTGATGCCGTGCCAGCCAGGATCTCACGGCGAGGCCGCCGCTTCCGCATCAGGGAGGTCGACGCTTGCGAGCCTGACGTCCTCGACACCTTGAAGGAGCTCCATGCGCGCACATTCCTCGATTGCGCGCCTCTGCCCGATTTCGAGAGCGGACAATGGTGGATATCGACCGAGCTCGGACGGCCCGTCGCCTTTGCCGGAATGGTGCCGTCATCCCTCGGCAAAGGCATAGCCTATCTTTCGAGGGTTGGTGTTCTCCAAGAGCGCTGTGGTTACGGCCTGCAGCGGCGGCTGATGCGTGCGATCGAACTGCGCGCGCGTCGCTCGGGCCTGGATTGCATCGTTTCGGACACGACCTGCAACATCGTCTCCGCGAACAATTTCATTCGGTGCGGATATGTGTTGTTCCAACCGGGCCGGCCCTGGGCCTGGGGGAACTCGCTCTATTGGCGCAAGATGATCGGCCGGTGAGCTGTCGACCGACGCCTTATGCGGAGTGCATTGCGCTGCAGCAGAATTAAGCCGGTCCGACAGCTCCGACCCGGGCCTTTTTTTGCGGCTGTCGTTGAGCTAACCATGCGTTGTCGGACGTTGGAGACAAGCCGCGCCCGGCAGTTAACGGAAGATCGCTTCAGACGATCAAAGCAGCGGGAAGGACTCTGGGATGCCGGCCGAGGTCACCCTGCCAGAGCGTGCGCCACGGCCGCCTGACGCGCCAACCGCGCTGGCGGGTCTGCTGGTGATCGACTTCACGCGCGTTGTCGCAGGGCCGGCGTGCACACAGACGCTGGCCGATTTCGGCGCCGAGGTGATCAAGATCGAGCAGCCGCTCACGGGAGACGATACCCGCGCATACGAGCACGCCGAGCTCGGCGGAGAGAGCGCGGCGTTCCTCAGCCTCAATCGGAACAAGCGCGGCATGGTGTTGGATCTCACGATACCGCAGGCCAGAGACGTCGCTCGTGCGCTGATCGCCAAGGCCGACATCGTCGTGGAGAATTTCTCGTCGTCCGTCATGGAGAGGTTCGGGCTGGACTATCAAACGCTGTCCAGCACCAATCCCGGGCTGATCTATTGCTCGATCTCGGCCTACGGACGCTCAGGTCCATTCGCGTGGCGATCAGGGTTCGATCCAATCACCCAGGCGGAAAGCGGGTTCATGTCCCTCAACGGTTTCGCCGACGGTCCGCCGGTGCGGACCGGTCCTCCGATCGTTGATCTGGCCACCGGCATGTCCGCCTGCAATGCCATCCTGCTGGCACTTGCCGCCCGGCAGCGGCTCGGTCGCGGGCAGCACGTCGAAGTGGCGCTGTTCGACATCGCCTTGGCGATGACGGGCTTCTCCGGAATGGCGTATTTGATGAGCGGCGTGAACCCCACGCGAACGGGCAATTCGCCGAACGACTCTCCGACGGTCGGCGTCTTTGAAGCGTCAGATGGCCCGCTCTACATCGCATGTGCCAACGATCGACTCTACCGCCGGTTGGCAACGGAGGTACTTGGTCGTCCGGATCTCCTGAGCGATCCTCGCTTTGCCACGCGAAGAGCGAGATGGGTCAACCGTGCGCAACTGCGCGGCCTCATCGCCGACATCCTTGCCGCGGAACGGATGGATGTCTGGATATCTCGGATGAACCAGGCTGGAGTTCCGGTTGGACACGTTCGAACGGTCGAGCAGGCGTTCAACGCGGCCGAGGTCCGGATGCGCGACCGCACCTGTCGTATTCCGCACCCGACGGCAGGCTCGATACCCAACGTCGAGCCGGCAATCACCATGAAGCTCACACCGACCGTCGAGCCCACGGCGGCGCCGCGGCTGGGAGAGCATACGGCCGCAATTCTGCGCGACAGGCTTCGGTACACCGAGCAGGAGATCGAAGCCCTGCGTCAGGTAGGGGCGTTCGGACGCAACGATCCGGGAGCCTAAGGCATCGTCACTGGTGCCGGACACGGAAGAAGAGCGGCAGCGTCCTCAGCAGCCATCAGCCGGCTTTGGCCATCTCATCGTCTTCCGGTGAGTTCAGATACATGCCCGACATGGTGTCGACCCAGCACAGATGATCATGCACCTTCTTGACGCCAGAGATGTTCTCGGTGGCAACGATCGCCGCCTGCCGCGACCGCTCTTCGGTAATGACGCCGCTCAGATGAACGATACCGTCCTTGACGATGACGGACAATCCGAACGGGCACCAGTCGTTCTTCTCGAGGGCGTCGATCACGCGGTTGCGGATGTGATCGTCGTCGGCCGTTGGATCTGGAACCTGCCGCCCGAGCGCGGCAACCGCTTGCAGCAGGTTCGCCCGTGACACGATGCCGATCACCCGGTCTCCCTTGACCACGGGCAACCGCTTCACGTGGTTCTTTTCCATCAGTTCCACGATCTCAGCCAGCGCGGCGTCTTCGGTGATCGTCAAGGGAGACTTGGTCATCACCTCTGACACTTTGCGACCATGCTCGTGGACGAAGTCGGCGGCCGACTTTCCGGGCCCGAGAATGAATCGCAGCCAGCGGCCGCGCTTTCGCCCAGTGCCGATCTCCGTTCGGCGAATGAAATCGCCTTCCGAGACGACGCCCACCAGCTTCCCGCCGGGGTCGACCACTGGAAGGCCGCTGACGTGCCGTTGAAGCATGATATTTGCCGCATCCACGATGGAAGTGTCAGGGGTGACAGTGATGACGGGACGGGTCATGATCTGATGGGCGCGCATGGCGAACTCCAATGTCAAAAGCTAAGAAAAAGTAACCCGCTGCGACGGTCTTGAATTGACGCAGGTCAAAGGAGATGCCGCCGCCGTCATTGACGCAGCTCAAGGTCTTGGCATTGAATTGCAGCTATAAGGCAATCTGATCCAGCGCGAGGAGAGGTGCCTATGTCCGAGTTCTCCGGGACCAAGATCCTGGCCGACGAAACGGCCGAACTGTCCGAACGTGTCGCTCTCTCCAACAAGCACGCACTTGAGCTGCTAGTTGGTTCGCAGCAGATCGTCATGGAGGAGGTTCTGTTTGCCAGCAACGAAGTGCTGGATCGCGCGCGCACGGAGACGCATCTGCTGGCCGAGTTCGTGTCGAAGCTGGCTGGCGTGCATTCCGTGACGGGAATCCAGGCGATGGTTCAGGAATGTGGACGGCATCAGATTGATTTCGTCAGGCGGGATTGCGATCGACTCTTCAAGCACGGGCAACGCCTGATTGATGCCAGCGTGAATCTTATGGGGCAACGGTGGCGAAACTGAAGAGTGCGGGTGTGTCGCGTCTCGAGGCGCGGGAGCGTGAGAGAACAACCGACAACGACCGGAGCAAGGCCGTTGTCTCCGTAGAGACCTCTTTGAAGCCGGCGGGGGGGCTCGCTGCATCGAACGCAAGGTCGCTCTGTCAGGAAGCCGACGCGGGCTCCGGGGCATTTCGGCGCGAGGACCACGAGCTGGACAAGGCGTTCAGCGCGATGCTGGCTCGACTCACCGCGGGGATATCGCCGGCTGCTCTGTCGATGGCGTATCTGGATTGGGTTTGCCATCTGGCGGCTGCGCCTCAGCGTCAAATCGAGATCGTCCGAGACGCCTGGAACGGCGCGAAGCTGGTTGCCGAACGGTCATTGCATTTTGCGGATCCCAATCGCGGTCCTTGGGATCTGATCAGGCCGCAGGCCAACGATCATCGCTTTTCCAAGCCGCAATGGACGGCCCAACCGTTCAACTTGTTCGCCCAGGCGTTCCTGCTCGGAGAAGATTGGTGGCACAAGGCGACCACCGGCATTCGTGGTGTCGACCCCGCCAACGAAGCCGTCGTTGACTTTTCAATTCGTCAACTGCTCGACATTTTAGCGCCATCGAACTTTGCAGCGACCAACCCGGAAGTTCTGGAAAGGACGTTTCAAAGCGGTGGCGAGAACCTGATCTTCGGCTGGCAGAACTGGCTCGCCGATATCATGCAGGTGATGCAGCCGGGAAAGATATCGAGCAATGGTGAGTTCGTCGTCGGCAAGACTGTCGCGACCGCACCGGGCAAGGTTGTGCTTCGCAATCAGTTGATTGAGCTGATTCAATACATGCCGACGACCGAGAAGGTGCGACCAGAGCCGGTCCTGATCGTACCGGCTTGGATCATGAAGTATTACATCCTGGATCTGTCGCCGCACAATTCGCTGGTCCGATACCTGACCGACCAGGGCTTTACGGTTTTCATGATCTCCTGGCGAAACCCCGGAGCGGAAGACCGGGATCTTGCGTTTGACGACTACCGCTCGCTGGGCGTCATGGCTGCCCTGGACATGATCGGAACGATCATTCCGAATACGCCGGTCCATGCCGCAGGCTATTGTCTCGGGGGAACGCTTCTTTCGATCACGGCGGCAGCCATGGCACGGGATGGCGACCAGCGTCTGAAGACAATCACGCTGTTTGCGGCCCAGACCGATTTCACGGAAGCGGGAGAGCTGACGCTCTTCATCAATGAAAGCCAGGTCGCCTTTCTCGAAGACATGATGTGGGAGCGTGGATATCTCGATACCACCCAGATGGCGGGCGCATTTCAATTGCTGCGCTCCAACGATCTGATCTGGTCTCGTGTCTCGCGCGACTATCTTCTCGGCGAGCGCGCAAACCCGAGCGACTTGATGGCATGGAACGCAGATGCGACGCGGCTGCCGTATCGGATGCACTCCGAATATCTGCGCAAGCTCTTCCTGAACAACGATCTCGCCGAGGGGCGGTATCGGGTCGAGGGGAAGCCTGTTTCGCTCTCCGATATCCACACGCCGATGTTCGTCGTCGGGACGCTGCGTGATCACGTTGCGCCTTGGAAATCGACGTACAAGGTCCATTACGAGGTTGATGCTGACGTCACTTTCGTGCTCGCGAGCGGCGGCCACAATGCCGGCATCGTGTCGCCGCCGGGCGAGCAGGGGCGCTCCCATCAGATGCGGACCAAGGCTGCCGACGCTCCTTATCTCGGGCCGGACGAGTGGCAGAGCAGCTCTCCAAAGCTGGAGGGATCGTGGTGGCCGGCCTGGACAACATGGCTCGGACAGCAGTCGGGAGCGCCGGGCGCGCCGCCGCAAGTCGGGACAGATCGTTCGAATGATCTTGGAGACGCGCCGGGCGACTACGTGCACACGTGATCGCCGCATGTTGCGGCCAAGGAGCACCATCCCGTCGGGCTTAGGCGCTGGCCCGGAGCAATGAAAGGCTTCGGTCCAATGTCGTCTCAGCCGTGCCTGACGCATCGACCTGGAGCCAATCGAGACCGCCGATATCGTAGTGTTCCTGATCCTCGGCAACCCCGACCGTTGCATCGGACGCATCGGCGACTCGATGGTGAATCCGCTCCTGCCGGCTGCGCAAATCTGCAACGAGGAAGAGGCCGGCAAAGGGCACCTTCAGCCGTTTCGCGAGATCATGGATATCCTGCCGTTCATCCGAACGTGCAAACACGGCGTCGACGATCACCGTGAAACCTTGTGAGAGCACGCGGCTGGCCCGCGTCGTCAACTCTCGATAGACTCGTGCACTCGATTCCGGCGTATAGGCCTCAGCTGGGAGGCGTTCGGTTTCCTTCACGCCAGACAGTTGCTTGCGCAGCACATCGCTGCGCAACACGATTGCTCCCGGTGGAGGAACCAAGAGAGGAGCGAGAGCCCGGGCGAGCGCAGATTTCCCCGTTCCCGACAGGCCTCCGACCGCGATCATCCTCGGCTCCGCCGGCCGAATCAGGCTGCGCGCAAGTTGAAAGTAGCTCTCTGCGGTCTCGATCGTTGTGGAGCGATCTGCGTCCGAGTGTTCAGCATCAAGGCGGTCGAACCTTGCGACAAAGACTTGTGCACGGATGGCGGCCCGGATCGCCATGAACAGAGGCAGAGCAGCCAATCCTCCGGTCTGGTCGGGCGCCGCGGTCGAGAGGTAGCGGTTCAAGAGGTGGCTTGCAGCGACCGGCTGCGCGAAGTGCAAGAGGTCCATCAGTGGAAAGGCGAGGTCGTACAGGACGTCGATCGTGGCTATTCGGTCGTCGAACTCGATGGCGTCGAACAGCACCGGCTTGTCGTCAATGAGGACAATGTTGGCCAGATGGAGGTCGCCATGGCAGCGTTTCACGTGCCCGTCCTTTGCACGTTGCTCGAGCAGGGGGCGGAGCCGCGCGAAGGCCGAGTGGCAAAGGACGCGGAGTTCTTCGACCTCCGTTTCGCCAAATCGCGAGACTGTCCGAAAGCTGGCGACGAATGCGTCGATCCAGATTGGAATGGAGTCCGTCCACAGATTGGAGGAGCTCCGAACGGCGACTGCATGCGACGCCGCGATCGTCTCTGCCAGACGCTCGCCCAATCCGACGTCCAACTGCTGGCGGCGAGAAAGATGATCAAGCGTCTGGCTGTCATCGAAGCGACGCATCTCGACGGCATATTCGACCGGAGTGCCGGATCCACCGACATCGAATGACCCGTCTGGCGCCTTGGTGATGGCGACGACACGCAGATAGATGTCCGGAGCAAACGGGTGATTGATCTCCATTTCCTTTACGCACGCGGCCTTGCGCCGATCGAGCGTCGAATAGTCCAGAAATGGCAGCCGAACGGCGCGCTTGATCTTCAGGGCGCGGTCGCCGATCAGAAACACGGAAGCCGCGTGCGTGTCGATCCGGCGGACACCTGGATGTCGGGCGGTATTGCCCAAGAAGGAGAAGACCAGTTCCTGATCGGATGGTGATGCCATGGGCGGTGTTGCCGCGTTCAATTCAAAAGTCCGGGATGAGCACCGCCGCGCCGACGACGTCACCCCGCCTCAGGCGAGCCAGAACGTCATTTGCGTCGGACAGCGGATAGGGCGTCGTATGGGTCCGTATTTGAGCCTGCTGCGCGACTCGCAGGAAATCGAGACCGTCTTGCCGCGTCAGGTTGGCGACGGACACCACCTGGCGTTCTCCCCAGAGGAGGGAATACGGGAACGTCGGAATGTCGCTCATATGGATACCTGCGCAGACCACCCGGCCGCCCTTCCGAACAGCCCGCAGAGCGGCCGGAACAAGCTCGCCAGCCGGCGCGTAGATGACGGCCGCGTCCAGAGCAACATCGGGACGCTGGCCCGCCGCTCCGGCCCATGTGGCGCCAAGTTGGCGCGCCAAATCCTGCGCAGCCTCGTCGTGCTCGCGGGTGAACGCATAGATCTGGCGCCCCTGCCAGCGGGCCACCTGGGCAACGATGTGACCGGCCGCGCCGAATCCGTAGATGCCAAGCCTCTCGGCGTTCCCTACCATGACCAGGGATCGCCAGCCGATCAGGCCGGCGCACAACAGCGGTGCGGTGGCGATGTCGTCCTCCAGACCTCCGAGCGGGAACGCATAATTTGCGTCGACGACGGTGTGGGTCGCATAGCCGCCATCGCGCGTATAGCCGGTAAACGTCGGCTGGTCGCAGAGATTTTCCATACCAAGTGCGCAGAACGTGCAGTGGCCGCATGTATGCCCCAGCCATGGAATTCCGACCCGCTCGCCGAGCCTGTGCGTCGTCACACCAGGACCAATCTGATCGACATGACCGACGATCTCGTGTCCGGGGATGATCGGATACCGGATGTCGGGAAGCTCACCGTCGAACACATGCAGGTCAGTGCGACACACACCGCATGCCCTGACCTTGACGCGGATCTCACCGGGACCAGGATCGGGGTCCGCGAGTGTCTCGGGCTGCAGAGGCGCTCCAGGCTTTCGCAGAACCATCGCTCGCATCGGAGATGCCTCCCGGACGAATTTGCAGGGTAATAAGATAATCAGCCCGGCAATCGTTTGATGCTCATCAAGGACTTGGTTCGAATACTGCGGCCTACCGAGCAGAGCCGGCAGGTGCGGTCGGGGAACGGAGCGGTATTGCATCCGTCACTATGCTGGGATGATAAGTCGCGCTAGACCCGCTGCGGATTGAAACTAAGATCAATCTCCGGGATTCACCCGCCTTTCACCAACTGATGTTGGACGTGCAAATGTCGACCTACCGATTGCGGAACCTGCTTTTGCCTCGCTCCATCGCTCTGATCGGAGGGAGTCCGCGACCGAACTCGGTAGGGAAGGCCATTCTCGACAATATCGTCAAGGCGCGGTTCGAGGGCAAGCTTGGCCTGGTCAATTCCCGCTATCGGGAAATATCCAACATCGCAGCCGTTGGCAGTCTCGCCGAATTGGCGTTTGTGCCGGAACTTGTGGTGATCACGACGCCACCCCCTTCGATCCCGGATCTCATTCATCGCGCAGGCGCGTTGGGGACGGCAGGGGCTCTGATCATTACCTCGGGTCTCGGGCATGGAGAGGGGTCGCTCGCTGACCAGGCCGAGAAGGCAGCGCAGAAATACGGCATGCGTCTCATTGGGCCGAACTGTCTCGGCATCATGATGCCGACCATCAAGCTCAATGCGAGCTTTTCGGCGCACATGCCGGTTGCAGGCAGCCTGGCGCTCATTTCACAGTCCGGCGCTATCGCGGCGGGGATGGTAGATTGGGCTGCTCAGCGCGGTGTTGGGTTTTCTGGAATCGTCTCGATCGGCGATCAGTTGGACGTCGATCTCGCAGATCTACTGGACCACTTCGCGCTGGACGGTGGGACCCGCGCGATCCTGCTCTACATCGAAGCCGTCAAGGACGCTCGAAAGTTCATGTCCGCGGCGCGAGCGGCGGCAAGGGTCAAGCCGGTTGTGGTTGTGAAATCGGGCCGCGGTGCCGTCGGTGCGCAAGCTGCGGCGACACATACGGGCGCGCTGGCGGGAGCGGATGCCGTCTACGATGCGGCTTTTCGCCGGGCCGGCGTTCTGCGGGTCTCCGATCTGCGCGAGTTGTTCGACTGCGCCGAAACGCTGGGGCGGGTGGAGTCGCCCATGGGCAAGAGGCTCGCCATTCTCACGAATGGCGGCGGGATCGGCGTGCTCGCCGTGGATCGACTGGTCGAGCTCGGAGGCGTGCCTGCCGCACTTTCGCCGGTCATCCACGACAAACTCGACGCCATCCTGCCGCCGACCTGGTCCGGATCCAACCCGGTCGACATTGTCGGCGATGCCGACGCCGCACGCTACACGCTCGCGCTCGAGGCGCTGCTCGCCGATCGAGCGAACGATGCAATTCTCGTCATGAACGTTCAGACCGCGATTGCATCCGCGAGCGCCATTGCCACGGCTGTCACCGAGTTCGTCAGTACCTATCGAAAGCAACACCGGCGCTGGGCAAAGCCGGTTCTGGCGGCATGGGTCGGTGCGGAGCAGTCGGTCATCGAGACCTTGAGCGGGGCAGGAATTCCGAACTACCCAACGGAGGATGATGCCGTTCGCGGCTTCATGCATCTCGTTCGTCATCGGGAGGTGGTCGAATCGCTTGCCGCTGTGCCGCCGGCCATGCCGAGCTCTTTTGCGCCCGACGTCGAGGCAGCCCGCAGAATTGTAGCGACAGCCCTCGCCGACGGGCGGACCTGGCTCGATCCGGTCGAGATCAGTCGCCTGCTGGAGGCCTATGATATTGCGATGGTGCCGACGTTCGCTGCGTCCTCGGTCGACGAGGCGGTCGGATATGCGGAGCAGTTGTTCGCTCAAGGCACAACTGTCGTGCTCAAGATCTTGTCGAGAGATATCATTCACAAATCCGACGTCGGCGGTGTCGTGCTCAATCTCACTACGGCCGAGGCCGTGCGTAACGCCGCGAACGAGATCATGGCCCGCGCGAAGGCCGTTCGGCCCGACGCACGGATTTCCGGCGTGATCGTGCAAGCCATGATCGTCCGCGCCAAGGCGAGGGAGCTGATCATGGGCATTGCCGACGATCCGACCTTTGGAACCGTGATCGTGTTCGGCAGGGGCGGTACCGCCGTCGAGATCATCAACGACAAGGCGCTCGGTCTGCCTCCGCTCGATCTCCATCTGGCGCGAAACCTCATCGAGCGGACGCGCGTCTCACGATTGCTGCGCGCCTATCGTGATGTCCCAGCGGTCAAGCCCGATGCAGTCGCACTGGTGCTGGTCAAGCTTGCGCAGCTTGCAGCAGACGTTCCGGAGATTCGCGAACTCGATATCAATCCGCTGCTCGCCGACGAGAGCGGCGTCATGGCCGTCGATGCGCGCGTCGCCGTCGGCAGGGTTCCGCCGAAATTCAAAGGCTCTGGTCCGTCGAATTTCGCCGTTCGGCCCTATCCGAGCCAATGGGAACGGCATCTCCAGGTCAAGGACGGCTGGCGGATCCTTGCGCGGCCGATCCGACCCGAGGATGAGCCAACCATTCATGAGTTCCTCAAGCATGTCACTGCGGAAGACCTGCGTCTTCGATTCTTTGCTCCAATGAAGGAGTTCACGCACGAGTTCATCGCGCGCCTGACGCAGCTCGACTATGCGCGCGCGATGGCTTTTGTGGCTCTCGATGAAGCGACAAACGAACTGGTCGGCGTCGTGAGGATTCACTCCGACTCGGTCTACGAGAGCGGGGAATACGCGATCCTGTTGCGGTCGGATCTCAAGGGACGCGGACTCGGCTGGGCATTGATGCAGCTGATCATCGAATACGCCAAGTCGGAGGGCCTGAAGATGATCTCCGGCGACGTCCTGCAGGAGAATGTCGTCATGCTGGAGATGTGTAGGAATCTCGGTTTCGAGGTCAAAACCGATCCAACCGAGCGCGACCTTTGCAATGTCAAACTCAGGCTCTAAGCTCAGATCTTCGGTGTCCTCTCACCCGGTCCATCGGTTCAGGTCGGATGGTGGTCGTCATTGGACGGCGGACTCGCCGCCTCGCCTTCGGAAGCGCCATGCGAGCGGAGAGTTCTGATGATCATCGTCGCAATGGGAACGATGAGCAGCGGAATGAGGCTGTTGAGCGGATGGTTGACCACGCTCGAGATTCGGGACTGCAAAGCTCGTGCTTCCAATTGCAGCGAGTCCATCGCCGAGGAGTGAATCTCGTTGGCTAGTTCGAGTTCCCGGCCGGACGGTGCACGGGATGCGATGATCAGCAGGATCGCCGCAATCGCGATATTGCAGGCTCCGAGTGCCGCGGCTGCCACGACCGCGGAGGTGACCTGGACCAATGCAAGATAAGCCGCCAGCTCGAACATCAGGAGGCCAAAGACGGCGATCAGCGCCGCAAAGGCCCGGAGGCCAAGCCCGACGAGCAAGTGCCGAAGCCTGATGTCGGCAATGACCCGGTCCGTCCGCCAGAGAAGGCGTAAATGTTTAACGACATTTTCGGTATCCACTTAAGTTCTCCGCAGCAGGAGGCCAACGGCAAGCCCGAGGGCGAAGGCCGAAGCCGTCGCCACGATCGGACGATCCCTGATCATTCGTTCCACCTGAACGTCTGTCTCGCTTAGACGCATGTCTAGCGCCTCGATCGCTGCAGCGAGCATTCCGGCGGCTGGTTGCGCGTCCGGGTTGTCACGCGGCGTACCCGCGCCCCGCAACAGCTGGCTTAGCTCTCGCGTCAGGCTCTCCAGCTCGGTCCGGAGGGTCGTCGGGTCGATGGCCATGTTTTGTCCTTGCGTCAAAATCACTGTAGAACGTAGCTCGGCACGATGCTTGATTTCGCTCAACCCGTTGCGCTGACGGGATTGACGCAGATCAAGCGAGGCAGATCGGCGCGATTTAGGAACGGGTGTGCCTCGGCACGCCGACTGAGGGAGACATCCAATTGCGTGCTCATCCGGGACTGACCGCGGCGACGACGGAGGATGTGCTCGAGCTTCGTCCGAGCGGATCATGGGTGTCCCTGAACGTGGCAGAGCTCGAGAGCTTGACCAGCTCTGTCGGCAACAGCATCAACAGCGCGACCGCCGTGAAGCTCGATCTTGGGGCCGTCAGCGAAATCGATACCGTCGGTGCTTGGTTGCTTGAGAAGCTCGGCCGCCGGGCTGCTGCGGGCGATCGTCGGGTCGAGATGATCGGGGTAGCAGAAAACTACATCGGCCTCGTCGAGGAGGTCCGGCAGGTCAATCGACGAGTCGTCGAGCCGGCACCGAGACTGAACCCGATCCTCGCCAAACTCACCGACCTCGGTCGTTCGAGTCTGGGGGCCGCCCAGGACATCAAGGTGTTTCTGGACATGTTGGCCGCGCTGTTCTTTGCGCTGCTGCGCACGCTGCGCCGGCCTCAATCTCTGCGCGTGACCTCCCTCGTCTATCAGATGTACCGCATCGGGTGGCAGGCCATTCCAATCGTGGTGTTGATCACATTCCTGATCGGCGCCATCATCGCCCAGCAGGGGATCTTCCATTTTCGACGTTTCGGTGCCGAGTCTTACGTCGTCGACATGGTCGGAATTCTGGTCCTGCGCGAGCTTGGCGTTCTGATCGTCGCGATCATGGTGGCAGGGCGGTCGGGAAGCGCCTACACGGCCGAGCTTGGATCGATGAAGATGCGCGAGGAGATCGACGCGCTGGTGACGATGGGACTTGACCCTGTCGAGGTGCTGATTCTGCCCCGTATCGTTGCGTTGATCTTGACCTTGCCAATTCTCGCCTTCATCGGCTCGATGGCTGGCCTGTATGGAGGAGGGCTGGTGGCCCAGCTCTATGGCGGGATGGGACCGGCAATCTTCATCGCCCGGCTACACGATGCCATCTCGGTGACGCACTTCGAAGTGGGAATATTGAAGGCGCCGTTCATGGCCCTGGTGATCGGCATTGTTGCCTGCAGTGAGGGACTTCGTGTGAAAGGTAGTGCCGAATCGCTGGGGCAACAGACTACGACATCCGTGGTGAAATCCATTTTCCTGGTCATCGTGCTCGATGGTCTTTTCGCCGTGTTTTTTGCGTCCATTGGAATGTAGCGATGGATGATCTTGGCGTGTCCAGCGCGATCCGCGTGACCGATCTCGTTGTCGGGTTCGGCCGGCAGCTCGTTCTGAACAATCTTTCGCTCGACGTTCGTCGCGGTGAGATTCTCGGGTTGGTTGGCGCGTCAGGCGGCGGAAAATCCGTCCTGATGCGGACGATCATCGGACTCATTCCTCGGCGCAGCGGGACCATTGAGGTCATGGGGACAACCGTTGGGGGCGCCGAGGAGCGGACGACGCAGGCTGCAGCGAAGCGCTGGGGAATTCTGTTTCAGCAGGGTGCTCTGTTCTCGTCACTGACGGTCAAACAGAACGTACAGTTTCCGCTGCGCGAGAGCCTGCAGATGTCGCAGGAGTTGATGGATGAGATCGCGATAGCCAAGCTCGAAATGGTCGGCCTTCGCGCAGAGGACGGTGATAAATTCCCAGCCGAGCTATCCGGCGGCATGACGAAGCGCGCCGCGCTGGCGCGCGCCCTCGCTCTCGATCCGGCGATCGTATTTCTTGATGAGCCGACCTCCGGCCTCGATCCGATCTCCGCCGGCGACTTCGACGCCCTGATCAAGACGCTCCAGCTGACGTTGGGATTGACGGTGTTCATGGTGACCCATGACCTCGCCAGCCTCAACACGGTCTGCGACCGTGTCGCTGCGTTGGCCGATGGCAGGATCGTGGCGATTGGTCCTATGAGCGACCTCCTCCGATCAGAACATCCATGGGTCAAAGCCTATTTTCACGGCAAGCGATCCCAGATGCTGCAACCAAAAGCGAGTTGAAAGATGGAAACCCGTGCGCCCTTCGCTGTCATCGGCGGCTTCGTGCTGGCGGCCATCGTCGCGATCTTTGGCTTCGTTTACTGGCTCAACAACACCGGAGGACTCGGGCCTCGCACGACCTATCACGTGCAGTTCGAGGGCTCGGTGCCCGGCCTGCTGGTCGGGGCTGCCGTTCTGTTCAACGGAATCCGGGTCGGCGAGGTGACTGAGCTCGGTCTGGCGCCGAACGATCCGCGTCGGGTCAACGCAACGATTTCCGTGGCGTCGACGACCCCGGTGCGCGCCGACACCAAAGTAGGGTTGGAATTTCAGGGGCTGACCGGAGTGCCGGTGATCGCGCTGGAGGGCGGCGCGTCTGCAGGAGCGGCGAGTGCCGTATCGACCTTGATTGCAGAACCAGGCGCCGGACAAAGCATGACGCAGGCCGCCCGGGACGCCCTGCGGCGTGTCGACGCAGTTCTTGCGGAGAATGCCGGGCCGCTCAAAGATACGATCGCTAACCTCAAGACATTCTCGGACGGCCTCGCGCGGAATACCGGCAAGCTCGATGGAATCGTCTCGGGTCTGGAGAAAATGACGGGAGGCGGTGCTCCAGCACAGAAAGTCACCTATGATCTGAGCGCGCCAAGAGAACTGGGGCCGGTCAACAAGACCATCAAGGGTCAGCTCTCGATACCTGAGCCCACGGCCGTGGCGATGCTGCAGACTCAGCGCATGCTGTTCACGCCCACAAAGGACTACCCCGGGTTCGGTGATTTCCTGTGGGCTGACAGCATCCCCAAGTTGTTGCAATCACGTCTGATCGATGCCTTCGAGAACTACGATGTGGCCCACGCTCCGCTGCGGACATCCGATCTGGGCCAGCCGGATTTTCAGCTGCTGATCGATGTCCGCCGTTTCCGGATCAATGGCGATACCGCCGCGGTGGAAATTGGCCTGTCGGCTCGCCTCGTCGACAAGAACGGCAAGGCCATCGCGTCTCGGCTGTTTGGCGAAAGCCAGCCCGTTGCCCGGCTTGATCCTGCTGATGCCGTGTCCGCCTTCGATGAGGCCTTCGGCCGGATTGCCAAATCGATTCTGACCTGGACGATACAGGCGCTCTGAATCGATCGGGCTATTCCAAGCTCTTCAAATACGAGAGCAGATCGTGGATCTGCGGCGGCGCAAGCTGGAATTGGGGCATGGCCGGGTGACCAGTCATGATCCCCTCCGCGAGCGCTTCGCCCAAAGATTCGATCGGGTAGCGGAGATGGAGGCTTCGGAACGGAGGAGCCGGTTCGAACGGGCTATCTCCCGTTCGACCAATGGCGTGGCATCGTGCGCAGTGGGCCTTCGCGAAAGCCTGTCCGCGTTGCTGCGCCGTCGACGTCGCGTATGACGGGGTCGCCAACGCAATCGCGGCGAGAAGGTGGCACAGAACAAGCCGCTGCATTCACGATATCCATTGGTTGGGAGTGGCGGCCACGATAGGGCCCGGATTGTTGGTTCGTTTGATTTGAATCAATCGGAACTTCGAGCGTCCGTTAGAATGCAATCATTCTCTTTGCGCTTGGCCCACCGGAGCCCCCGTATGAAGACGTCTCTTGTTGCAATCGATTTCCACGGGCAGGCCTGTGCCGATTGTGCCGTGCGGGGATTCAGTGTCTGTGCGTCGCTCGACCAGTTCGAAATGCGCGAATTCGAGCACCTCAGCCGCCGAGCGCATTTTGCGACCTGCGAGACGGTTTTCGCGCAGGAAGACACGTCGTCCTGCTTCTACAATTTATTGGATGGGGTAATGAGGCTCTACAAGCTTCTCCCCGACGGACGCAGGCAGATCGTCGGATTTGCGCTCCCCGGTGACTTCGTCGGCATGACGACGGAGGAACGGCACGGATTTTCGGCTGACGCGATCGGTCCCGTCACCGTCTGCCAGTTCGCGAAGGGACCGTTCGGACGCTTTGCCGAGGACAAGCCGAATCTGCTGCGCCGGATGAACGAACTGGCCGTGCAGGAGCTGAATCAGGCGCGTGATCACATGGTACTTCTTGGGCGCCGATCAGCCGAGGAGAAGGTCGCGACATTCCTCGTTGGCTGGAGGGATCGGCTGGTGGAGCTTCGGGGGCCCTCTAACATGGTACCGTTGCCGATGAGTCGGCAGGATATCGCTGACTATCTCGGGCTCACCATCGAGACCGTCAGTCGAACGTTCACGAAGCTCGAACGGGAGGGCATCATCGCGATCCTGCCCGGGGGCGTCTCGCTTCGGGACTCGGCACGAGCCGAAGCAATGGCTGCTGCCTGACATCGTTGGCGAAATCCGCATTGCATTGATCTGGATCAAGGACTGTCGCGCAGCCGGTAGGGAACTGTATCTCAAACTCGAACAGGGGAGAGAGACATGCCGCTCGACGCTATGTTGGTCAGCTTTGCAGTTGTGGGGGTCTTTGTCGGGTTCGCCGCGGTCCTGCTTTGGGCTGATTCACAGACAAGGCATCGGGTGTGAGGTACAGGCTGCCCTTGGACTGCGGCATCTTGCGCTCAGAAGAGTAGCGCTGCTGGTCCGACGGGGCGGCTGGACGATTCCCACGCGCTGCACAATGTATGCCGGGCCCGTATCTGCGGCGGAAACGCCTCCGGCGTCGATTGGCACATGGCTTTGCCGTTGAGCGTTCGCCGCATTTTCCTGGACAATCCGCCGATCTGCCGTATTCCGAGGTGCAATGAAATCGAGGATCGGTGGTCGCAAGTCTGAGGGATCGTCTTTGCTGGTGGCTGTAGGCGTGTCCATAGTCCCCTGACATTCGCGGGGCTTTGGCCACCGGCTTTGGACCTCTCCCTTGGGCGGCGGTATTCGGACGCCTGGGAGATGCGGTGTGGCTGAGGAAAAGCGGGCGAGCGTCCGACCTACCAACAACGGCAAGCTGTCGGTGCTGCGTCAGCATCCGATTTTTCGTGAACTCGAGGCTGATGCGGTCGATCAGCTCTGCCGCTACGCCAAGCCGACATCGCTCAAGCGCGGTGCAACCATCTTCTCAAAAGGCGATCCCGGCTCGAGCTTGTATGCCGTGATCAGTGGCACCGTCAAAATCAGTGTCTCGTCGCCCGACGGCCGCAATGCTATCCTGAACCTGATCAGCGCCGGCGAGATATTCGGCGAAGTCGCCGTGCTCGACGGACGAGAACGTACAGCCGATGCAACGGCCAATACGAACTGCGAGATCCTGGTCATCGATCGGCGCGAATTCCTGCCGTTCGTAAAGAGCCAGCCGGTGCTGGCAATGAAGTTCATCGAGCTGCTTTGCGATCGGCTGCGCTGGACCAGCGACCAGGTCGAGCAGGTCATCCTTCAGGATCTTCCCCGCCGCCTTGCCAGTGCGCTGCTCGGCCTGACCGACAAGCGCAAGCTGGATGCCGCGAGCCGCACCATTGCCATCACGCAGCAGGAGATCAGCGAAATGGTCGGCATGACGCGGGAGAGCATCAACAAGCAGTTGCGTGCATGGGCCGCGCGGGACTGGGTCCGCCTCGAGCACGGGGCGATCGTGCTTCTGAACCCCGAGCCGCTACGCGGATTGGCGGAGGCTGGTCAAGACGAAGACGAGTAGGGGCGGCGAGGCATTTTCCGGCGTCCTACCTAGCCGATGATGGCCGTATCTCGCCGGCGGCGAGCTGGATTTCGGGGGGGCGGCGGACGACCAAATCCTTGGCCGGACCCGCTGGCCGTGGGGGATGGCCCTCGCGATAGGCGATCACGATGCAGAGCAGGATCAGCGAGAAGCCGAGCAGCGGCCCCGGGAATACACCCGCCATGAACAGCGCGCTGATCGAGATCGTCCCGCCGGTCGCGAGCGCGTGAAGGACGGCGTTAGGGCTTGGTGGCACCAGCACAACAGGACGGCCATCGCCTCGGGCCAGGAAGCGGCGCCGTTCAGGACGTAGCGGGTGAAGACCGCCCAAGGGATGACGGCTGAGATCAGCACGAGCGCCGTTACGCCCACGATGACGCAAGCGGGATACAGTGCATCCATCGCCCGGCGATAGAGTCCGGCCATCGTAAGCCTCCTGATCGTCCGAACCGAGCGTGCGGTCTATGCGATGTCCTGAATGCGCTTGATCATTTCTTGGTACTTCGGACCGTATTTGTCCCAGACCGGCTTCACGGCCTTCTGGAACGGCGCCTTGTTGGCGATTTCGACGATCTCGGAGCCACCGGCCTTGGCCTTCTCAATCGCTTCCCGCTCGTAGGCCTTCCAGAGTTCGCGCTCCTCCATCTGCGCTTCGCGCGCGAACTTCTTGATCAAGGTCTGGTCGTCGGTCGACAGGTTTGCCCAGGACCGCTTCGAGAATACGAGGATTTCCGGAATGACGAGATGCTGGGTGAGCGAATAGTACTTCGCGGCCGTGTAATGATTGCTGGAGACGTAGCTCGGCGGATTGTTTTCGGCCCCGTCGATCACGCCGGTCTGCAGCGCGCTGAAGACCTGATCGTAGCCCATCGCGACGCCGTTGCCGCCGAGCGCGTTCATCATGTCGATGAAGATGGGATTGCCGATCACGCGGATCTTGAGCCCCTTGACGTCCTCGACCGTCCTGATGGGCTTCTTGGTGTTGTAGATGCTGCGCGCGCCAGAATTCATCCAGCAGAGTGCGACGAGATTTGCGCTGGCATTGGCGCTGACGCGGTCCAGAAGGTCCTGACCGATCGGACCGTCCATCATCTTTTCAGAATGTTCGATGCTCTTGAACAGGAAGGGCATGTTGACGACGTTGACGTCGTCGACGATCGGGCCGAGCGCGCCGGCGCTGACCCGCAGTATCTGGATCGCCCCGATCTGGGTCTGCTCGATAGTCTCTTTCTCGCCGCCGAGCTGAGCGGAGGGATACATCTGGATCAACAGCCTGCCGTTGGTTGCCGCTGCAAGCTTCTTGCCGAGGTTTTCTGTTGCTGCAACCGTCGGATAACCCGGCGGCTGAACGTCGGATGCCTTGAACACCGCCTTCGATTGCGCAAGGGCGGCCGAGATCGGCGGCAGCGTTGCAACGCCCGCAAAGCCCACGCTCAGTCTGATGAAATCGCGTCTTTTCATGGCGTCTCTCCGACGGAATGATCGTGTCGCCGCAAGGTTCGATGCGATCATCTCGTTAGCCTGGTTGATCGAAATACTCTGGATTCTTGGTCTGAATTTCAGAGATGTCGTCGAGCAGGCGTTCCAGATGACTCGCCATGGCAGCCCTGGCACGATCCGGATCGCGCCGTTCGATGGCCTGGAGAATTGGTTCGTGCTCTGCGATCACTTCGGCCATCCGTCCGATCTGCGGCAGGGTCAGTCGACGATAGCGGTCGACGTGAACCTTGACCTGAACGATCAGCTTCCAGATCCCGGGATAGCCGGCGACCTCGGCGATGCCAGCGTGAAACATCTCGTCCGCCTGGTGGAAGGCTTCGCGATCCTTTGCGGCGCAGGCCTCGCGCTGACGTTCGAGGGTCGCATGCAGGTTGAGCAACTGGCTCGATGTCGCATGCTCGGCCGCCATCCGTGCGGTCGTCTCTTCGAGAGACTTTCGGATGATGATGGTCTCGGGGAGTGCTGCGACCGGAATGCGCGAGACGAAGATGCCGGACTGCGGAAAGATCTCGACCAGCCCTTCGTCCGCGAGTTTCAGAATGGCCTCGCGGACCGGTGTCCTGCTGACGCCATAGGCCGTCGCGATCTGCGCTTCCGAAATCGGTTCGCCCGGCAGGCGCACGAGCGACACGAGTTCGGACCTGAGATCGGTGTAGATGCGTGACGCTGCTGTCGCGCCGCGGGGGCGACCATTGCGGCGCATGCGGGCGACCACGGGCCGTGGCGCTGCGGCCAATTTCCTCGGGGGTCGACCGGACATCTTCGTTTCCTCAGCTGATATATTAATATATGAAACTGGCTTTGCAATCGAAATTGCCGTCAGCTGAGGACTCGCGATGGTGCACTGCGCTGTACGCAGGCAGCAACCACGAGCACGCGACAGAGCCTATCGTCTTTTCTTGCCGTCTTCATCTCGCTCCTAACGCCGGATCGGCCGTTGTCGGCGGCGACTTGTCCACATCCAGAAGCAAATCTGCGGTGGAGCAGACATGCACGAATCTCGTTCGTGCGAATGCCTCGCGAATGCTCTCGGCGGATGCATTCTTTGATGCTACCAATCGGGCATGAACCAGCAGACTCGGGTCGATATCCGCCATTCTACCTGCCCGCACGATTGTCCGTCGGCCTGCGCGCTCGACGTCGAAGTGCTCGATCGGAAGACGATCGGCCGCGTTCGCGGCTCGAAACGGCAGACCTATACGGCTGGCGTGGTTTGCGCCAAGGTCGCGAGATATGCCGAGCGGATTCATCATCCTGAAAGGCTGATGCATCCGATGCGTCGCATCGGTCCGAAAGGCTCAGGGCAATTCGCACGCATCTCCTGGGACGAGGCATTGGACGAGATCGCGGAGCGATTTCTCCAGGCGGAGCGCGACTTTGGCGCTCAGTCGGTCTGGCCGTATTATTACGCGGGCACGATGGGGCTCGTGATGCGCGATGGCCTCAATCGTCTCACCCATGTGAAGAAGTATTCGCGCTTCTACTCGACGATCTGCGCCAATGTCGCGCGTATCGGCTTTGCCATCGGCACTGGGAAGATCGCCGGCGTCGATCCGCGGGAGATGGCGCTCTCGGACCTGGTCGTGATTTGGGGCACGAACCCGGTGAACACGCAGGTCAATGTCATGACTCATGCCGCGCGCGCCCGAAAAGAGCGGGCCGCCAAGATCGCGGCGATCGATGTCTACGACAATGAGACGATGAAGCAGGCCGACATCAAGATCATCCTGCGCCCGGGCACCGACGGCGCCTTTGCCTGCGGCGTGATGCACGTGCTGTTTCGCGATGGCTTTGCCGACCGCGCCTATATGGAGAAGTACACGGACTGTCCTGCGGAACTCGAAGCGCATCTGCAGACGCGGACGCCGCAATGGGCATCGCAGATTTCTGGCGTTCCCGTGGCCGAGATCGAGGCGTTCGCCCGTCTGGTCGGCGAGACGAAGCGGACCTTCTTCCGACTGGGTTATGGCTTCACCCGCAGCAGGAACGGCGCGACGCAGATGCATGCGGCATCCTGCATTCCCGCGGTGACGGGCGCCTGGCAATACGAAGGAGGCGGTGCCTTCTTCAACAACGCGGCGCTGTGGCATTTCGACGAGTCCATCATCGAGGGCCACGACGCCGTGGATCATTCCACTCGCTTTCTCGATCAGTCCCAGATCGGGCGCATCCTGACGGGAGACGCGGTGGCCCTCTGTGGCGGCCCGCCAGTCAAGGCGATGCTGATCCAGAACACCAATCCGATGACGGTGGCACCCGAGCAGGAGCTGGTTCGCAACGGATTTGCGCGCGAAGACCTTTTCGTCGCCGTCCACGAGCAGTTCATGACCGAGACGGCGCAGATGGCGGACATCGTGCTGCCCGCCACGATGTTCATGGAGCATGACGATCTCTATTACGGCGGCGGCCATCAGCACATTTCGGTCGGACCGAAGCTGATCGACCCGCCCGGCGAGTGCCGGTCCAATCATGAGGTGCTGCAGGGCCTGGCGCGCCGGTTGCGGGCGGTGCATCCGGGCTTCGAGATGTCGCCGCGCGAGTTGATCGATGCGACGTTGAAGAAGAGCGGCCATGGCGATATCGCCGGGCTCGAGGCCGATGTCTGGCGTGACCTTCAGCCGGACTTTCGCACCTCGCACTATCTCGACGGTTTCGCGCACAGGGACGGTAAATTCCACTTCAAGGCCGACTGGGCTCATCCGCCATTCGGCCGCGTCATGGGCAATCCGGAGCGCATGCCGTCATTGCCCGACCATTGGGCGGTGACCGAAGAGGTCGATCAGCAGCATCCGTTCCGGCTTGCGACAAGTCCGGCTCGCTCGTTCCTCAACACCTCCTTCAACGAGACGCCATCGTCGCAGGCGCGGGAAGGGGGCCCCTCCGTCATGATCCATCCACTGGATGCAGCCCCGCTCGGCATTGTCGACGGCGACATCGTCACGCTCGGCAATGAGCGCGGACAGACCTCGCTTGCCGCCCGGCTGTTCGACGGAGTTCAACGCGGGGTGCTGATCGCCGAATCGATCCATCCCAATCGCGCCCATATCGGTGGACGGGGCATCAATGTGCTCACCGCAGCCGACACCGTCGCTCCGATCGGGGGCGCTGCCTTCCACGACAACAAGGTCTGGCTGCGCAAATCGGCGGGCTGACCAGCTCGGCAAAAGCCGAGTTATCAACATCCCTTTTGATTCCAAGGCGTTATTCACCTCTCACGCCTAGGAGCGGGCCGTTCACAGGATTATTTTACCTTTATCGGGCCTCTTGCATTCCCCGCTTGAGCGTCGCTCAAATTTGTTGTAAGCATTTTGAGCAACGCTCAAAACGTGGAGAAGTCCCATGCAGGTTCTCAGCTCTCGCGCTCCGCAACTTTTTTCGATCAATCCCATGGTGATGCTGAACGGTCTGGCGCGGTCCGCGTCTCACCTTTTGACGGCGCGCGTCGAGCGCATCGCAAATGCCTGTGATGTTGCCGGTCTGCTCGCTGCGCGACGAGCGAGGCGGCTGGCCGGACAACGTCTTTTTCGTGCCGCCGGGCGCGAAGGGCGCCGGCTTCGCCGTGGCGGCCTATTCGGCTGCTTCCGCTACCTGAGCGAACTGACCTGACCTTGTCTCGAATCCCCATCTCAGGCGCAACGAAGCGGTCACCATGTCCTTGCGTTCCATACATCCCCTCCAGCTCCTACAGGTCTGGATAAGCCTTTTGCACACGACCTACGCGCTACTCTTCGTGCTGGTCGGCGACCAACAGCAGAACGCGAAACCGCATGACCGCGTCTAACGGGATGCATCACCGGCACCACCTCATTTCATCACCAACCAAGGCTCTTGCGGTCCTTGCGGCCAAGCCGCTGCAGCACACCAGGAATCGATCATGATCAAGCAGTTGATGTCGTCGCGTCGTTTTGCCCCGCTGTTCTGGGCCCAATTCTCCTCGGCGCTGAACGACAACATTCTGAAGAATGCGCTGGTCATCATGCTGCTCTACGGCGCCGTGGCAACGCATGGCGACGCGCTTGTGACCGTGGCGGGCGCCGTCTTCATCTTCCCATTCTTCATCCTGTCCGGGCTCGGCGGCGAGCTGGCGGATCGATACGTCAAGGGAATCGTGGCGCGCCGGCTCAAGTTCGCGGAAATCTTCGCCGCAGGCTTCGCGGCGCTGGGCTTCTTTCTGCATTCGATCCCGCTTCTGTTCGTCGCCCTCGGCATGTTCGGTGTCATCGCCGCGCTGTTCGGCCCCGTGAAATACGCCATGCTGCCGGATCAACTGACGGTCGGTGAACTTGCTACTGGCAACGCGCTGGTAGAAGGTGCGACCTTCATGGCCATCCTGATCGGCACCATCGCCGGCGGCCAGCTCGTCTCCGGCTCGTCGCATATGGGATGGGTCGCTCTCGCCGTCATCGGCCTCGCGGTGATCTCCTGGGCTTCGGCGTCGCGCATTCCGCACACTTCGCCGTCGGCACCGGATCTGCGCATCACGGCCAACCCTTGGACATCGACCTCGCACCTTCTGAAGTCGTTGCATGCCATGCCCCGGCTGTGGGACGGCATGGTGATCGTGTCGTGGTTCTGGCTGGTCGGCGCCGTCGTGCTGTCGCTGCTGCCCGCGCTGGTCAAGGATGTCGTCGGCGGCACCGAGGGGGTGGTCACCTTGTGCCTCGCCGTCTTCGCGATCGGCATCGCCATCGGCTCGCTGTTCGCGGCGCATCTCAGCCACGTCAGGCCGAATCTCGCGCTGGTGCCGATCGGCGCAATCCTCATGGGCGTGCTCGGTCTCGATCTGTCCTGGACGATCGGGACGACAGCGACCGCGAAGGACCTCTCGCCGCTCGCCTTCGTCGGCTCCTGGGCGGGAGCGCGCATGCTGATTGATTTCGCGGTGTTCGCCTTTGGTGGCGGCCTGTTCGTGGTTCCTGCCTTCGCCGCGGTGCAGGCCTGGTCGGAGCCGACTGAGCGCGCCCGGGTCATCGCTGCCGGCAACGTGCTGCAGGCAGCCTTCATGGTGGTCGGCTCGCTGGGCGTGGCCGGTCTGCAGGCCGCAGGCCTCTCGATCGCCTGGATCTTCTTCGGTCTGGCTTTGGCGAGCTTCGGCGCCGTTTGGTTCGTGCTCAACAAATGGGGCAGGGAGGGCGTGCGCGACTTCGGCGCGATGCTGTTCCGCGCGCTGTTCCGCACTGAGGTGCGTGGGCTGGAGAACCTGCCGCCGGCCGGCACCCGCATGCTGATCGCGCCGAACCATGTCAGCCTGATCGACGGTCCGCTGCTCCACGCGGTGCTGCCGATCGATGCCACCTTTGCCGTCGACACCGGGATCTCCAAGGCCTGGTGGGCGAAGGTCTTCCTGAAACTTGTAAGCCACATCACGATTGACCCGACCAAGCCGCTCGGTGCTCGCGATCTGATCAAGCTGGTCGCCAGCCAGGAACCGGTGGTGATCTTCCCAGAGGGCCGCATCACGGTGTCGGGCTCGCTGATGAAGGTCTATGACGGCACCGCGATGATCGCCGACAAGGCCGACGCCGTCGTGGTGCCGATCCGCATCGAGGGCGCGCAGCGCTCGCATCTCAGCTATCTCAAGGATGGCCAAATCAAGCGCTCGTGGTTTCCCAAGGTGACGGTGACGATCCTGCCGCCGGTGAAGCTCACCATCGATGCGGCTCTCAAGGGCAAGACCCGCCGCAATGCAGCTGGCGCTGCGCTGCAGGACGTGATGATCGAAGCCATGGTGAAGAACGCAATGCTGGATCGAACGCTGTTCGAGGCGCTCGCCCATGCCCATCGCGACCACGACACCGGCAAGGTGATGATCGAGGATCCGCTCGGCACCAAGCTGACCTATCGCAAGCTGCTGCTGGGCTCGCAGGTGCTCAGCCGCAAGCTCGAGCAGGGCACGATGGTGGGCGAGAACATCGGCCTGTTGCTGCCGAACTCCGCCGGCGTCGCCGTGGTCTTCATGGCGCTGCAGTCGATCGGCCGCGTGCCGGCCATGCTGAACTTCTCCGCCGGCCCGGTGAACGTGCTGGCGGCGATGAAGGCGGCGCAGGTCACGACCGTTCTGACGTCGCGGGCCTTCATCGAGAAGGGCAAGCTCGACAAGCTGATCGCGGCGATCGAGGGGCAGGCCCGTCTGGTCTATCTCGAGGACGTCAAGGCCTCGGTCAGCCTGGCCGACAAGATCAAGGGAATGATCGACGGCACCAGGCCGCGCGTCGCCCGCAATGCCGACCACCCCGCCGTGATTCTGTTCACGTCCGGCTCCGAAGGCACGCCAAAGGGCGTCGTCCTGTCCCATCGCAACATTCTCGCGAACGCCGCCCAGGCATTGGCGAGGGTCGATGCCAACGCTAACGATCTTGTGTTCAATGTTTTGCCGGTGTTCCACTCCTTCGGCCTCACCGGCGGCATGATGATGCCCATGTTGGCGGGCATTCCGATCTATATGTACCCGTCGCCGCTGCATTACCGGATCGTGCCCGAACTGATCTATCAGACTGGCGCCACGATCTTGTTCGGCACCGACACCTTCCTGACTGGTTACGCACGCTCCGCTCATGCCTATGATTTCCGCACGCTGCGGCTGGTCATCGCCGGCGCCGAGCCGGTCAAGGATCGGACACGGCAGATCTACATGGAGCGTTATGGCATCCGCCTGCTCGAAGGCTATGGCGTCACCGAGACCGCGCCGGTGCTGGCGATGAACACGCCGATGGCCAACCGGGTCGGCACCGTCGGGCGCCTGTCGCCGCTGATGGAGTACCGGCTCGACAAGGTGCCGGGCATCGAGGAGGGCGGGCGGCTTTCGGTCCGGGGGCCCAATGTCATGCTCGGCTATGTCAGGGCCGAAAATCCCGGCGTGCTCGAGGCGCTGCCGGAGGGCTGGCACGACACCGGCGACATCGTCACCATCGACGCGCAGGGCTTCATCACGATCAAGGGCCGCGCCAAGCGCTTTGCCAAGATCGCCGGTGAGATGGTGTCGCTGACGGTGGTCGAGCAGATCGCCGCGACCTTGTGGCCGCAGGCGGCTTCGGTCGCGGTGTCGATCCCCGATCAGCGCAAGGGCGAGCGCATCGTGCTGATCACGACGCAGAAGGATGCCGAACGCTCCGCGATGCAGCGCCAGGCCAAAGGCCAAGGTGCGCCGGAGCTTGCGGTGCCGGCCGTCGTGATGGTGGTCGACAAGATCCCGCTGCTCGGTTCCGGCAAGACCGACTATGTCGGCGCCAAGGCACTTGCCGAGGCGAGTGCGGCAACCGCTACGACGGAGCGCGAGCCGGAGGAGCGGGAAGTCGCGTGATCGCATCGCTGCGCCGGCGTTCTCAGCACAGTGGCCCCCGCGGCGCGGGGGTTGTGCTGCTGCATGGCATCGCCGGCCGATCATTGATGCTGCGTCCACTGGAAAAGCGGTTGCAGCGCGCAGGTTTTGCGACGCTGAACCTCGACTATGAAAGCCGCAAGAAACCGCTCGAGTTTCTTGCCGACGACATCCGCCCGGCGATCGCCGATTTCACAGCCAGGATCGACGGTCCGATCCACTTCGTCACCCACTCGATGGGCGGGCTGCTGGCACGGGTCGCGATTGCGAAGCATCGGCCGGCGCGGCTCGGCCGTGTCGTCATGTTGGGAACGCCCAATGGCGGCAGCGAGCTTGCCGACCGGCTGCAGAACGTCGGGCTCTATCGCGCTTATTTCGGTCCAGCCGGCCTGCAATTGGTGACCACGAAGGACGTCACGCTCGCCTCTCTGCCACCCGCCGACTACGAGATCGGCGTGATCGCCGGCAACCGCTTCCTCGATCCGATCGCCGGGCTGTTCCTGCTGCCGTGGCCGAACGACGGCCGCGTCTCCGTCGAGAGCTGCAAGCTCGCCGGGATGACGGACCACACCACCATCAAGGCGTCGCACATGGGCCTGCTGGTGCATCCGACGTCGTTCCGGCAGACCATCGCGTTCCTGCGCACTGGCCAGTTCGAGCCGGTGCGTCCGCTGCTGCACGGGGTCATCGCCGAGATCGGCCGCCGCGCGGCCTCTTGACGCAAGTTTTCCTTGCCCGCGGCAGCTATCCCGCGACAATCTCGCATCCGACATCAAGCGACAGGCAAGGCGATGACCGACGACAGCGTGATTCTCGACAAGCGCGGGCAGGCCCTCTGGATCACCATCAATCGTCCGGAGAAGCGCAACGCGCTGAATGGCGACGTGATCGCCGGGATCTCGCGCGGCTATCGCACGGCACATGACGATCCCGAGGTGCGCGTGATCGTGCTGACCGGCGCAGGAGACAAGGCGTTCTGCGCCGGCGCCGACCTGCAGAACTCCGGCGCGGCCTTCGCGATGGATTTCTCCCGCCCGAATGTCGATTACGCGGACTTGCTCCGGCTGTCGCAGAATTCCACCAAGCCGGCGATTGCGCGCGTCGGCGGCGTCTGTATGGCCGGCGGCATGGGCTTGCTGTGCATGACCGACATGGCGGTCGCAGCCGATCACGTCGTCTTCGGCCTGCCGGAGGTGAAGGTCGGCGTGTTCCCGATGCAGGTCCTGAGCCTCTTGCAGAGTATCGCGCCGCCGCGTCTCGTCAACGAATGGGCGCTCACGGGCGAGCCGTTCGACGCCAAGACTGCACAGGCTGCCGGGCTGCTCAACCATGTCGTTCCCGCCGCCGAGCTCGACGGCAAGATGGACTGGCTGATCGGCCGTCTCGTCGACAAGTCGCCGACCGCCATCCGCCGCGGCAAATACGCCATGCGCGCCATCGCCTCGATGTCGTTCGACGAGTCCATCGCCTATCTCGAAAGCCAGATCGCGCTGCTGGCGATGACCGAGGATGCCAAGGAGGGCCTGAGGGCGTTTGCCGAGAAGCGCAAGCCGGTGTGGCCGGGGAAGTAGCTCGCTGCGGGTAGAGTGTGTGACGGCGGCTCTGTTGTTGCCGCTGTCATGCTCCGCGAAGGCGGAGCATCCAGTACGCCGAGGCCTCCCGGTTCGATGACCACGGCCTCTGGAATACTGGATAGCCGGCTTTCGCGGGCGATGACAGTGGAGGGGTGGAAAGGTTCTTTGCTCCAACAATATTTGTCCACCTAGGGTGATACATGGATCGGCGATCTCGCGACGCTTCACGTCCGAGTCTTGCGTCAGATTTCGCCCTCTGAACGAAGAGGGCGCAGGGAAGGCCGGGAGCTCGCCGCCCCCATGGCCCGCCTGCAGGAAGAAAAGCAGGCGGCAGTCACCACAGGTTTGGCCGCAACTACCGGCCTTCCCTGCGCGACGGGCTTACGGCTTATACGTGGTCTCCCTGGTGCGCCGGGCTTTCAGGCCACCATCCTCGCGCGAAGCAAAGCCTCGTCGCGAGTTGACATCAGCGTCGGGATGTCAGGACCACACGATTTCGCCGTCCGCCACGCCACCAGTCGTCTTGCGCAAACGCGCCTGACGCCGCGACGGCCATCGCATCACCGGCCCAACGCTCGTGACGATCGCGAGGCGCCCCTCTCGTAGGCCGTGACGCCGGGAAATGTGCAGCTGATTTGCCCGACGGCGCAACACCCGTTGGGGTGCGACATAGTAACCCGACGGGTGCAGTCGCGTCAGGAGTGCGGCCGAAGCCGCATCGGCTGCAGCTTATTGTACATCAGGCTGCGCCACAGCCATTCGATGGGGCCGAACTGAAACAGCCTCAGCCAGCACCAGCTCGCGATCACCTGGAGCACATAGACGACCACGCCGATGCCAAGTGCGAGCGAGACGCTGAGCCGGCCGAACAGGCCGAGGCCATAGCCGTAGAACACGACGCCGAAGATGACGGACTGCATGAGATAGTTGGTGAAGGCCATCCGGCCGACGGGAGCCGCCCAGCCGAGCAGGCGGGCGCCCCAGATGGTGCTTGCAGCCGAAAGGATCAGCGCACCATAGGCAAGCGCCAGGCTCACAGTCGCAAGCGATGCGCCGGCGTCGATCGTGACAGCGAGTGCGGCCAGGGCCGTCAGCAGCAGCATGACGCGGTGATGCGGCATATCGCGCAGAAGGCCGGATCGCCAGATGACGATGCCGGCGAGGAAAAGTCCGAGCGTGCGCGGAAAGATCCACAAATGCAGCGGCGCGATGGCGCTGATTTCGGACAGCCGGAACACCAGGATCTGCGAGAAGTTGCCGTTGGCATAGATGCGATTGGCATCGACAACATGCTGCATCATCCAGGAGGAGCTTAGTAGCGGCAGCACGGGAATAAGCCAGCTGGTGAAGTACAGCCCGAGCAGGGTGAGGCTGCTCGCGATCACCAGCCAGCTTGGCGCGAACAGGAACGGCAGCACGAGCAGTCCGGCAAGCGCATATTCGGTCAGGATGTCACCATTCCACAGCAGCGTCAGGTGCAAAATGCCGATCGCGAGCAGGACGAGCAGCCGCCGGAGCAGCAGGGGGATACGTCGCTCCGGAGCGATCCGGTCGAACTGCATGGCCAGCCCGATGCCGAACAGCAGCGAGAACAGGGCAAGCGCCTTCATGGAGACGGCGCGCGCGAGACCATCTTCGATGGCGCGATTGAAGGGCGAGTCTCCGACGATGGCCCACAAAAGCTTGACCGTCTCCGGTGATGACGATCCGGCGAAGAAGGTCGTGCCCGCTTCGTGCGCTCTCGGCGTCGGCAGAAATTGCTGGAAGATCGAGATACGGAACTCAAATACGACGTTGATGGCCATGACGCCAAAGAGGGCGAGGCCGCGGAGGATGTCGATGGCTGGCAGCCGGTCGCCACCAGAGGCAGGCCCCGTCGGATTAGCTGATCCGATCGTCGCAGTCATAGGGCTGAGAACTCATAAGCAGGGAATGGACTGACTTCCGCGTTCACAGGCAGGCGTCATGATGGCTTGCTGTCACCTCTGTGATCGCTCCTGCATCGTCTGACTTCCAGGTCACGTCGATCGTCTGCACACAGGCTGGATTGCCCCATCGATAGAAATGGACATTGGCGGTCTCGGACGTTCGGCATGGTGCATGAATCTCTCCCAGCCGCACCACGATATGTCCGTCGCGGACGCAATCCGGGAACGGTTCGAATCCTTGCTTCAGCAGCGTTGCTGTCAACATCGCGGCTGGTGTTCCGGATGGGAATTCCGCCTGAAGGTGGGCCGTGAGCCGTTTTCCGCTCTCCACTGATTTGAGCCAGGAGTCCGCAACGTCGTTCTCGAACATCGGAGGTGGCCGTGTATTCATGAACAGCGGCGAGGTGAGTATTGAAAGAAATAGAACGGCGGCCGGTGGATTGAAGATGGCGATGAAAGCTGACCCCGTCGCGAGCAATGCGGCACTGGCCATGAGGCCACGCAGCATCCATGTCAGCCACCGAGGGCGCATGCGATCGGTTTGTGCGTTTCGTCGTATCATGGGAGATGAACGTTAGCCCTGCGCAGCGTTGTGCGCAACGATCGCAATATTCCCGCCCAAGGGCATCTTTGTTGCTGCGAAGGACGGCAGTTGGCGCTAGCGTTGTGAGATGATGCAAAGTGGCCCAATTGCAACCGACGGCCTTCTCATCCGGCCGATGCGGCCGGAAGAGATTCCGCTGGCCATCGACTGGGCGGCGGCCGAGGGCTGGAATCCCGGCCTGTCCGACGCCGCGTGCTTTTCCGTGGTCGATCCGCAGGGATTTCTCATCGCCGAACGTGACGGTGTGCCGGTCGCGACGGTGTCCTGCGTCAACTACGACGAACGCTTCGCGTTTCTGGGCTTCTACATCGTACGTCCTGATCTGCGCGGGCATGGCTATGGCCTGCGGCTCTGGCAGGCTGCGATGGCGCATGCGGGATCGCGTGTCGTCGGCCTCGACGGTGTCGTCGCGCAGCAGGACAATTATCGAAAGTCCGGCTTCAAATATGCCTATGCCAATGTCCGCTATGGCGGGAAGGCCGCTACGGTGCTGCCGGCTGCTGCGCGATCGGACTTCGTTGCGCTGAGCGACGTGCCGCTGGCCGACATCGAAGCCTCCGACGCGGCTGTGTTTCCGGCGTCGCGCCGCGCGTTCCTGCAGGCCTGGATCGGAGCCGCCGGCCATGTCGGCCGCGCTGTCATCCGCGATGGCGCGCTTGCCGCCTGGGGCGTGATCCGGCCGTGCCGCACCGGCTCTAAGATCGGTCCGCTGGTCGCGCACAGCCGGGCCGATGCCGAGGCCATCGTCTCGGCGCTGCTGAGCGAGATCGGCGACTCCGAGGTCTTCCTCGATGTGCCGGCGATCAACCCGGAGGCGGTGGCGCTGGCGGAGAGTCTCGGGCTGAAGCCGGTGTTCGAGACCGCGCGCATGTACACCCGCCCGATCGCGCCACTACGCATCGAGCGGCTGTTCGGCGTCACCACTTTCGAGCTCGGCTAGCTCATTTGTCGAGCGGCCGCGCGAAGCTCAATTCGTGACCGTCGGGATCGGTGAGATGGAAGTAGCGCTCGCCCCATTCGGCGTCGCGCGGCGTGGTGGAGGGCGAGAAGCCGGCGGCCAGCGCCTTGGCGTAGACGGCGTCGACGTCCGAGACATGAAAGATGATGCGGCCCCACCAGCTCCACTGCTTGTCCTCCGGCATGGCGATCAGGTTGAGATAGCCCGCGCCGACTCGGAAGGTCGTGAACGGGGTGTCGGCGCCGCCATACGGGATGTCGTCGAAGCCGAGCGCGCGATAGAAGGCGACCGCGCGGGCCATGTCATGGGTGGCAATGGTGATCGCGCTGATGCTTTCGATGGTCATGCAGGCGCTCCGGACGGGAATGGATAGCGCGGAGCAGAAAAGCGCATCTCGCCGGTGTCACGCAAGCACCGCGTTGCAACGCGCGGCCTAGCGCCTCCCCCGCCGGCTCAGCGTCGCTCCCAGCGCAAAGAAGACAGCGGCCCCGATTGCGACGGTCGCGGCGCGGGCCACATCGCCGGGCACGAGCATCGCGTGCAGGGCCGCGCCACGGCTGAACGAGCCGCGTGTGCGGTGCAGGCGTGTAACCGGGTGATCGAGATTGTCGGTGCGGTCGGGCACCAGCGGCACGTCGGTCTGCTGCCCGGCGATCGCCTTGGCGGCGAGGTAGCGGTCGAGCAAAGCCGGGGCGACGGCGTTGCCGAGGATGGTCAGCAGCGTCGGCCAGCCGATCCAATATTCGCGGAAGCCGCCATCGGCAACGCGATAGACGGCGTCCGCGATCACCTCAGGCTCCACCGGCCGGCCCATTGGCCGTGGCGTATGCGCAAGGTGCGCGCGAGCCCAGTCGAATTGCGGTGTGTTCACCGCGGGCAGATCGACGATGCAGAGCGTGATGCCTGAGCGCTCGTGCATCAGCTCGGCCCGCAGCGAGTCGGTGAAGCCCCGGATCGCATGTTTGGCGCCGCAATAGGCCGCCTGCAGCGGAATGCCGCGATAGGCGAGCGCCGAACCGATCTGGATGATGCGGCCTTCGCCGCGTCGGCGCATCGATCGCAGCGCCGCCATCGTGCCGTGCACGAAACCGAGATAGGTCACCTCGGTGACGCGGCGGAATTCCTCCGGTGTGATGTCGGCCACGGTCGAGAACACCGTTTCCATGGCGTCATTGATCCAGATGTCGACCGGACCCAGGCGCTGCTCGAGCCGCTCGGCAGCGTCGAACAGGGCCTGCGCATCGGCGACATCGACGGCCTCGTATTCGGCATGGGCAAACCGCGCCTGCAGCTCGCGCTGGACGTCGCGCAGCGCATGCTCATCGCGCGCGATCAGGCCGATGCGATCGCCGGCCTCGCCGAAGCGGTTCGCGATGGCACGGCCGACGCCGGCGGAGGCGCCAGTGATGATGATGGTGCGAGCTCGTCTGCGAGGCATGTCCGGTTCTCCACGCGCCCCGTCGTACAAACGTGCAGCAGCCGGCAATGTTTCGGGCCGGTCAAGCCGGCCGAATGAATTCTCCGTCAGCCGCGATCTGAGCCGTGGAATTCGACGCATGATCGATCAGGCTTCGAGAGGGCGGCCAGCCCCCTCGAGATTGTGGGACGGAAAAGCTCGCTGAGCTTTGCAGGTGCGACCGGAGCTCAGCCCGGATTGGCCTTGAGGCCGGCGGCCTCGATACCGGCGACGGCGCAGATCTCGTCATTGTCGGAGCTGTCGCCGGAGACGCCGACGGCGCCGACGAGCGTCGTGCCGTCCATGATCAGCACGCCGCCGGGCACCGGGACCATGCGGCCCTGGGCCAGCGTGTTCACGGCGTCGATGAAATAGGCCTGCTCCTGGGCGCGCTGGAACAGGGCGCGGGAGCCGAGGCCGAGCGCCAGCGCGCCATAAGCCTTGCCATGCGCGACCTCGGCCCGCATCAGGCTGGTGCCGTCCTGGGCGGCGGCGGCCTTCAGGCAGCCGCGGGCGTCGAGCACCATCACGGCGAGCGGCTTGAGCTTCTTCTCGATGCCCTTCGCGAGCGTGGCATCCAGAATCTTGCGAGCGGCGTCGAGCTTGAGATCGGCCATGTCGGTGTCCTTTGCGATTTGTGATGAAAAGTCGGCTCTATCATCCGTCATTGCGAGCGAAGTGAAGCAATCCAGGACGAAAGAAAAGGTCTGGATTGCTTCGTCGCTACGCTCCTCGCAATGACGAACATTGAGGTCGCGCTCCGCGGCGTCCGGTCTCTCGTGACCTACGTTGATGCTAGCGCCCGCTCCAGGCTCATCGCCAGGAGCTGCGCGGCGTGAACGGCACCGCGGGCGGCGCCGTCCTGGATCTGGTGGCGGCAGGAGGTGCCGTCGGCAACGATGAACGTTGCGGCGTCGGCGTTGCGCACGGCGGGCAGCAGCGACGCCTCCGCCATCTGCAGCGAGACCTCGTAGGTCTCCGCGCCATAGCCGAACGCGCCGGCCATGCCGCAGCAGGAGGATTCGATGGTCTCGACCGTGAGCTCCGGAATGAGTCGTAGCACCTGCTCGACAGGCTTGAAAGCGGCGAAGGATTTCTGATGGCAATGGCCGTGCAACAAGGCCTTACCGGGCAGGGGGGCGAGCGGCAGCGCCAGCCTGCCGCTCTCGGCCTCGCGCGCCAGAAACTCTTCCAGCAGCAGCGCGTGTGCGCTGATCGTTTTCGCGGTGGCGTCGTTGCGCAGCGACAGCAGTTCGTCGCGCAGCGTCAGCAGACAGCTTGGCTCGAGGCCAATGATCGGCACGCCGCGCGAGGCGAACGGCGCGTAGGTCTCGACCAGGCGCTGCAGCTCGGACTGGGCCTCGTCGACGAGGCCGGCGGAGAGGAAGGTGCGGCCGCAGCACAGGGCGCGGCCGCCATCGGCCGGCTTGGGCACGTAGACGCGATAGCCGCCGGCGATCAGCACGCGCAGCGCGGCGTCGAGATTTTCGCGCTCATAGACGCGGTTGAAGGTGTCGCCGAACAGCACGACCTCGCGGCCATCAGCCGGACCGAACGCGTCGGCGTCGACGCGGAAGGTGTCGGTGCGGAAGGCCGGAAGCTTGCGCTTGGCGCTGATGCCCGCAACGCGCTCCATCAGCACGCGCAGGGGCGCAACATGATTGCGCAGGTTCACGAGCGGCGCGATGCGGGCAGCCATATCGGCATAGCGCGGCAGATAGGCGACGAGCCGGTCGCGCAGCGTGAGGCCATGCGTCGTCGCCCGGGCCGCCAGCACCTCGATCTTCATCTTGGCCATGTCAACGCCGGTCGGGCACTCGCGGCGGCAGGCCTTGCAGGAGACGCAGAGCTTCAAGGTCTCCATCATCTCGTCGGACGACAGCGCGCCGGGACCGAGCTGGCCGGAGATCGCGAGCCGCAAGGTATTGGCACGGCCGCGCGTGACATCCTTCTCGTCGCGGGTGGCGCGATAGGACGGGCACATCACGCCGCCGTCGAGCTTGCGGCAGGCGCCGTTGTTGTTGCACATCTCGACCGCGCCCTGGAAGCCGCCGGCGGCACCCGGATAGGCCGACCAGTCGAGCACCGGCTTGATGTCGTCGACGATGCGGTAGTCCGGCGGATAGCGGAACAGCGAGCGGTCGTCCATCCTGGGTGGATCGACGATGCGGCCAGGATTGAGCACGTTCGCCGGATCGAAGCGCTGCTTGACCTCCTTGAAGTCGGCGACGATGCGGCTGCCGAACATCTGCTCGTGGAATTCCGAGCGCACGATGCCATCGCCATGCTCGCCGGAATGCGAACCCTTGTACTCGCGCACCATGGCGAAAGCTTCCTCGGCGATGGCGCGCATCGCCTTGACGTCCTTCTCCAGCTTCAGGTTCAGCACCGGGCGCACATGCAGGCAGCCCTCGGAGGCGTGCGCGTACATCGTGCCGCGCGTGCCGTGCCTGGCGAACACCTCGTTGAGCCGCGCGGTGTAGTCGGCGAGGTGGGGCAGCGGCACGGCGCAGTCCTCGACGAACGACACCGGCTTGCCGGCCTCCTTCATCGACATCATCACGTTGAGGCCGGCGGCGCGGAAGTCGGCGACGGCGGTCTGAAGCGCAGGGTCTGATATCTCGACGACGCCGCCCCATTTGCAGATCTCGTTGCTCCAGGAGAAGCCGAGATCACCCATCAACTCGGAGAGCTGCTTCAGCTTGGCGAGGTTCTCGTCCTTCGTCTCCTCCGCGAACTCGACCACCAGGATCGCGTCGGGATCGCCGCGCACCGCCGCCGCGATCACCGGCTGGAACATCGCGATGTCGCGGCCCAGCCCGATCATGGTGCGGTCGACCAACTCGACCGCGATCGGCTTCAGCTTGACCAGATGCTGGGCCGCATCCATCGCCTGATAGAAGCTGCCGAAATGACAGACGCCGAGCACCTTGGTGCGGATCAGCGGCCACAGCTTGAGCTCGATCCGGGTGGAGAAGGCCAGCGTGCCCTCGGAGCCGACCAGCAGATGGGCCAGGTTGTTGGCGGCGTTGCGCGGCGTCAGTGCGTCGAGATTGTAGCCGCCGACGCGGCGCTGCACCTTGGGAAACCTGTCGGCGATCTCCGCGGCCTCGCGCTCGCCCAGCGCCAGCATGTCGCGAAACAACGTGCGCGCCCTGTCCGGCGCGCTGACGTCACGAAGGTCTCGCGCCACCTCGCCGAAATGCGCCAGCGTGCCGTCGGCCAGCGCGGCGTCGATGGCGATGGTGTTGTCGCGCATCGTGCCGTAGCGCAGCGAGCGGCCGCCGCAGGAATTGTTGCCGGCCATGCCGCCGATCGTGGCGCGGGACGCCGTGGAGACGTCGACCGGAAACCAAAGGCCGTGCTTCTTGAGCTGGCGATTGAGGTCGTCGAGCACGATGCCCGGCTCGACCACGCAGGTCCGCCCCTCGACATCGAGCGAGACGATGCGGTTCAGGTGCTTGGAGAAGTCGACGACGATCCCCTCGTTGACCGTCTGGCCGCATTGCGAGGTGCCGCCGCCGCGGGGCGTGACGATGCGGCCGTCGTCGCGGGCGATGGCGAGCGCACGCAGCGCCTCGTCCATCGTGCGCGGCACGACCACGCCCGCCGGAATGACTTGGTAGAACGAGGCGTCTGTGGCGTAGCGGCCGCGGTTGAAGCGGTCGAAGAAGACGTCGCCTGTCATCTCGGCGCGGAGCTTCTGTTCGAGCCTGGACGGACCGGCTTTGGCGTTCGGCATGGTGATCCCTGGTGGGGCCCGGCTGTCGTCCGGCGGGCGCTGTTCCGCCCGGTGTCATTCATTTCCGCAAATGCGTCAATCTGATTGCATGCAAATTTGCGCAATCCCCGGCGTTATTCGACCTTGTCTGGCTTGGCTGCCGCCAGCGGCGGCTGGCTCTCGGCGAAGTACGCGATCGCAGCCGCGCCCTTGTTGCGCAGATGCTGGAACAGGATGTCGGACAGCTCGCTTCCGGCGCGCCGGCGCAGGGCATCGAGGATCAGCTCATGCTCGCGCATGGCCTCGCTCCAGCGTTCGCGCTTGCGGGCGAAATTGGCCGAGAAGCGAACCCGGCGGATGCGGCCCGCCAGGCTCTCATAGGTCGCATGAAGGGTGGCGTTGGCGGCGGCGTCGACGATCGCCCGGTGGATCAACTGGTTCATGCGGAAATAGCCCTGCATGTCCTGCCGCATGTAGAATCCGTACATATCATGATGAAATTGCTCGATTTCCGCGATCGCTTCATCTGAAATCTTCTCGCAGGCGAGGCGTCCGGCGAGGCCTTCCAGGCCTCCCATCAGGTCGAACAATTCGTGGATGTCGGCGGCGCTGAGGGGGCGCACCCGGGCGCCGCGATTGGGCAGCAGCTCGACCAGCCCCTCGGCTGCGAGCACCTTGAGCGCTTCGCGCAAGGGGGTGCGGGACACCCCCAGCATTTCGCAAAGCTGCCGCTCGGACAGGCGTCCGCCGTCGGCGACATGGCCCTCGACGATGTAGTCGCGCAGCCGCGCCAGGATCTCGTCATGCAGCGAGGTCTCGTCCCGCGCAGGCACGGATCGACCGCTTGGCCCTGCCAAGGGTGGCGTCTCGATATCGGGAATCGTGGAATTCATCTTACGCATTGTAGCGGTAGTTACAGATGTGGTCGACCTCGTGCGTGCATGCGATTGAGCTCTTGCATGCTGAAGGATTGAATGCAATCATGGGTGCCAGAATGCCGTCGTCGCCCGGAGCTCTGTCGTGACCCGTCCCCAAGGCCGTCATTTCTTGCATATTCCGGGCCCGAGTCCGGTGCCCGAGCGGGTGCTGCGGGCGATGGATATGCCGGTGATCGATCACCGCAGCGCCGAGTTCGCCGAACTCGGCAAGGCCGTGCTCGGCGGCTCGCAGGCGATCTTCAAGACCACGAGCCCGGTGATCATCTATCCGTCTTCGGGCACCGGCGCCTGGGAGGCTGCCATCGTCAACACGTTGTCGCCGGGCGACAAGGTGCTGATGGTCGAGACCGGCCACTTCGCCACGCTGTGGCGGCAGATGGCGGCGCGGTGGGGAATCGAGGTCGACTTCATTCCCGGCGACTGGCGCCGTGGCGTCGACCCTGCCGTCATCGAGGAGACGTTGGTCGCCGACGCCGGTCATCGGCTCAAGGCGGTGATGGTCGTGCACAACGAAACCTCGACCGGCGCGACCAGCCGGATCGGTGAGGTGCGCGCCGCGATGGACCGCGCCAAGCATCCGGCGCTGCTGATGGTTGACACCATCTCCGGTCTCGCCTCGGCCGACTTCCGCTTCGACGAGTGGAAGGTCGATGTCGCCGTGTCCTGCTCGCAGAAGGGCTTCATGCTGCCGCCGGGGCTCGGCTTCAACGCCGTCTCGGACAAGGCGCGCCTTGTTGCCAAGGCCAACAAGATGCCGCGCTCGTTCTGGGATTGGGAGGACATGCTGAAGCTGAACGCGAACGGCTTCTTCCCCTATACCCCGGCGACGAACCTGCTCTATGGCCTGCGCGAAGCGATTGCCATGCTGCTCGAGGAGGGGCTCGACCAGGTGTTCGCGCGCCACCAGCGGCTTGCGGCCGCGACCCGCGCCGCGGTCGAGCATTGGGGTCTCGAGGTGCTGTGCCAGGAGCCGAAGGATTTTTCCCCGGTGCTGACCGCCGTGCTGATGCCGCCGGGCCATGACGCCGATCAGTTCCGCCAGGTCGTGCTCGACAATTACAACATGTCGCTCGGCTCGGGCCTGTCCAAGGTCGCGGGCAAGGTGTTTCGCATCGGCCATCTCGGCGAGTGCAATGCGCTGACCCTGATGGCGGCGCTGAGTGGAGTCGAGATGGGGCTGCGTGCGGTCGGCGTGCCGCATCGCGCGGGCGGTGTCGATGCCGCGATGGTGCTGCTGGATGAGCCATCGCAGGGCAATGCGCCGCGCCAGCTTGCGGCGGTGAAATGAGGCCAAACCGCGTGCAGCAAGCTGGGGCGTCCCGCTATGCCGCACTGCACAGAAGAAGGGGATTTGTGTGCATCTGAGGGATGTCAGCCCGGAGCGATCGGTGCTTGCGTCTTCTTTATTGACGCCAGCGGTCTGGCGGGAGAAAAGCGCGGCCAGCGCGTGGGATGCCACGTCCGCGCACCAACCAAATGACCGGGGATGGACGCCAATGACTGTGCACACGGGACGGCATTTTCTTCAGATTCCGGGACCGACCAACGTGCCCGACCGCGTGCTGCGCGCGATGGACATGCCGACCTTGGACCATCGCGGTCCGGAGTTCGCGGAGCTCGGCTTCGCCGTGCTGGCGGCCAGCCAGCGCATCTTCCGCACCAAGCAGCCGGTGATCATCTATCCGTCGTCGGGCACCGGCGCGTGGGAAGCCGCGATCGTCAACGCGCTCGCGCCCGGCGACAGGGTGCTGATGGTTGAGACCGGCCAGTTCGCTGTGCTGTGGCGGGGCATCGCCGACAAGTTCAAGCTCGACGTCGACTTCATCCCCGGCGACTGGCGTCATGGCGCCGACGTCGCGGCGATCGAGCAGCGTCTGGTCGACGACAAGGCGCACAAGATCAAGGCCGTCTGCGTCGTGCACAACGAGACCTCGACCGGCTGCCTGACGCCGCCGCTCGAGGTGCGCAAGGCGCTCGACCGGTCCGGCCACCCGGCACTCCTGATGGTCGACACCATCTCCGGCCTCGGCTCGATGGAGTATGAGCACGACGCGTGGGGCATCGACGTCTCCGTCGCGGGCTCGCAGAAGGGCCTGATGCTGCCGCCGGGCCTCGGCTTCAACGCCGTCTCGGAGAAGGCGCTCGCCGCCGCCAAGGCCAATCCCGGCATGCGCTCCTACTGGGACTGGCAGGAGATCATCACCTTCAACAAGCTCGGCACCTTCCCGTACACGCCGGCCTGCAATCTGCTGATGGGCCTCAACGAGGCGCTGAAGATGCTGGAGGAGGAGGGGCACGAGAACGTGTTCGCCCGCCACCGCCGCCACAGCCTTGCGACGCGCGCCGCCGTGAAGGCGTGGGGCCTCGACACGCAATGCGCCGATCCGCAGGCGCATTCGCCGGCGCTGACCGGCGTGGTCATGCCCGAAGGCCATGACGCCGATCAGTTCCGAAAGACCGTGCTGGAAAACTTCGACATGTCGCTCGGCACCGGCCTCAACAAGATCAAGGGCAAGGTGTTCCGCATCGGCCACATCGGTCATTTCAACGACCTGATGCTGATGGGGACGCTCGCCGGCGTCGAGATGGGCCTTGCGCTCGCCAATGTGCCGCATCGTGCCGGTGGCGTGCTCGCGGCAATGGACGTCCTGAAGGCGCGCGAGGCGGCGCCAATCCCGAAGGTGGCCTGATGACCGCGCCTGTGACCGGCTCCGACGATCTGATCTATGCCGTCGACGACGGCATCGCCAAGATCACCTTCAACCGGCCGCAGGCGCGCAACGCGATGACCTTCGCGATGTACGACCGGATGGCCTCGATCTGCGAGGCCATCAATGCCGACCGGTCGATCAAGGCGCTGATCCTGACCGGGGCCGGCGACAAGGCGTTTGCCTCCGGCACCGATATCTCGCAATTCCGCGCCTTCAAGACCGCGCAGGATGCGCTCGACTACGAGGCGCGGATCGACCGCGTGCTCGGCACGCTGGAGCTGTGCCGTGTGCCGGTGATCGCGGCGATCGCGGGCGCCTGCACCGGCGGCGGCGCCGGCATCGCCGCCTGCTGCGACATCCGCATCGGCACCGAGACGACACGTATCGGTTTTCCGATCGCGCGCACGCTCGGCAACTGCCTGTCGATGTCGAACATCTCGCGCGTGGTCTCCTTGATCGGACCGGCGCGCACCAAGGATCTGATCTTCAAGGCACGGTTGGTCGAGGCGCCGGAGGCGCTCGCGCTCGGTCTGCTCAACGAGATCGTGCCCGACGTCGAGACGCTGCAGACACGCGCGCTGGAGACCGCGAGGCTCATCGCCTCGCACGCGCCGATCACCCTCGAGGTGACCAAGGAGGCGGTGCGCCGCATTCGCCGGACCCTGTCGCGGGACGAGGGCGAGGATTTGATCCTGCGCGCCTATATGAGTGAGGATTTCCGCGAGGGCATGGAGGCGTTCCTCAACAAGCGGACGCCGAACTGGAAAGGCAAGTAGTCCAATGCCGTGCTTGCGACCTTATGCCGAGGAACATGAGGCCGCATCATGCTTGTGTTCTTGAACTGACCACAATAAGCCAGCAGTATCCTGGTAGGATGCAAGCTGGCGCTTCGAACGGGGAAGAAAACACGTGCGCAAACTCATCAAGATCGCGGCCGCAACGGCGGCCTTTTTTGCAACTGCGCCCGCCTTTGCCGGCTGGGAGCCGACCAAGCCGGTCGAGATTGTCGTCGCCGCAGGCGCTGGCGGCGCATCAGACCAGATGGCGCGGATGATGCAGGCTGCCATTCAGAAGAACAATCTTCTGAAGCAGCCGGTTGTCGTGTCGCTGAAGGGCGGCGCGTCGGGCGCCGAAGCCCTGATGTACATGAAGTCCAGCGACGGCGATCCGAACAAGATCCTGATCGCCTATTCGCTGATCTACATGCTGCCGCTGTCGGCCAAGCTGCCGTTCGACTGGCACGAGCTGTCGCCGGTCGCGGTGATCGCACTCGATCAGTTCGTGCTGTGGGACAACGTCAACGGCCCCAAGACGGTGAAGGAGTTCATCGAGGCTGCCAAGGCGTCGAGCTCGCCGTTCAAGTTGGGCGGCACCGGCTCCAAGCGCGAAGATCACGTGCTCACGGTCTTCATGGAGAAGAAGACCGGAGCCAAGTTCTCCTATCTGCCCTACAAGTCGGGCGGCGAGGCTGCGACCCAACTGGTCGGCGGGCACACCGAAGCGAACGTCAACAATCCTTCCGAGAATCTCGAAGTCTGGCGCGCCGGCCAGGTGCGTCCGCTCTGCGTGTTCGACAAGGAGCGCATCTCCTACACGACCAAGGTCACGGAGACGCAGTCCTGGAACGACATTCCGACCTGCAAGGAGGAGGGGCTGGACGTGCAATACCTGATGCTGCGCGCGATGTTCCTGCCGGGCAAGGTGACGCAGGAACAGCAGGAGTTCTACGTCGACCTGTTCAGCAAGCTGGTGCAGACACCGGAGTACAAGGACTACATGGAGAAGCAGGCGCTGAAGCCGATCTTCCTCACCGGCAAGGACATGCTGCAGTTCCTCGAAGAGGACGGCTCGCTCAACAAGCAGCTGATGACGGAAGCCGGCTTCGTCGCCAAGTGAGGCTGGGCGGGGCGAGGGGATGAGGAGGATCGATGTCCAACGCTGAGCTCGAGATTGCCGTCGACGATCCGACCGCGCCGGAGGAGAATTCTCCGGCCGTCACCTCTACCCGGACCGTCGACGTCGCGGTGTCGCTGCTGCTGCTCGCGCTCGCGTCCGTACTCGCCTGGGACAATTGGCGGACCGGCGCGTCCTGGGACTCGACCGGTCCGGAGCCCGGCTACTTTCCGTTCTATCTGTCGGTGATCCTCGGCGGCGCCAGCCTTTACGGGATCGGTGCCGCCTTCCTGTCGAGCAAGGAAGCGGTCGAGACCTTCGTGACGCGCGCGCAACTGCGGCGCGTGATGGCCGTGTTCGTGCCGACCTTGTTGTTCTGCATCGCGATGCAGTTTCTCGGCATCTATGTCGCGAGCTTCCTGCTCATCGCCGGGTTCATGCGTCTCGTCGGCAAGATCGCGATCTGGAAATCGCTGCTCACGGCGTTCCTGTTCAGCGCCGTGATGTTCGTGACGTTCGATGTCGTGTTCGACGTGATCATGCCGAAGGGCCCGCTCGAAGCGGCGTTCGGGTACTGACACCGGTCTCTCCCCCGTCATTGCGAGGAGCAACGCGACGACGCAATCCAGGGCTGCGCACTCGACTCTGGATTGCTTCGCTGCGCTCGCAATGACGAGGAAACAGTTGGAATGAAATCATGGAAGCCTTGGGTCTGCTGCTGCACGGGTTCGCGGTCCTCCTGACCTGGAAGACGCTGCTGCTGATGATGGTTGGGCTCGTGCTCGGCGTCTTCGTCGGCGTGCTGCCCGGGCTGGGGGGGCCCAACGGCGTCGCCATCCTGCTGCCGCTGACCTTCTCGATGGACCCGACCTCGGCCATCGTGATGCTGTCCTGCATCTACTGGGGCGCGCTGTTCGGCGGCGCCATCACCTCGATCCTGTTCAACATTCCCGGCGAGGCGTGGTCGGTGGCGACCACTTTCGACGGCTATCCCATGGCGCAGCAGGGCAAGGCAGCGGAGGCGCTGACGGCCGCCTTCACCTCGTCGTTCATCGGCTCGCTGGTCGCGGTGATGCTGATCACCTTCCTGGCGCCCTGGATCTCGTCGTTTGCGCTGAAGTTCGGTCCGCCTGAATTCTTCGCCGTGTATCTCCTGACCTTCTGCTCATTCGTGGGCCTGGGACGCGAGGACAAGCACAAGACGGTCATTGCGATGGCGCTCGGCCTGCTGCTTGCCGGCGTCGGCATGGACACCGTGTCCGGTCAGTTGCGGATGACCTTCGGCTCGACCGATCTGTTGCGCGGCATCAACTTCCTGGTCGCGGTCATCGGCCTGTTCGGCATCAGCGAGATCCTGCTGACGATGGAGGAACGCCTGGCGCTGCGCGGTCACGCCGCCGCGATCTCCTTGCGCACGGTGCTCGCCGTCTGGAAGGACCTGCCGAAATACTGGATGACCCTGCTGCGTTCCTCGGTGATCGGCTGCTGGCTCGGCATCACGCCGGGCGGCGCGATCGCGGCCTCCTTCATGGGCTACAACCTCGCCAAGCGATTCTCCAAGAATCCGGACAGTTTTGGCAAGGGACGCATTGAGGGCGTGTTCGCGCCTGAGACCGCAGCGCATGCCTCAGGCACGGCGGCGCTGTTGCCGATGCTGGCGCTCGGCATCCCCGGCTCGGGCACCGCGGCGATCCTGCTCGGCGGCCTGATGGTGTGGGGCCTCAATCCCGGCCCGCTGCTGTTCGTGGAGCACAAGGACTTCGTCTGGGGCCTGATCGCCTCGATGTATCTCGGCAATGTCGTCGGCCTCGTGCTCGTGCTTTCCACCGTGCCGATCTTCGCCTCGATCCTGCGCGTGCCGTTCGCGGCCGTGGCGCCGATGATCGTGGTGTCCTGCGCCATCGGCGCCTACGCGATCCAGAACGCGATGTTCGACGTCTGGCTGATGCTCGGCTTCGGCGTCGTCGGCTATGTCTTCAAGAAGATCAAGATCCCGCTGGCGCCGTTCACCTTGGCGCTGGTGCTCGGCAGCCGTGCCGAGGACGCGTTCCGGCAGTCGATGATCATCTCCGGCGGCAACATGAAGGTGTTCTGGGCGAACGGGCTGGTGGGCACCATCACGACGCTGGCGATCGTGCTGCTGTTCTGGCCGCTGATCGATCGTGTGATCGCGACCTTCAGCAAGTCGGGAGCGCCGGCCGCGAAGGCCGAGGCTTAGTACGGTTGTCGCTGATCACCCCTGCCAGCTGGACGCCTGCGCTCGATCGGCTACGCCGCTCCTACCACGCGTAGCGCACGCTGCCCTTGCCGGCATAGGAACGGGTGACGCTCGAGAACTCGCCTTCGAACGTCGCCACGGCGCTCCAGCCGTTCTGCCAGCTCATCTCGACCGAGGTCGTCGTCAGCGCGGAGTCGCGCGCCTGCGCGGCGCCGTTGACGACGAAGCTTGCGCCCTGCAGCGTCTGGAACGTCGCCGCGACCGAACGATCGGGATTGAAGTCGTGCGCCCAGGCGAGGCGGCCGCGCAAGGTGAGGGCGCCGTCTGCCAGCGCGTAGGACTTGTCGGTGCGCAGGCCGAACTCGGTGCGTGTGTCGGTGACGGTCTTGCCGGTGTAGCTCAGTGCGAAGGTCGACGTGCCGGAGATGGCCTGCTCCACATAGGCCGGTAGGCGCAGGCTCGTCACCTGCGCAGCCGCGTAAGGCGTCAGGCCGATGCCGCCTATGGGAGCGACGAAGCGCGTGCCGCCCTCGATGCGGCCGATCCAGGCATTGGCTTGATAGGTCGCGCGCAGCCGGTCGACACCGGAGATGGTGACGGTGCGATCCGCGGTGACGTCCTGCCAGCCATAGGCCAGGGCCGCTCTCAGATAGCTCGGGCCGATATGATGATGCAGATAGGCGCCGGCCTGGAACAGATCGGAGCGGCCGGAGCCGAGGCCGTTGACGCTGAAGCTGGTGCCGCCGCCGCCGAGCGCGAAGCCCGCAATCGTGCGCGGTGCGATCCGGTAGTCGGCGCCGACGGCGGTGCCGGCGATGCGGCTGGTGGTATCGTTGGAGCCGACGACTGCATTGCCGCTGGTCGTTTGCGAGCCGCCGAAGCCCGCCGCCCAGACATTCCAGCGCTGCGCAAACTCGGCCGGCCTGTCGTCAGTCAGCATCGCGAAAGCATCGGTGCGCTTGCGGGATGTGTCAGCATAGCTGATCGCGCCCCCGCCGCTGGCTTGACCTTGTGCGAAGGGATCGGTCAGCAGGCTGGCGAACTGGCTCATGGCGTTGAACGTGGTCTGTTGCACGCCGGTGGCGCTCTCGCCGGACGCCTGCGTGAGGCCCGCCTGGTTCAACTTGCCGAACACGACGGGAATATCGCCGGTGCGATCGAAGAACACCGACAGCGTATCGCCGACCGTCTTCTGATTGCCGTTGAGTCCGCCGGGCACGGCGAAGGCGAGGATCAGATCGAGATAGACGTTGTTGGCGTCGTAGCTCAGGCTGGTCTTGAAGCCGGAGGGCAGGTTGGTCTTCACCACCGATCCGAAGCCGCCCGAGATGCCGCCGCTCGTGGTCAGGATGGTGTAGCGCTTGTCGATATAGCCGCCGCCGGTGCCGAACACGGCGTTGACGGTGGCGCCGCCGAGGGTGGCCGTTCCGGTGACGCTCGCGAATGAGGCCGTGGTCGGATCGAGCTGCACCAGATAGTACGCACCGGACTGGAAGGCGAGATTGCCGACGATGGTCATCGACGAGCCGGCGGTGCCATTGCCCGGCGCCAGCGTGCCGCCGGCATTGATGCCGACCGTCATCGGCGGATCGACGAGACCCGCACCCGTCAGGGTGCCGCCGGCATTCACGGTCACCCCAGAGGTGTTCGTGATCGCACCTTCGACGTCGAGCACGCCGCCGTCGATGGTCGTCGCCCCGGTGTAGCTGCTGGTGCCTGACAAGGTCAGGATGCCTACGCCGACCTTGGTGAGCCCCCCCGTGCCCGAAATCGTCCCGCTGAGTGTCGCGTTGTTGCCGTTGGTATCGAACGTGCCGCCGCCGGCATTGAGGGTCACGGTCCGGCTGGAGCTGAAGCCGGCGAGATATTGCAGCGTGCCGCCACCGAACGACATGCTGCCGGAAGCATCGCCGAGATTGGCATCTGATGACACCGCGAGCGCGCCCTGGTTGATGCTCCACGGCGTAACCGCGGTCGTCGTGCCGGCCAGCGTCCAGGTCGCGGTGCCCGTCTTCACGAAACTCGAGAAGCCCTGGAATTGTGCGGTCGCGCCGATCGTGGAAACGTCGAAGCTGCCGTTCGCGGCGCCACCGAGCCGGAACGTATCGGTGCCGGTGCCGACGACGTTGCCATTGATGATCGAGCTCGCCCAGATCTCCAGCACGTTGCTGCCGCCGGTGAAGCTGATGGCGGCGGGGGCTGCGAACAATCCGAAGCCGTTACCGCGCGAGATCGTGCCGCTGTTGATGATCGCGAGATTGGCGCCGATGACGCCCGCACCGGCCGTTCCAGCCGTGCCGGAGTGACTGGTATCCGTCGCGCCGGCCACGCCTGCGTCGCCGCCGGTGATGGTGCCGGAGTTGATCAGCGTGCCGCCCGCGGCGAAGGCGACGCCGGCGGCACCACTACCACCGTCACCACTCGCATTCGGTTGGGTGCTGGATGGCGCGTCACCACCATTTCCGCCGCCACCGCCTTTGATGGTGCCGGCGTTGTTCAGCACGACGCTGCTTCCCGTCAGAAAGATACCGTAACCGCCCTGGCCGCCATTGCCGCCCCAGCCATTCACGACGACATTTAGCGAGGCAGCCGCGCCGCCATTGCCGCCCTTGCCTCCCGTGATGCTGCTGCCATTGCTGTAGGTGAGCCCGTTGCCATCGACGACCACCCCGTATCCGCCGGCGCCGCCGCCGCCACCGCCGAAATCCCCGGTGGTGGCGCCGCCACGTCCACCATTGCCGCCGGACAGCGCTGCGGAGTTGCTCGTGTCCGTGGTTACGACGGCGCCATGTGCGCCACCGCCACCTCCGCCTCCGCTGTGAATCGAGAAGCCGCTTTGACCGCTTAGTCCGTTGGCGCCCGGACCGATCCCGCCGCTGCCACCCGGTGCGGCACCGGTCGAATCGCTGCCGCCGGCCCCGCCGAGTGTGCCGGCGCCGCCACCGCCGCCGCCTCGGGTAGGAATAGGTGCATTGGCGCCGACATTTCCAACGGCCGTGGCCGAGCTGGCACCGCCATTGGCGAAGGTGTCCTGGCTGCTGCCGCCGGCGCCGCCTCTGGTGGCCTGCGCAACGGCTGGCGCCGCCGCAAGCACCGGGGTGACCAGCGCGGCCGCTGACAACCAGCACAACCGCCTCGAGCGCGAGACCGTATGGGGACCGGATCGGTTTGCGATCAGCACGTCAGCCTTTGCATCTTCGCGATTGAATCCATGTCGTGCAGGCGCCGTCAGGCGCCTCCAATCGTGCCAGACGGCATATCGCAGCCAAGATCGCCTCGGCGGGTACTGTGATTTTTTGGGTGGATTTCGAGACGGCCTAAGTTCGTCGCTGCCTGTGACCGTCGTGCAACATTCGATACGAACCAGCCTCCGCCTCCGGTTGTGCGTGGTCGTTCCGCAACCGAATGGCGCGCATGCGGCGGGCTTGTGCAGCATGGGCTGTGGCATCAGCGATCCTGCCTCGGACGCTGCGGATAGACCGCGACGAGCACCTGAATTGCCCAGATTCTCCCTGCGCGTCAGCCTCGCGGACCGAGCCGGCCAAACGCGGCGGGTGAACAGGCCACACGCTGAGGCTCCAACGACCATCGGCATCAGTTGCGAGTTTCTGATTGGGACCATGCCGTAATTGGTTTGCGGATTGTGGTGGATAGGGCTTGGCTGGGAACACCAAAACAATCGTACCGATGTTCGAAGCCGTCGGGCGCTTCTCCAGAGGTTGTGTCTTTGCGATGACAGCATTTTAGGCAGAGCGGTGATAGGCTCCATTCATGGGCAGATATCGTTCTGCTCACGCGCGGTGCCTGATCTCTGGTCATCGCGCCCTGATGTTTCCTCCCGAGACGATCACCTTGCCCGGCGCGTGCGTCGGGCTTTTTTTTGCGTTCGGCGGATCAGAGTTTGCAGCTCATCCCGCCGCCCTCGAAAAGAAAAAGCCTCCGTCCGGCTTTCGGAACGAAGGCTTCGAGCAAAGATGATGCAGGTCAGCGGGCGCGCGGACCCGAGGCGAGTCAGCCTCAGTGGGCCTTCTCCGCAACCGGCATGTGGTACCAGTCGGACTCGTTGTCGAGCATCGTTTCGTCGAACGGCAGAACGCCGACGTGATTCAGAGCGGCCGCGTTGACGTCGCGCACCATGTCCATCGCCGTCAGAAACTCGTTCAATTCCGTCGCGCTCATGGAAGGCTACTCCTCACACGCGCGGGCCGAAGGGGTCCGCGATCAACTGATGCGAAGAGATTAACGCGGTCTCCCTCTGGCCTCAATCCCGCCCAGGTCGAAGTTCCAACGTGGTGACATCTGGGCCACAGCGGCGGGATGCCGCAGCTTGGTCATATTGCACCTGCTCACACGACGCGGTGCAGCCGGAGATCGGCGATCTCGCCATCGGTGAAGCCGAACTCGGAGAGGATCTCCTCGGTCTGCTCGCCGAACTCCGGCGGCCGTGCCGCCATCCGGCTCGGCGTGCGCGACAAGGTGAAGGGCTGCGCCACCAGCGTGATGTCGCGGCCGTCGTCGCTGGCGACCTGCTGCGCCATGCCGAGATGCTTCACCTGCGGGTCCTCGAACATCTGATCGATCGCGTAGATCGGCCCGCAGGGCACGCCGGCGGCATTGATCTCGGCGACCCATTGCTCGCTCGTCTTCGCCAGCGTGCGCGCATTGATCTCGGCGTTGAGCGCATCGCGGTTCTTGGAGCGCGCCGGCGCGGTCGCGTAGTCCGGATTGTCGATCCATTCGGGCGCGCCGAGCGTCTGGCACAGCCGCTCCCAGATCCGCCCCCCCGTGGCGGCGATGTTGATGTAGCCGTCGGAAGTCTTGAACACGCCGGTCGGAATGCTGGTCGGATGGTTGTTGCCGGCTTGAGGGGCGACCTCCTTCTCCATCAGCCAGCGTGCGGCCTGGAAGTCGAGCATGAAGATCTGCGCCTGCAACAACGACGTCTGCACCCACTGGCCCTCACCGGAGACCTCGCGCTCGAGCAGCGCGGTGAGGATGCCCATCGCGCAGGACAGGCCTGCGGAGAGATCGGCGATCGGGATGCCCGCGCGCATCGGGCCCTCGCCAGGCGCGCCGGTGATCGACATCAGCCCGCCCATGCCCTGCGCGATCTGATCGAAGCCCGGCCGCTTCGCATAGGGGCCGTCCTGGCCGAAACCGGAGATGCTGCCATAGACGATGCGGGGATTGACGTTGCGCACGGCCTCGTAGTCGATGCCGAGCTTGGTCTTCACATCAGGGCGATAGTTCTCGATCACGACATCGGCCCGCTTGGCCAGCCGCATGAACACGTCGACGCCCTTTGGGTCTTTCAAGTTGAGCGTCATCGCGCGCTTGTTGCGATGCAGGTTCTGGAAGTCGGAACCGCGGCGCGGGCCGCCCAGGGCCTCGCCACCATCCTCCATCATGGCGTCGATCTTGATGACGTTGGCGCCCCAATCGGCGAACTGCCGTGCGCAGGTCGGGCCGGCGCGCACCCGCGTCAAATCGAGGACAGTGAAGCGGGACAGGGCTTTGGACGCGCGCGGAAAGGCCATGCGGACGAACTCCGAGAGAACGTGACATGGCTGTATAGGAGAGCGTGCGGGAGGCGACAATTGCGTGCGGGTGGTGCGGGCCGTCCCGCTCATGCCGCTGGCGCAGGGCTTCCTGCTACGGGAACAACGCGAGGACTTCACCGCTCGTCGGCGATCACCTTGCCGTCGTTGGGCAGCGTGCCTGGTGCGATCAGCTCGATGCTGCCGCCGAGCTTGGTGATGTTGCGCAGGCTGGCGGCGAGCGCGTCCTGCAGGCCATCTGATGGCGAGGCGCATTCCGCCTTCAGCGTCATCGCATCGGTCTCGCCGGCGCGGGTGACGACCAGGCGGAGGCGGCCGAGCTCCGGGTGGCGCTTGCCGATCTCGGCGACCTGCTCGGGGCGCACGAACATGCCCTTGATCTTGGTCGTCTGGTCGGCGCGGCCCATCCAGCCCTTGATGCGCATGTTGGTGCGGCCGCAGGCGCTGGTGCCGGGCAGGGCGGCGGTGAGGTCGCCGAGGGCAAGCCGAATCCAGGGATGGTGGCGATCGAGCGAGGTGACGACGATCTCGCCGACATCGCCTGGCGCCACCGGATCGCCGGTGCCGGGGCGGACGATCTCCAAGATCAAGTCCTCGTTGACGACCATGCCGTCGCGCGCTGCGGTCTCATAGGCGACGATGCCGAGATCGGCGGTGCCGAACGCCTGATAGGCATCGATGCCGCGCGCCTTGATCTCGGCCTGCAGCGACGGCGGGAACGCCGCGCCCGACACCAGCGCGCGCTTGAGCGAGGACACGTCGCGGCCGGCGCTGGCGGCGCTGTCGAGCAGGATCTTCAGGAAGTCGGGCGTGCCGCTGTAGCCGATCGGGCGATAGGCCTCGATCAACTCGAACTGCGCCTCGGTGTTGCCGGGGCCAGCCGGGATCACCGCGCAGCCGAGCGCGCGCGCCGAGGCGTCGAAGATGAAGCCGCCGGGCGTGAGGTGATAGCTGAAGGTATTGAGTACGATATCGCCGCTGCGGAAGCCCGAGGCGAACAGGGCGCGGGCGCCGCGCCAGGGATCGCTGTGCGCCGCCTCCGGTTCGAAGATCGGCCCGGGCGACGTGAACAGACGCGAGAACGCGCCGGGCGCCTGCGCGACGAAGCCGCCGAATGGCGGGGCCGCCTTGTGCAGGGCAGGCAGCTCGGATTTGCGCAGCACCGGCAGTTGCGCGAGCGCAGCGCGCGTCGTGATGTCCTGGGGATCGACGCCCTGCAGCAGCCCGGCATAGGCCGGCGCCTTCATCGCCGCGTGCAGCACGTCGGGCAGGCGGCCGAACAGATCCTGCTCGCGGGCTGCGGGATCACGGGTTTCGAGGGCGTCGTAGTGGGTCATCGTACCCAGTCCTTGAATCTTGCGGTCGTCATGCCCGGGCTTGTCCCGGGCATCCACGTCGTTCGTCGTTGCGGCTCGTGCGTGGATGGCCGGGTCAAGCCCGGCATGACGAGGAGAGAGTTCGGCTACAGCCACCGCTTCCGCCGCTTGAAGCTCTTCAGGTTCTTGAAGCTCTTGCGCTGGTCGCCGGCGCCGCCGAGGTAGAATTCCTTGACGTCCTCGTTGTCGCGCAAGCTGTCGGCGGTGCCGTCGAGCACCACCTTTCCCTGTTCCATGATGTAGCCGTGGCTGGCCACCGACAGCGCCGCGCGCGCATTCTGCTCGACCAGCAGGATGGTGACGCCGAGATCCCTGTTGATCTCCTTGATGATCGCGAACACTTCCTTCACCAGCAGCGGCGACAGGCCCATCGACGGCTCATCCATCAGGATCATCTTCGGCCGCGCCATCAGCGCCCGTCCAATCGCCAGCATCTGCTGTTCGCCGCCGGAAAGATAACCCGCAAGGCCGGTGCGTTCCTTCAGCCGCGGGAAATAGTTGAACACCATCTCGATGTCACTGTTGACCTCGCGATCGGATCGCGTGAACGCCCCGAGCTTGAGGTTCTCCAGCGACGTCATGTCGGAGACGATGCGGCGGCCCTCCATGACCTGGAAGATGCCGCGGCGGACGATCTTCTCCGGATCGATGCCGTCGATGCGCGTGCCGTCGAACATGATCTCGCCGCGCGTGACCTCGCCGTCCTCGGTCTTCAAGAGGCCGGAGATCGCCTTCAGCGTCGTCGACTTGCCGGCGCCGTTGGCGCCGAGCAGCGCAACGATCGCGCCCTTGGGCACGTCGAGGCTGAGGCCGCGCAGCACCAGGATGACGTCGTCATAGACGACCTCGATGTTGCGGACGGAGAGCAGCGGGGCTGCGCTCGCGGTCGCATTTGCATTGGGCTTATCGAGGGTCTCAACCATATCCGTTCACCTCACTGTCGTCCCCCGCGGGAGGCGGGGGGCCCAGTATTCCAGAGCCGCCGATGCTCGGTGGAGAAGCCGCGGCGTACTGGATCCCCCGCTTTCGCGGGGGATGACGATGGCGTGCGGAGCGGCTGCTGAGTTGATTCAGCGGCCGCCTGGCAACTTACCAACCCGCCCATTCCGCCTTGCGCGGCAGCTCGATGGTCTTGACCTTCTCGAGCTTGATCACGCCCTTGGCCATGAGATCGTTGAGGTCGCCATCGGTCGGGCCGGTCACCTTGGCGCGATAGAGGTCGACCTTCATCGTGCCGCGGTGATCCTTGTCGGTCCAGGTCGAGGGGCTGCAGACGCCTTCCATCCCTGCGGGCACCCAGTCCTTCTTCTGGTAGAAGCCCTTGGCGACGTTCTCGCCGGTGGCGCCGCCGTTCTTCGCAGCCCACTCGATCGCCTCCTTCATGTAGAGCGACGAGCAGACCGCGGCGACATAGTGCACCGGTCGATAGACCTTGCCGGTCGGGTCGGACATCTTGGAGATCTCCTGCACCGTCTTCATGCCCGGCGCGTCGCCGCCCCAGGCCACCGAGGTGCGCAGCGGAAAGACGACGCCGTCGGCGGCATCGCCCGCGGTCTTGGCGGCGTTCTCGTCCATGCCCCAGACGTTGGACAGGAATTGGACGTCGACGCCGGCATTCTTGCAGGCCTTCATCACCGAGATGTTGGAGGCCGCGGTGTTGCCCAGATAGGCGTAGTTGGCGCCGGAGCTCTTCAGGCTCAGGCACTGCGCGCTGTAGTCGCCGGGCGCCAGCGCGAACACCAGCGGCGGCAGCACCTCGAAGCCGAGCTCGGTGGCGAGCGCTTCGCCCGCGGCCTTCGGGGCGTTGGGATAGGGATGGTTGGCGCCCATGTGCACGAATTTCGGCTTGCCGGGCTTGCCCTTGGCCTTCCAGTCCTCGGCCGCCCAGGTCAGCTCGGCGCGCAGCGCGTCCGAGTAGCTTGGGCCGTAGAAGAAGTTGTACGGCGCGGCCTTGGCCTTGCCGCTGGTGCCTTCAGGGTCGGTCAGCGCGGCGGCGTAGGAGCCGGACATGTCAGGGATCTTGTCGTTGGCGAGGAAGCCGGTCAGCGCCTCGGTGTCCGCGGTGCCCCAGCCCATGATCGCCGCGACCTTGTTGTCCGGGGCCGACCACTTCTTGTACAGCGCGATCGCGCGCGGCACCTGGTAGCCGTAGTCGTTGCTGTCGACCGCGAGCTGCTTGCCGCCGATGCCGCCGTTCTTGTTGACCCAGGCGAAGGTGTCCATCACGGCCTGGCCATAGGGCGTGCCGACGTCGGACGTGCCGCCCGAGAGATCCTGCAGATGCCCGATTGCGATCTGCTGCGCCTGCGCGGTTGAGGCGAAGGCGCCTGCGAGCAGCGCCAGCGCCGCCGAGCCGAGCAATGATTTCATCGTCATAGTGCTTCCTCCTGTGATGCGTTCGGGCCGGATTGTCGCCGGTCCCTGTTGGTTGAGTTCAATGTGAGAACGGATAGAGCTTCCAGTATGTCTTGATCTGGCGCCAGCGATGCGCCAGCCCGTCGGGCTCGAACATCAGGAAGGCGATGATGATCAGGCCGATCGCGATCTCGCGCAAAAAAGTGATGTTGTTGTTGAGCGCGAGCGCCTTGTCGATCGCGCCGCCCTTGAGGTGGTGGCTCAGCCATTCCATCGATTCCGGCAGCAGAACGACGAATGCTGTCCCCATCAGGGTGCCCATGATCGAACCGGTGCCGCCGATGATGATCATGGCGAGAAACAGGATCGAGCGCTCGATGCCAAAGCCTTCCTGCGAGATCACCAGCTGGTAGTGCGCGTAGAGCGCGCCGGCAATGCCGGCGAAGAACGCGGCGAGGCCGAACGACAGCGTCCGGTACTTCGTCAGGTTGATGCCCATGATCTCGGCCGAGAGATAGTGGTCGCGGATTGCGATCAGCGCGCGGCCGTCGCGGGTGCGCATCAGGTTGGTGACCAGGAGGTAGCACACCACGACATAGGCCAGCACGACGTAGAAATATTGCCGGTCGCCGCGCAGCGTATAGCCGAAGATCGAGAACGGATTGGCGGAGGCCGGCACCGAGCCGCCGGAGAACCACTCGGCGCGGGAGAAGAAGTCGAGCAGGATGTATTGCGCGGCGAGGGTGGCGATGACGAGATAGAGACCCTTCAGCCGCGCCGCCGGAAGTCCGAAAATCAGCCCGACGAGTGCTGTGATCACCCCGGCGAGCGGGATCGCGAAGAACACCGGGATCGCGTAGGTGTTGTTGATATAGGCCGAGGTGAAGGCGCCGAGCAGGAAGAAGCCGGCCTGTCCGATCGAGATCTGGCCGGTGAAGCCGACCAGGATGTTGAGGCCTAGTGCGGCGATGGCGAAGATGCCGATCTGGATCGAGACCGACAGCCAGTATTCGGAGAACACCTGCGGCGCGAAGCACAGGAGGATCACGCCGGCGATCGCGAAATTGCGGCTGGTTCTGGTCGGGAAGATCGTGGTGTCGGCCGCGTAAGAGGTGCGGAAGTCGCCGGCGGGTATCGTGGAGCGCGCAACCATGATTCAGATCCGCTCGATGTCTTTGGTGCCGAACAGGCCGTAGGGCTTGATCATCAGGATGATGATCAGCACGTAGAATGGCGCGATCTCGTACAGATTGCCCCAGTGCAGATACTGGCTGTCGACATACTGCGCGATGTTCTCGAGGAGGCCGATGATGATGCCGCCGAGCACGGCGCCACCGACCGAGTCGAGGCCGCCGAGGATCGCCGCCGGAAAAACCTTGATGCCGTAGGCCGACAGGCCGGAGGAGACGCCGTTGACCACGGCGACGACAACACCGGCCACGGCCGAGACCGTTGCCGAGATGGCCCAGGCCATCGCGAACACGTTCTTGACGGAGATGCCGAGCGACTGCGCGACCTGCTGGTCGAAGGCGGTCGCCCGCATCGCCAGGCCATATTTGGAGGCCTTGAAGAACCAAGCCATGCCGAGCATCATCAGGACCGATACCACGAGGCTCATGACGTAGACCGTCTGGATTTGAAGTCCGAACAGGTCGACGGACGTGCTGGCGAACACTGGCGGGAACGGCTGGGGGTTGACGCCGAACATCCATTTCAGCGCCGCCTGAAACACGGTCGAAAGGCCGATCGTGACCATGATGACGGAGATGATCGGCTCCCCGATCATCGGACGGAGGATCACGACCTGGATCGCGATGCCGAACGCGAACATGAAGACCAGCGTCAGCGGCATGCCGACCCAGAACGGCACCTGATATTTCGTCAGCAATGCCCAGCACACCCAGGCGCCGATCAGCAGCAGCTCGCCTTGCGCGAAATTGACGACCTGGGTCGCCTTGTAGATCAGCACGAACGACATCGCGACCACGCCATAGAGCGTTCCGACGACGAGGCCGTTGACCAGGAGCTGGATGAGGAAGGCGGTGTTCATGATCGTTCTCACTCGTCACCGCCGGGCTTGACCCGGCGATCCATCGCGAAGGAGATTTTCGGAAGAGGATGGATGCGCGGGTCAAGCCCGCGCATGACGACCTCATGTGGCAGAAGGCGCATCACTCCGCGGCCTCCGCCATGGCGCCATGTCCACCCAGATCCACCACCTTCAGCGTCGTGCGGATGCGCTGGGTGGTGCCGTCCTGGAAGCGGATGACGGTATCGACGGGGATGGCAGGCTTGCCGCCATAGATGCCGTCGATGATATCGGCGTACTTCTCGTTGATGACGCTGCGACGCACCTTGCGCGTACGTGTGAGCTCGCCGTCGTCGGCGTCGAGCTCCTTGTAGAGCAGGAGGAAGCGGGCGATGCGCTGCGCCGGCGGCAGGTGGGCGTTGACGGTCTCGACCTCCTTCTGCAACAGCGCGTAGACCTCGTTGCGCGAGGCGAGATCGGAGTAGGTGGTGAACGCGATGCGGTTCTTCTCCGCCCATTTCGAGATGATCGAGTAGCGGATGCAGATCATCGCGGCGAGATGCTCGCGGCCGGCGCCGAGCACGACGGCCTCGGCAATATACGGCGAGAACTTCAGCTTGTTCTCGATATATTGCGGCGAGAAGCGTTCGCCGCGCGCGGTCTCGGCGAGATCCTTGATGCGGTCGATGACGACGAGCTGCTTCGCCTCGTTGAAATAGCCGGCGTCGCCCGAATGCATCCAGCCGTCCTTGACGTCGGCGGCCGAGGCTTCCGGGGCCTTGTAGTAGCCCAGGAACATGTTCGGATGGCGTACCAGGATCTCGCCGATCCCCTGGCTGTCGGGCTGGTCGATCTTGATCTCGATGTCCTCAGCCATCGGCACGCCCGTCGTGTCCGGATCGACCTTGTCGGCCGGGTGCAGCGTGTAGGCCCCGAGCAGCTCGGTCTGGCCGTAGAGCGTGCGCAAGGGCACGCCCATGGCGCGGAAGAACTTGAACGTGTCGGGCCCGAGCGCGGCGCCGCCGGTGGCGGCCGAGCGCAACCGGGTGAAGCCGAGCCGGTCGCGCAGTGCCCGGAACAGCAGCATGTCGGCAAGGCTCGAATGCTGGCCCCTCTCCAGCGCGGCAAGGCCGGTCGACATGCCCAGATGATACAGCCGCTGCTTCAGCGGCGAGGCGTCCATGGCGGCGGCACGGACGTCGGCCGCGATCTGCTCCCACACCCTCGGTGCGAACAGCACGAAGGTCGGCGCGATCTCGCGGAAGTCGTTCATCATCGTATCGGGCTCTTCGACGAAGTTGACCTTCATCCGGCAGAGCAGACCTTTGCCGAGCACATAGACCTGTTCCATGATCCAGGGCAGCGGCAGCACCGAGACGTATTCGTCCTCCGGTCCCTTGGGATCGAAGGCGAGATAGGTGGCGCAATGCTTGAGCACGCGCGCGGCCGAGAGCATCGCGAGCTTTGGATGCGAGGTCGTGCCCGAGGTGGTGCAGAGGATGGCGACGTCGTCGCCGACGGTTGCATCGACCATGCGGTCGTAGAGATCGGGCTCGCGCGCCGCCCGGTTGCGGCCGAGCTCGGCGAGCTTGTCCGCCGGCAGCAGCCTGGGATCGTCATATTTGCGCATGCCGCGCGGATCGGAATAGACGATGTGCTTGAGCGCCGGCACGCGCTCGGCGAGGTTGAGCAGCTTGTCGACCTGCTCCTCATCCTCAGCGAACACCAGTCGCGCCTCGCCGTAATTGAGCAGGTAGGCGGCCTCGTCGTCGAGCACGTCCCGATAGAGCCCGAGGCTCATGGCCCGGATCGCATGCGTCGCGACCTCCGCGGCAACCCAGTCCGGCCGGTTGTCGCCGATGATGCCGATCACGTCGTCCTTGCCGAGGCCGAGCTCCACCATGCCGAGCGCGAAATCGCGCACGCGCGCCTGGTAGTCGGCCCAGGTGAAGGTGCGCCACAGCCCGAGATTCTTCTCGCGCAGCGCGATCTCCGTCCCGTGCTCTTTCGCGTTCAGCCGTAGCAGCTTCGGATAGGTGTCGGCCTGCTTGACGCGACCCGCATAGTCCATCATGCCGCGTCCTCCGCGATGGACGGCGCCTCGTCGGGATCGACCAGCAGTTCGTCCTCCTCGCCGAGATAGGCACGCTTGACGTGAGGATCGGCGAGCACGGCGGCCGGGTCGCCCTCGGCGATCTTGCGGCCGAAATCGAGCACCATGACGCGATGGGAGATGTCCATGACCACGCCCATGTCGTGTTCGATCATCACGACCGTCATGCCGAATTCCTCGTTGAGGTCGACGATGTAGCGCGCCATGTCCTCTTTCTCCTCGAAGTTCATGCCGGCCATCGGCTCGTCGAGGAGGATCAGATGCGGCTCCAGCGCCATGGCGCGCGCCAGTTCGACGCGCTTGCGCAAACCGTAGGAGAGGGTGCCGGCGGGCGCCTTGCGCACCGACTGCAGGTCGAGGAAGTCGATGATCTGCTCGACCTTCTCGCGATGCTTCAGCTCCTCGCGCCGCGCGCCGGTGAGCCAATACAGAGAGCCGGTGAGGAAATTGTTCTTCAGCAGGTGATGGCGCCCGACCATGATATTGTCGAGCACGCTCATGTGGTGGAACAGCGCGAGGTTCTGGAAGGTGCGGCCGATGCCGATGTTGGCGCGCGCGCTCGGTGGCAGGCCGGTGATGTCGCGGCCGCGATGGAACAGGCGGCCCTCGGTCGGCTTGTAGCGGCCGGAGATGCAGTTGACGATCGAGGTCTTGCCGGCGCCGTTCGGGCCGATGATCGAGAACAACTCGCCCTCGCGCACGCCGAAGCTGACGTCGGTCAGGGCTCGCACCCCACCGAAACGCAGCGACACTCCGCGCGCTTCCAACGTATAGTCCAAGTCGTCCTCCCGAACTGTCTTCGGCGCTTGGCGCGCTCTTCAAGGCATCGTGTCGCGCGACGTTGAGTTCGTCGCATTGGGTGCAATCCTATCCCGGGCATCGGTTCCGCGCCATCCGACGAATGACGGGCCACCCGGGCGGGCGCATTTTGCCGCATCTCGATGCGCCTCGTCCGTGTCCAGAGGCGCGAGTCGAAGACGGTGGTCCTCGATAGGGGAAAGCGCTATCAGGAATTGTCTTGCGCCTGACAATTCCCAGGCAATATTCACTGCAGGATTGTTGCGATGCAATATGGTCGCCGCGAGCTTCGACGAGACGAGATGCCGGCTTGATCTCTCCCGATACCCTTCTGCGCATCGCGCCCTGGTCCCGCCATCTGAAGCCCGAGGAAATCGACACGGCTGCGGCCGGCATCGTCGAGCGGTCGTTTGCGGCCAACGAGCACATCTTCCTTCGCGGCGATCAATTCGACTACTGGACCGGGATCGTCACCGGTCTCGCGCGGATGAGCACGGTGTCGCGCGGCGGCAAGGCGACGACATTCGCCGGCATGTCGGCGGGCGCCTGGTTCGGCGAGGGCAGCGTGCTGAAGAACGAGCTGCGCCGCTATGACGTCGTGGCGCTGCGCGATACGCGCGTCGCGCTGATGGAGCGGCCGACCTTCATGCGGCTGTTCGAGAACAGCGTCGGCTTCAACCGCTTCCTCGTCACCCAGCTCAACGAGCGGCTCGGCCAGTTCATTGGCCTCGTCGAGGTCGGCCGCACGCTGGATGCGACGGCGCGGCTCGCCCGCAGCATTGCCTCGCTGTTCAATCCGATCCTCTACCCGAATACGACCCGCCATCTGGAGATCACCCAGGAGGAGATCGGCGCGCTGTCGGGCCTGTCGCGGCAGAACGCCAATCAGTGTCTCAAGACGCTGGAGCGCGAGGGCCTGCTGCGGGTGGAGTATGGCGGGGTGACGGTGCTCGATCTCGACCGCCTGCGCTGCTACGGGGATTAGGTCCTGCTTTTCGTTGCGCCGATACGGGATTGATCCAACGCCTGTTTTCCGTTGAGCTTGACCGGCGGCTTCGGCTGTGGACTGCTCGCCGGGAACTTCGGCCCGAGGGGGCGCGACGGTGTTGGAGTGAGCATGGCGGGGAAGGATTGCAGCGGCCGCGTGGCGCTGATCACGGGCGTCACGGGCCAGGACGGCGCGTATCTGGCCGAATATCTGCTCGGTCTCGGCTACACCGTGCACGGGATCAAGCGGCGGTCATCGTCCTTCAATACCGCGCGGATCGACCATCTCTACCAGGATCCGCACGAAGGCAACGTGCCGTTCCTGCTGCACTACGGCGACATGACCGATTCCACCAACCTGATCCGGCTGGTGCAGCAGATCCGCCCCGACGAGATCTACAATCTCGCCGCCCAGAGCCACGTCGGCGTCAGCTTCGAGAGTCCGGAATACACCGCCAATGCCGACGCGCTCGGGGTCCTGCGCTTGTTGGAAGCCATTCGCATTCTCGGCATGGAGAAGCAGACGCGCTTCTACCAGGCCTCGACCTCGGAGCTGTACGGCCTGGTGCAGGAGATCCCGCAACGGGAGACCACGCCGTTCTATCCGCGCTCGCCCTATGGCTGCGCCAAGCTCTACGGCTACTGGATCACGGTGAACTATCGCGAGGCCTACGGGATGTTCGCCTGCAACGGCATCCTGTTCAACCACGAGAGCCCGATCCGTGGCGAGACCTTCGTGACCCGCAAGATCACCCGCGGCGTCGCCCGCATCGAAACCGGCCTGGAGGAGACGATCTATCTCGGCAATCTCGAGGCCAAACGCGACTGGGGCCATGCGCGCGACTATGTCGAGGGCATGCATCGCATCCTGCAGGCCGATACGCCCGACGATTTCGTGCTGGCGACCGGTGAGACCCATTCGGTGCGCGAACTGGTCGAACTCGCCTTCGCCGAGGTCGGTCGCCGCATCGAATGGCGCGGCGAGGGGGTCGAGGAGACCGGGATCGACGCCAAGTCCGGCAAGGCGGTGGTGCGGATCGACCCGACCTATTTCCGACCGACCGAGGTCGACCTCTTGATCGGCGATTGCAGCAAGGCGCGCGACAAGCTCGGATGGAAACCAAGGACGAGCTTCGCCCAACTGGTCAAGGAGATGGTCGCCAGCGATCTGTGCGCCGCGCGGCGGGAGGCGAGCAGTGGCCACGCCGTTTGATCTCCGCGGCAAGCGTGTCTTCGTCGCCGGCCATCGCGGGATGGTCGGCAGCGCGCTGGTGCGGCGGTTGGCGAGCGAAGGCGTCGAGTTGCTCACGGTGCCGCGTGGCGAGGTCGATCTGCGCGACCAGGCGGCGGTGTTCGCATGGTTCGCGCGCGCCAGGCCGCAGGTAGTGTTCCTTGCTGCGGCGAAGGTCGGCGGCATCGTCGCCAACAACACGCTGCGCGCCGAGTTCATCTACGACAACATTGCCATTGCTGCCAATGTCATCCACGCCGCGCATGTGAATGGCGCCGAGAAGCTGATGTTTCTCGGTTCCTCCTGCATCTATCCGAAGCTTGCCGCGCAGCCACTGCGCGAGGACGCCATGCTGACCGGGCCGCTGGAGCCGACCAACGAGCCCTATGCGATCGCCAAGATCGCCGGCATCAAGATGGTCGAGGCCTATCGCAGCCAGTACGGCGCCGACTTCATCAACGTGATGCCGACCAATCTCTACGGTCCCGGCGACAACTACCATCCTGAATACAGCCACGTCGTCGCGGCGCTGATCCGCCGTTTCCACGAGGCCCGGCTCGCCGATGCGCCCGAGGTGGTCGTCTGGGGCACGGGAACGCCGCGGCGCGAATTCCTCTATGTCGACGACATGGCGGATGCCTGCGTGCACCTGATGAAGACCTATTCCGACGCCGGGCTGGTCAACATCGGCACCGGCGAGGACATCACGATTGCCGATTTCGCCCGTGTGGTCGCGGCAACGGTCGGCTATCAGGGACGGATCAGCTTCGACACCTCGCGGCCAGACGGCACGCCGCGCAAGCTGCTCGACGTGTCGCGCCTCGCCGCGCTCGGCTGGCGCGCGACGACGTCGCTGAAGGACGGCATCGCGCGCGCGTATCAAGCGTTCCTGCAGGAGAGGGGGCACGCGCAAGCGTAACCCTCCGCTGTCGTCCCGGCCTTGAGCCGCGACCCATAACCACCGAATGCTGTGAGACGCGCGGAATGTGCCGTTTGCCCATGTCAGACATCACGCGGTACGGGTCCCGGCGTTCGCCGGGACGACACCATTAGTTTGGTGAAGCGCGTGGCACTTTCACGCCCAGCGCCGTGGCCATCGCCGAAATCAGCGGCTTCATGAAATAGGCCTCGCCCGCCGGCGTGATCGACGGCGCCAGCCCATGCGCAGCCAGCTCCTCCGTCACCACGGGCCCGACCGAGGCGATCTGCGTGCGTGCCAGCCCCTCGCGCAGGCGTGCCTCGACGCCGTGCGCCCTGGCCACGTCGAACAGCCGCCGCGGCTGGCCGGAGCTCGTCAGCGCGATCGCATCGACCTTGCCGGCGATCATCTCGTCGATCGCGGTGAGGATGTTCGCATCCGCCGCCTTGGCGTCATAGACGTAGGGCAGCACGGGATCGACCTCGGCGCCCGCGGCCTTGATGGCGCCGATCAGTGCCGAATGGTCCTTGTCGGGATAGAGCTGCAGGCCGAGCCGATGACCCTGGAGATCGTAGCGCGACAGCAGCTCAGCCACGCCTTCGGATGTCGGCTTCTCGGTCGTGACCTGCGGCTCGAGCCCGAGCTCGCGCAAAGCGCGACCCGGCTTCGGGCCACGGGTGAACTTGCGTGTTTTGCCGAGCGCGGCGATGAACTCCGCTTGGAGGCCGATCCGGCGCACCACGGTCATCAGCCGCCGCAGGCCTTCGCCGGTCATCAGCACCACGTCATCGAACGGCCGCTCGATGCAGCGGCGGATCCAGGCCTCGATCGGCACCGGGTCCGGCGCATCCTCGATCGTGAACATCGGACATTGCAGCACGTCGGCGCCCTGCTCGGCGAGCAGTCGCGAGAACTGCGCCTCCTCGCGGGTTTCCAGGATCAGGATGCGGTTGCCGGTCAGCCTGTCAGCCATGGCGATGCTCGAAGTTTGAGAGTTGATGTTTTGTTCATCCTGCCCCCGCGCCGGGCGTTGGCGCAAGCGCGCGGAGGGTGGTAGAGCAGGGCCCGAACGGGCGCCAAGCCTGCCGCATCATTCCCCTCATATCATCCGCCCGGTACGTCATCGCCATGTCCGACCACCAATATGTCCTGACCCTGTCCTGCCCGGATCGTCCCGGGATCGTCTCGGCCGTTTCGACCTTCCTCGCCCACAATGGCCAGAACATTCTCGATGCCCAGCAGTTCGGCGACTTCGAGACGGGTCACTTCTTCATGCGGGTGGTGTTCACGGCCGCCGATCTCGCCGTCAACCTGCCGGCGCTGCAGACCGGCTTCGCCGCGATCGCCGAGCGCTTTGCGATGGACTGGCAGATGCGCGACCGCGCCGGGCAGCGCCGGGTGATGCTGCTGGTGTCGAAGTTCGACCATTGTCTGGTCGACATCCTCTATCGCTGGCGCACCCGCGACCTCGCGATGATTCCGACCGCCATCGTCTCCAACCATCCGCGCGAGACCTATGCCGGGCTCGATTTCGGCGACATCCCGTTCCACCACATGCCGGTGACCAAGGACACCAAGCGCGACCAGGAACAGGCGATCCTGAAGCTGGTCGATGAGACGAAGACCGATCTCGTCGTGCTGGCGCGCTATATGCAGATCCTGTCGGACGAGATGTCGGCGAGCCTGTCGGGCCGCTGCATCAACATCCATCATTCGTTCCTGCCGGGCTTCAAGGGCGCAAAACCCTATCACCAGGCCTATGAGCGCGGCGTCAAGCTGATCGGCGCCACAGCTCATTACGTGACCCGGGATCTCGACGAGGGTCCGATCATCGACCAGGATGTCGAGCGCATCAGCCATCGCGACACGCCGGAGGACCTCGTGCGCAAGGGCCGCGACATCGAGCGGCGCGTGCTGGCGCGGGCGATCCGTTATCACCTCGAGGATCGCGTCATCCTCAACGGGCGCAAGACCGTCGTCTTCATGGATTGATGTCGCGACCGCCCGTCAGCGGCCGGGGACGGTCGCCTGCGCGTTGGCGTTCGACTGCGTCTCCTTGTCGCGTTCGGCGGCCGGCATCTGCCGCTGCCGCTCGCGCTCCTGCATGAAACGGTCGTATTCCGGGGTTCCTGGACGGGGCGGCGCACCGGCCGGCAGGCCGCCGGCCCATTGCGGCATCAGGTCGCCCATCCCCGCGCCGACCTTCTCATTGATCGACGAGCAGCCGGCGAGGATCGGCCCAGCCATGGCCAGAAGCATCATCGCGGCCGGAAACAGTCTGGTCCGGTGGGGGTGTCTGGCCGGCATTGATGGGTGACCTTTCGTGCTGCGGGCGACCCGCGGCCCGGACCCTAACGACTTGCCATCAATTGGCAAAATTTGGCCGTTCGATGATTGGGGTATTAATATACCTATCACGGATTGGTGGTCCGTTGCGGAAACCTACCGTTCACGAAGCCTCCCATGATCGCCATTGACAACGGGGTCCCGAGTCCGCAGCGATGCGCCCGCGATATCGTGAACGAGATCGCACGGTTAAGACAACAATGGCCGGGGGCTGCGGTCCTGATCCGACCAGGGAGGTAGTTTCAATGTTCGTGCGAAGCAAGACACTGACGCTCGCCAGTGCGGCTCTTGCCGCGGCTGCGCTCGCGTCCGGTGCGGCGCGGGCCGAAGACGCGTTCAAGATCGGCCTGATCGTGCCGATGACCGGCGGCCAGGCGTCGACCGGCAAGCAGATCGACAATGCCATTAAGCTCTACATGCAGCAGAACGGCGACACCGTCGCCGGCAAGAAGATCCAGGTCATCCTCAAGGACGACGCGGCGCTGCCCGACAATACCAAGCGTCTGGCGCAGGAGCTGATCGTCAACGACAAGGTCAACGTGATCGCCGGCTTTGGCGTGACGCCGGCGGCCTTCGCCGCCGCGCCGCTCGCCACCCAGGGCAAGATCCCGGAAGTCGTCATGGCGGCCGGCACCTCCATCATCACCGAGAAGTCGCCCTACATCGTCCGCACCAGCTTCACGCTGCCGCAGTCCTCCACCATCATCGGCGACTGGGCGGTCAAGAACGGCATCAAGAAGGTCGCCACGCTGACCTCGGACTACGCGCCCGGCAACGACGCGCTGGCCTCGTTCAAGGAGCATTTCACCGCTGGCGGTGGCGAGATCGTCGAGGAAATCAAGGTTCCGCTGGCGAACCCCGACTTCGCTCCCTTCCTGCAGCGCATGAAGGACGCCAAGCCGGACGCCATGTTCGTGTTCGTGCCGGCCGGCCAGGGCGGCAACTTCATGAAACAATATGCCGAGCGCGGCCTCGACAAGAGCGGCATCAAGGTGATCGGACCGGGTGACGTCACCGACGACGACCTGCTCAACGACATGGGCGACGCCGTGCTCGGCGCCGTCACCGCGCACATCTATTCGGCGGCGCATCCGTCGGCGAAGAACAAGGAGTTCGTCGCGGCCTACAAGAAGGCGTTCAACAGCCGTCCAGGCTTCATGGCAGTCGGCGGCTACGACGGCATCCATCTGATCTACGAGGCGCTGAAGAAGACCGGTGGCAAGACCGACGGCGATTCCCTGATTGCTGCGATGAAGGGCATGGCCTGGGAGAGCCCGCGCGGTCCCATCTCGATCGATCCGGAGACGCGCGACATCGTTCAGAACGTCTACATCCGCAAGGTCGAGAAGGTCGACGGCGAGCTCTACAACGTCGAGTTCCAGACCTTCGACGCCGTCAAGGATCCGGGCAAGGCCAAGAAGTGACGCGATAGGCGTCATCGAGGGACGCGCGGCACGACAGGTGCCGCTCCCTCTCCCGCTTGCGGGGGAGGGCTGGGGTGGGGGCGCCCCGCGGCGCGCTGGTTGTGTGCAGAGAGTTCCCCCACCCGGATCGCATCTTCGATGCGATCCGACCTCCCCCGCACGCGGGGGAGGCGCAGACCGAGCGAAGCGTGACATGTGTGCCCTTCCCTGGAAGGGATAGGACCGGGGACCGACGTACACTTCAATGACCGCCATCCTCACCAACCTGTTCGACGGCGTCGCCTACGGCATGCTGCTGTTCGTGCTGGCCTGCGGGCTCGCCGTGACGCTCGGCCTGATGAACTTCGTCAACCTCGCCCATGGCGCCTTCGCCATGGCCGGCGGCTATGTCTGCGCCGTGCTCGTCAACCGGATGGGATGGCCGTTCTTCGCGGCGCTGCCGCTGGCCTTCGTCGCGAGCGCCATGATCGGCGCGCTGCTGGAGCGGACGCTCTATCAGCATCTCTATGCGCGCAGCCATCTCGACCAGGTGCTGTTCTCGATCGGGCTCGTCTTCATGACGGTGGCCGCGGTCGACTACATCATGGGCTCCTCGCGAATCTTCATCAATCTGCCCGATGTGCTGCAGGGCCAGTTCGACGTCTTCGGCGTTGGCATCGGCCGCTATCGGCTGATGATCATCGTGATCTGCGGGCTGCTCACGGTGGGGCTGCAGCTGGTGCTCTCCAAGACCCGGTTCGGCAGTCGACTGCGCGCCGCCGTCGATGATCCCCGCGCGGCGAGCGGCCTCGGCATCAACGTGCCGCAGGTGTTCGCCTTCACCTTCGCGTTCGGCTGCGGGCTCGCTGGCCTGGGCGGCGCGCTCAGCGCCGAGATCCTCGGCCTCGATCCGTACTTCCCGCTGAAGTTCATGATCTACTTCCTGATCGTGGTCACCGTGGGCGGCTCGTCCTCGATCACCGGGCCGTTCCTGGCCTCGCTGCTGCTCGGCATCGGCGACGTCGCCGGCAAATACTACGTGCCGAAGCTCGGCCCCTTCGTCATCTACACCATCATGATCGTGATCCTGATCTGGCGTCCGAACGGCCTGTTCGGTCGCACGGCGACGCGGTGAGGATCGCATGACCACGAACGCACAAGCCGAGGTCGGATTTCACGCCAGGCAGCATGGCCGCTGGCACTGGAGCGAGTTCGCCTTCTGGATCGTCGTGCTGGCGGTTGGCCTCGCGTTTCCCTCGCGCTACCTGATCATGACCGAGATCCTGCGGCTGGCGTTGTTCGCGCTGTCGCTCGACCTGATCCTCGGCTATGCCGGCATCGTCTCGCTCGGCCACGCCGCCTTCTTCGGCGTCGGAGCCTATTGCGCGGGCCTGCTCTCGGTGCACGGCATCATCAACGAGCCGGTGCTGGCGCTGATCGTGGCCGGCCTCGCCGCCACCGTGCTTGGCTTCGCCACCAGCTTCCTGGTCATCCGCGGCGTCGACCTGACGCGGCTGATGGTGACGCTCGGCATCGCGCTGTTGATGGAGGCGCTGGCGGAGCGCTTCTCCAACATCACCGGCGGTACCGACGGTCTCCAGGGCATCGACATCCAGCCGATCTTCGGCGTGTTCGCCTTCGACATGTTCGGCAGGACCGGCTTCTTCTATTCGCTTGCGGTGCTGTTCGTGCTGTTCCTGCTGGCGCGGACCATCGTACACTCGCCGTTCGGCTTGTCGCTGCGCGCGATCAAGAACAATCCGTTGCGCGCGGCCGCTGTCGGCATTCCCGTCAACAAACGCCTGATCGCGATCTACACCGTCGCGGCGTTCTATGCCGGCATTGCGGGGGCGCTGTTCACCCAGACCACGGCGCTCGCCTCGCTGGACGTGTTCGCGTTCGAGCGCTCGGCCGATCTGGTGCTGATGCTGGTCATCGGCGGCTCCGGCTATCTCTATGGCGGGCTGATCGGCGCCGCCGTGTTCCGGATGTTGCAGGAACTGTTCCAGTGGATCACGCCGCAGTACTGGATGTTCTGGATCGGCCTCGTGCTGGTCGTCATCGTGCTGGTCGGCCGCCACCGCATCCACGCCTATGCGCTGTGGCTGCCCAACCTCGTCCTGCGCCAGATCGCCGGCCGCAAGGCCGCGGTGGCCCTCACCGATAACGAGGCGCCATGACCTACGCATTGGAAACCCGCGGCCTCGACAAGCATTTCGGCGGCCTTCACGTCACCCGCGACCTGTCGCTGCAGATCGCGCCCGGCGCGCGCCACGCGCTGATCGGTCCGAACGGCGCCGGCAAGACCACGGTCATCAATCAGCTCACAGGCGTGCTGGAGCCGAGCGCGGGCCGCATCCTGCTCGAAGGCCAGGACATCACCGATCTGCCGGTGCACAAGCGCGTGCTGCGCGGCCTGTCGCGCACCTTCCAGATCAACCAGCTGTATCCCGACCTGACGCCGTTGGAGACCATCGGGCTTGCGGTCTCCGAGCGGCTCGGCGGCGGCGGCAATTGGTGGCGGCGCATGGGCACGCGCGACGACATCAATGCCGAGATCGCCGAGACGCTCGAGCGCTTCCGGCTGCTCGACGTGATGAACGACCGCACCTCGACCTTGCCCTATGGCAAGCAGCGCCTGCTGGAGATCGCGGTCGCGATCGCCGCCAAGCCCCGCGTGCTGCTGCTCGACGAGCCCGCCGCCGGCGTGCCCGAGGGCGAGCGCAAGGACATCCTCGCCGCCGTCGCCGCGCTGCCGCGCGACGTCACGGTGCTGCTGATCGAGCACGACATGGACCTCGTCTTCTCCTTCGCCGACCGCATCTCGGTTCTGGTCTCCGGCGCTCTGCTGGTTGAAGGCACGCCCGACGAGGTTGCGCGTGATCCGCAGGTCAAGGCGGTCTACCTCGGCGAGGCCGCGTGATGACCGATCTGCTCGCGATTGAAAATCTTCGCGCCGGCTACGGCCAGGCGGTCGTGCTGCCGAACATGTCGCTCAAGCTGCCCGAGGGCCAGGTGCTGGCGCTGCTCGGCCGCAACGGCACTGGCAAGACCACGTTGATCAACTCCATCGTCGGCGTCACCCGCCGCTTCTCCGGCAAGCTCGCGCTCGCCGGCACCGACATCACGGCTCTTCGCGCCGACCAGCGCGCCCGCGCCGGCATCGGCTGGGTGCCGCAGGAGCGCAACATCTTCCGCTCGCTCACGGTGGAGGAGAACATGACGGCGGTGGCGCAGCCGGGACCCTGGACGATCGAGCGCGTCTACCAGATGTTTCCGCGGCTCAAGGAGCGACGCAACAATTTCGGCAATCAGCTCTCCGGCGGCGAGCAGCAGATGCTGGCGATCGGCCGCGCGCTCACCCTGAATCCCAAGGTGCTGCTGCTCGACGAGCCGACCGAGGGCCTCGCGCCGATCATCGTCGAGGAGCTGCTGGCCGCGATCGGCACCATCAGCCGCGCCGGCGGCCTGTGCTCCGTGATCGTCGAGCAGCACGCGCAGAAGCTGCTCGCGCTGGCTGACCGCGTCGTCATCCTGGAGCGTGGCACCATCGTGCATGACGCGCCGTCGAGCGCCTTGAAGGCCGATCCGGCGCCATTGGAGCGGCACCTCGGCGTCGCGAGCGCGGCCGCGCATTGACCTGATCGTCGGGCTTGAACGCTACAGGGCGAAGCGTCATCCTTGGTTGCAGGGACGGTGTGGCTCGCGCAGTCAGCGTGAAGGCCATGCCGGAAGATCCGGCGGTATGGTGCGGCCGCCGTGGACACCGGTATGCAGGATCCGGTCGTTACAGCAGGAAGGCTGGCCAGCGCCGTTGTCGCGATGGCACTTCACCTGGAGGCGGATTTGATGGGTTCACCTCAGGATGCCCCATTGAACGAGGTCAGGGTAGGTCAGCCCATTGCTCGGGCCATGGATTGCGCCATGCCCCTCCACGATCTCTCCTCGATAGAATTGTATACCGACCGGATACGGGGTAGGGGATGGACCCAGTCCATCACGCTTTGCCCAGGTAACCAGCCAGGACAGATCGCAGCCGGTCCAACAACCCTATCCAACGAATCGACGCCTTCCAAGGAGTGAGCACATGCAACGCACCAAGCCCCCATTCCGCGCCGACGAAGTCGGCAGCCTCTTGCGGCCGCAGAAGATCAAGGAAGCCCGCGCCAAGCTCGAGAAGGGCGAGATCTCGGCCGACGATCTCCGAAAGATCGAGGACATGGAGATTGAGAAGGTCGTGCATCGCCAGGCCTCGACCGGTCTCAAGCTCGCCACCGACGGAGAGTTCCGTCGCTCCTGGTGGCACTTCGACTTTCTCGCCAAGCTGACCGGATGCGAGCTGTTTCACCCGGACACCGGCATCCAGTTCACCGGCGTGCAGACTCGTCATGACGCGGTGCGCGTGATCGGCAAGCTCGACTTCCCGGATAGTCATCCGATGCTCGACCACTTCCGCTTCCTCAAGAAGCACGCCGACACCGCGCATGTCACGGCGAAGATGACGATCCCGTCACCGGCGGTGCTGCACTTCCGTGGCGGCCGCAAGTCGATCTCCAAGGACGTCTATCCCGATCTCGACGCCTTCTACGAGGATCTCGGCAAGACCTATCGCAAGGCCGTGAAGGCCTTCTACGACGCCGGCTGCCGCTACCTGCAGTTCGACGATACGGTCTGGGCTTATCTGTGCTCGCAGGACGAGCTCAAGAAGGCGCGCGAGCGCGGCGACAATCCCGACGGTCTGCAGCAGATCTATTCGCGCATCATCAACTACGCGATCGCCGAGCGGCCCGCCGACATGACGATCACCACGCATGTCTGCCGCGGCAATTTCCGTTCGACCTGGATCTCCTCGGGCGGCTACGAGCCGGTCGCCGAGACCATGCTCGCCAATACCAACTACGACGGCTATTTCCTGGAGTATGACAGCGAGCGCGCCGGCGGCTTCGAGCCGCTGCGCTTCCTGCCCAAGGGCAACAAGGTCGTCGTCGTCGGTCTCGTGACCTCGAAGGTCGGCGAGCTCGAGAAGAAGGACGACATCAAGCGCCGCCTGGAAGAGGCCTCGAAGTTCGCCCCGCTCGACCAGCTCGCGCTGTCGCCGCAATGCGGCTTCGCCTCGACCGAGGAGGGCAACATCCTCTCCGAGGAAGAGCAGTGGGCCAAGCTGCGCCTCTGCGTCGAGCTTGCCGAGGAGATCTGGGGGAAGTAAGCGCGCCGTGAACACTGCACGCCTCGACATGGGGCGTGCTGATCAGTGATGCGGAAGCGGGGCCGGAGCAATCCGCTCCGCTTCTTTTTTGCGCAGCAGCGCGCGGCGGATCAGCCGCTGTGCCGGGGCCTCGAACCCGGAATAGGTGAGATACGCCGCGGTCAGGGTCAGCCCCATGAAGCCGACCCAGAACGAGGGGCTGCCGTAGGGCATCGCTCGTCCAAGCGCGCCGAAAGCCAGCGCGATCGTGAGCTGGATCGGGAAGTGCAACAGGTAGCACGAATAAGTCATGTTGCCGGCGGCCTGCAGCAGGACTTCGGTGCGCCGTGGAAGCGTGATGGGCGTCGCGCAGACGAACAAGAGGATGGGTGTATAAACGAGCAGGAGCGCTGCGGAGCGCTCGGCAAGCTCAACGCCGGAGAGCCAGAGGGCCGGCGGAATTGTAACGACGGCGCACGCGGCGAACGCTTCCAGCCGCGCGCGGTACGGGGCATCGGCGACGCCCTGCCGCGCCATGGCGGCCAGTCCGCCGGCATAGAAGAACACGAAACACTTGCCGACCAGTGTCCCGCTCGCGATGCCGGCCAGGATCATCGCCAGGTTCAACAGCGGTGATGTGGTGACGAAACGCAGCGCCAGGAAGAAGGCCGCATAGACCAGAACCTCGATCGAGACCGACCAGATCGGGCCGTTGAAGCTGACCCCGGTCGGCGGCAGCCAGTCGCTCGCCATGAAAAGCTGGGTGACGAAATGAGCGAGATCGTTGCTCTGGTAGACGAAGAAGACGCCGTGCTGCGCGGCATAGAGGGCCTGCAGCCCCGCGACCAGCAGCAGCGTTGCGAGATGCAGCGGATAGAGCCGCGACACCCGGTTGACGAAGAAGGTCCAGCCATCGACCGTGCCATCCGGGATGATCGCGCTGTACTTCCAGAAGAAGATGAAGCCCGAGATGCACCAGAAGATCACCACGCCGTATTCGCCGAGCTCATAGAACGGAAACAGGACATTGTAGAACGGCAGCTCGCTGCGGACGAGATCGACAGGGGCATCGGCGATGTAGGCGAAGTGCGGGTAGTGCCACAGCAGCACCGAGATCGTGGCGAGGAAACGCAGCAGCTCCAGCCCGAGCAGCTTGTGAGTCCCAGGCGATGTCGATGTGTGAAGCGGGGCCATGCGGTGATCGTTAACCGTCTCGACGGGATGTGCGCCCCCATCCTAGCCGGCGCGAAGTGAAGGATTGTTTTCGCAGCCTGCGGGATCAGCGGCAGGCGAGCTCGGTTCCCTGCAGGATCGCCTGGTCCCAGGACCGATAGCCCGTGGCATTCAGGTGGATGCCTTCGAGCGTGAACGGCGATTCCATCGGCGGCAGGGGCAGGAAGGTCGCGCCGGTGCGCCTCGCGAGGTCCGGCAGCATGGCGCGATAGCCGGTGATGCTCGCCATGGCGGCCTTCTCCATGGCCGGCGTGAATGGCCCGCGCGCCTCGACGGAGGGAAACTCGGTGACGAAGATGCGCGTGGTGAGCTTTGACAGCTCGCGCAGCAGGGCCGCGTAGCGCCCGGCGAAGGCCTCGCTGGAGTCGGACTTGGCGGTCAGCGCATCGTTCACGCCGAGGGAGACGATGATCGCGAACGGCCGTTTCGGGCCGAGTGCGGGCTTGAGCCAGCCGGCCAGGTCGCTGCGCGTCCCGGCGCCGGCGAGACCGGCGTTGACGATCGGATGTCCGCAGGCGCTGGCCGGCAGCGTCGCCGCCTCGACGATGCTGTCGCCGAGCACGACGATCGGGTCATCGGAGCGCGCCATCAGGTTGTAGTGGACGATGAGTTGGCGAACCGTGCGGTGGTTGCTGCCCGACGGCGTCGCGGAGCGGCGCGCCAGCACGAACGTCGCGGCTGCTGCGGCAATCACCGCAAACAGCACGAATCCCAGCCGCGCCTGCGTCTTTGCTGCCATATGGACGATCGATGCCTTGATGCGACCCGACCGTAGTCTGAATTCGCAAACGGAGCTCTAATTCGCCCGCGTCCAGGTCGAGGAACGGCAGATGACGCCGCCAAAGGCGCAACCGGCGGTCGTCAGGGTGCCGCCGGTGAGCGTCATCTTGGCATCATAGGTCTTGCCGTCATCGGGATTGCTGTAGCTGCCGGCCCAGGCATTGGGGCCGGTCGGCTTCATCCCGGAGAACAGCCGCTGTCCGACCTTGGCGGGAGTGTCGGTGCCTTCCTTGATCCAGACCAGCGTGCCGCAGACGGCGCCGCCGCAGGGCGCGAATTTGACCTTGGAGGCGCCGCTTTCGCGCAGCCAGACGCCGGTGACATCGTCGGCGAGCGCCGGGCCTGCGGCCAGCACGACTGACAGACCAAGTCCAACAACGAAACGACCGATCATGCGAGCCTCCCTGATCCTTCGAGACGAGCTTGTTGCCGGCGGATCGTGTCGGCGATTGGGCGGGCCGACGGCGATACGCTTCGTCTCCATTGTGCGGCAGCATATCAGGATTCGGGCATGCTGCACCTGACTCCCCGAGGGCCGTGACGGTCGGGCTGGGGCAGCGCCTGCCCAGCCGCAGGTCTATCTCGCCGCCAGATAGACCTCACCGAGCAGCGAGGAGTTCGACCACGGCACCTGCTTGTTCTTGGTGCCGGCCACGACCTCGGCGCGAACGCGCGTCAGCATCTGCTGCACCTCGAGACCGGGCGTGCCGATGTGGCGGGTCAGCGCCGCCGAGAACGGGCTGTTGTCGCCGTCGCCGTCGAGCGCGACCTTGCCCGGCGCCGTCGCGAACGCGATCAGCGTGCCGGCCCCGGACGTCGCGCCGGTACCGAGCGACGTTGGTGCGGCGAGCCCGCTGGCGCTGAGACCCCGGCCGGGGCCGGCGCCTGCCGTCTCCGGCGGGGCGAACGGATTGTTGCGGCAGGCATCGAGGATCAGGATGTTGGTGCGGACCTGGTCGTCGAGCCCGGCCAGGATCTGGTCCATGTCGACCATCGCCGTGACCACGTCGCTGCCTGCAGACGGCGCAATGTCGGTGGGGACGAGATAGTTGCGGCCGTCGATCTGCACGCCGTGGCCGGCATAGAACACCACGGCGACCTGCGCCCGCGCCGCCTCGCGCAGGAAGTCGCGCGTCTTCGCCTGCATCGCCGCGCGGTCGAGATCGAGGCCCTCCGTCACCGTGAAGCCGATGTCGCGCAGGCTCCTGGCGATGGTTCGCGCGTCGCGCGGCGGATTGGGCAGCGGCTGCACGTGCGTGTAGGCGCCGTTGCCGATGACCAGCGCCATGCGCTGCCCGGTCGGCACCGCTGCGGCCGAGGAGGGGGCCGGGGATTCCGGCCGCTGCTGGGGGCGCGCCGCCGGCTCCGACAGCAGCGACAGCCGCACCCTGGCGGTGGCCTGGCTGGCCTTGCTGCCGGCATCGGATGCGGTGGGCTTCAGCGCCGCGGCGTAATCCGCCTTGGCCGCATCGAACTCGCCCTTGGCCTCATAGGCCAGCGCGCGATGCACGTGGGCTGAGATGACGACGCTGCCCGGCGGTGTCATCACGTTGGCCGGCGGATTCTGCGCCAGCCGGACCGCCTCGGAGGCGTCGGCAACGGCGCGGTCGAGATGGCCCTTGGCGCGCCAGATCACGCTGCGGTTGATCAGCGGCGAGGCCAGCGCCGGATCGAGCCGGATCGCCTCGTTGATGTCGCCGAGCGCGCCGTCGAGGTCGCCGGTCGCTTCCTTGGAGATGCCGCGATTCTGCCAGGACAGCGCGGATTTCGGCGTCAGCCTGATCGCCTGGTCATAGTCGGCAATCGCCCTGGCGTAGTCGCCGGTGCCGCGATAGGCGTTGCCGCGGTTGTGGAAGAGCGTGCCGCTCGGCGCGCCGCTCTTGATGGCGTCGTTGAAGTCGGCGATCGCGATCTCGTACTCGCCCTTGTCGTAATAGGCCGAGCCGCGCAGATTGTAGATCGCCTGCGCCGGCTGCAGCCGCAGCGCCTCGGTGGCATCGGCGATGACGTGGGTGTAGTCGCCCTTCTTGTTCCAGCCGACCGCGCGCCAGAAATAGATCGTGGCGAGCTGGCTGCCGGAGAACACCTTCAGCGCGATGATCTTGGTGCAGGCGGCGATCATCTGGTCGGCCGGCGTCGTCTCGGTGGTACAGAGGGGGCCAAGCTGGGACTTCGACTGGGCGAGGCCGGGAGACGCCCAGAGGGCAGCCAGCAGCGGTATCAGCAGCAGGAGGGAGCGGCGCATCGGCACGGACCGTGGGGGACGAGAGGCGGGAACCTATCCGGTTTGTTGCGTCCGGAAGGTTCCGGGTTCAGGCTCTTTCCAATGGTGGGCAGATGGTGCTAGGAGGTTGGGCCAAGGGCGCGTTGCCCACTCCTGTTTCCCACCCGTCGAGCCGAATGAAGAACGACCAGCTGCTCGCCCAGATCACGGAGTTCTGCCGCCAGTCGGACATGGCGGAATCGACGTTCGGCCGGCGCGCCGTGAACGACGGCAAGCTCGTGCAGCGGCTGCGCGAGGGCAAGCGCATCACCATCGACACGCTGGATCGCATCCAGGCCTATATCGCGGCCTCGACTGGCACGCTGCCGCCGCCGCGGCTCGACGTCGTGCCCGAAAAGCGCGATCCCAAGAGCAATTTCCGCTTCTTCGAGAACCGTCAGAAATACCTGCTGTTCGTGCACACCTGCAGCGAGAAGCGGGTGGTGGCCGAGCGCGTCGGTCTCGAACTCGCCAGCATCCATCCGCGGCCGCCGGCGCTGCGGCTGTTCGACGCCGGCGTCGGCGACGGCACCGTGCTGTCGAAGGTCCTGCGCACCATGCACGGCCGTTTTCCACACATTCCGTTCTATGTGGCCGGCAAGGAGCTGAGCCTCGAGGATGTCAGGCTGACACTGGAGAAGGTCCCGGACCGGCTGTTCGAGCATCCGGCCAGCGTGTTCGTGTTCACCAACATGAACTATGCCGAGGCGCCCTGGCTGACGCCGGCGTCGCCTTCGGTAGCCGCCTCGATGATCTGGCACGAGGTCGTGCTGCAGGGCGATTCGTCCGGGGATTTCGAGGCCCAGATCACGGCGCTGAAGCCGTTTCTGGAGCAGAACTGGCGCGCCAACGTCTCCCCGCGCACCGGCATGCCGGTCTATGAGCGGCCGATCGCCTTGGTGCTGTATCGCGAGGATCACCGCTTCCTGCTCGACGGCATCATCCCGCGGGCCGGTCGGGTCGAGGCCAATTTCGACCTGATCATCGCCTCGCAGCCCTACCGGGCCCGGTCCTCGGTCAATTTCCGCGCCAAGCGCATCATCGCACCGCTGGCGCGGGCGCTGAAGCCGGGCGGCCGGCTGATCGGAATCCACTCCCACGGCCAGGATCCGGGCCTGGACATCATCCAGGCGGTCTGGCCGGGAGAAAATCCTTTCTCGGTCAGCCGCCATGAGCTATTGCGCGCCGTGAAATACGAGCTCGGCTCCAGTGGGCGGGACTTAAATTTTAACGCCTATGCGGACAATCGCTCGATTTTCAGGTATGAGATGGAGGCTCTGCCCAACGAGGTCACCGGTGCGATCGGAACCTCGACGGCCTTTGCAGCCTGGAACGCGGCGGTGTATGTCGCGCAGATCGAGGAAGACCGCCTGACCGAGGTGGCCCACTCGTCCCGCGCGCTCGACGCCGCCAGAGAGGTTCTGCGAAAGCACAACGGGCTGTGGTTCTACGATGAATCCTACGTCATCTCGCGGCGTCGCGACTGACATTCCTTAGGGATCAATACAAACGACCGCCGTGGGCGGCGAAGAAGGGGTTGCTTGATGCGCGCGTCATATCTGTTCACCTCGGAGTCGGTGTCCGAAGGCCACCCGGACAAGGTCTGCGACCGTATTTCCGACGAGATCGTCGACCTGTTCTACCGTGAAGGGCCGAAGGCCGGCATCGACCCCTGGCAGATCCGCGCCGCCTGCGAGACGCTCGCCACCACCAACAAGGTCGTGATCGCCGGTGAGACCCGCGGCCCGGCTTCGGTCACCAACGAGCACATCGAGCACGTCGTCCGCGAGGCCATCAAGGACATCGGCTACGAGCAGGAAGGTTTTCACTGGAAGACCTGCGACATCGAGATCCTGCTGCATCCGCAGTCGGCCGACATCGCCCAGGGCGTCGACGCGCTGCAGCCCGGCGAAGTCAAGGAAGAGGGCGCCGGCGACCAGGGCATCATGTTCGGTTACGCGACCAATGAAACGCCGGATTTGATGCCGGCGCCGATCTTCTATGCCCACAAGATCCTGCGGCTGATCTCGGAAGCCCGCCACGCCGGTGTCGAGAAGGTGCTCGGTCCGGATTCCAAGAGCCAGGTCACCGTGCAGTATGAGAACGGCAAGCCGGTCGGCGTGCGCGAGATCGTGGTGTCGCACCAGCATCTGGTCGAGGACATGACTTCGGCGCAGGTCCGCGAGCGCGTCGAGCCCTATGTGCGCAAGGCGCTGCCGGAAGGCTGGATCACGCCGAAGACGATCTGGCACATCAACCCGACCGGCAAGTTCTACATCGGCGGTCCCGATGGCGACGCTGGTCTGACCGGCCGCAAGATCATCGTCGATACCTATGGCGGTGCTGCCCCGCATGGCGGCGGCGCGTTCTCCGGCAAGGATCCGACCAAGGTCGACCGCTCCGCCGCCTATGCCGCGCGCTACGTCGCAAAGAACATCGTCGCCGCCGGTCTCGCCGATCGCTGCACATTGCAGCTCGCCTATGCGATCGGCGTGGCGCGGCCGCTGTCGATCTATATCGACACCCACGGCACCGGCAAGGTGCCGGAGGAGGTGCTCGAGAAGGCGGCCGCTCAGGCGATGGACCTGACGCCGCGCGGCATTCGCACCCACCTCGACCTCAATCGCCCGATCTATGCGCGCACCTCGTCCTACGGCCATTTCGGCCGTACGCCGGACAATGAGGGCGGCTTCTCCTGGGAGAAGACCGACCTCGTCGAGGCGCTCAAGCGTGCGGTGTAGCTCTTAGTGCCGTCATTCCGGGGCCGCGCGACAGCGCTGAACCCGGAATCTCGAAGTGATGGATTCCGGGTTCGCGCTGACGCGCGCCCGGAATGACGCCTTTTACAGACAGGAACCCCACATGACCGCCAAGCCAGGTTTCAACGACTACATCGTCAAGGACATTTCGCTCGCCGAGTTCGGACGCAAGGAGATCTCGCTCGCTGAGACCGAGATGCCCGGCCTGATGGCGACGCGCGAGGAGTACGGCCCGAAGCAGCCGCTGAAGGGCGCGCGCATCGCGGGCTCGCTGCACATGACCATCCAGACCGCGGTGCTGATCGAGACGCTGAAGGCGCTCGGCGCCGACATCCGCTGGGTCTCCTGCAACATCTATTCGACCCAGGACCACGCGGCCGCCGCGATCGCCGCCGCCGGCATTCCGGTGTTCGCCGTCAAGGGCGAGACGCTGGTCGACTATTGGGACTACACCGCAAAACTGTTCGACTGGCACGGCGGCGGCCATCCCAACATGATCCTCGATGACGGCGGCGACGCCACCATGTATGTCCATCTCGGCCTGCGCGCGGAGAACGGCGACACCGCGTTCCTCGACAAGCCGGCGTCCGAGGAAGAGGAGGTGTTCTTCGCGCTGCTGAAGAAGCAGCTCAAGGAGAAGCCGAAGGGCTACTTCGCCGAAATCGCCAAGTCGATCAAGGGCGTCTCGGAAGAGACCACCACGGGCGTGCACCGCCTGTACGACATGCAGAAGGCCGGCACGCTGCTGTGGCCCGCGATCAACGTCAACGACAGCGTCACCAAGTCGAAGTTCGACAACCTCTATGGCTGTCGTGAGTCGCTGGTCGACGGCATCCGCCGCGGCACCGACGTGATGATGTCGGGCAAGGTCGCGATGGTCGCCGGCTTCGGCGACGTCGGCAAGGGCTCGGCCGCCTCGCTGCGCCAGGCCGGCTGCCGCGTCATGGTGTCCGAGATCGACCCGATCTGCGCGCTGCAGGCGGCAATGGAGGGCTATGAGGTGGTGACGATGGAGGACGCCGCGCCGCGCGCCGACATCTTCGTGACCGCCACCGGCAACAAGGACATCATCACCATCGAGCACATGCGCGCGATGAAGGATCGCGCCATCGTCTGCAACATCGGCCACTTCGACAACGAGATCCAGGTCGCCTCGCTGAAGAACCTGAAGTGGACCAACATCAAGCCGCAGGTCGACGAGATCACCTTCCCTGACGGCAAGCGCATGATCCTGCTGTCCGAAGGCCGCCTCGTGAACCTCGGCAATGCGATGGGCCACCCGTCCTTCGTGATGTCGGCGTCCTTCACCAACCAGACCTTGGCCCAGATCGAGCTCTACGCCAACAACAAGGACGGCAAGTACAAGAAGGAAGTCTACGTGCTGCCGAAGTCGCTGGACGAGAAGGTGGCGATGCTGCATCTCGCCAAGATCGGCGTGAATCTCACCAAGCTGCGCCCCGACCAGGCCTCCTACATCGGCGTCAAGCCGGAAGGCCCGTTCAAGTCGGACCACTACCGCTACTGATATCCGGCGCACCGCGCGGCTGACATGGCGAAGGCCGGGGCATTGCCCCGGCCTTTTGCTTGCTTCGGCGTAGTTGTGAGTTGAATCTGCGCCTGCCTCCGATCGGCATTGCGAGCCACCTTGTCCCCGCAGGTGCGCGGCCCGATGACAAGCTCCGCGAAGCAATCCAGAGTCGTGGACGGGACTCTGGATTGCTTCGTCGCTTTGCTCCTCGCAATGACGGAGATCGCGGCGCGCTCTATGAAATCAGCGGAACGCCGCGACCTGCGGTGAACGTGACAATCAGCTCGTTCGCCGCGAGGCCAGCGCCGACGCGCGGATCGCCTTCGTACGCTTCGCCGCATGATGCTCAGGCCGTGCCGCGATCCGCTTGTGCTTCTTCGTCTCCGCCGCTGCCACCTTCACGGCCGGCGCGCGATGCTTGGCATATTCCTCGCCGTCGACCGGGCCGACATGCGGCGGGTCGTGATCGAGATAGGGCCGGCCGATGCCGAACGTCTTGCCGTTGGCATCGACCCATTTCCACAGCGCCTCGGTCGCCACCCAGCGCTGTGCGCGCGTCGCGCCGTTGACGCTGACGATGTCGGCCGCGAGTCCGTGGCCGTAGCCGCCGCGCAGGCTGCCGCCGTGATAGGAGCGGTTGCTGGCGGCCTTCAGGCCGCTCGCGATCTCCTGCCGGTAGTCGTCGCGGAAGCCGCTGGTGATGCCGGGCGCGAGCCCTGCGGCCTCGGCGGCATGCAAAGTGTGAAACAGCTTCAGCTTGAAGCCGCGGTCCATGCCGCCGATCACATACTCCATCATGCTGCGGCCGATGCGCTCGGCCGCCTTCGGATCCTTCCAGGTGAAGTCGTTGTCGACGAGCTTGGTGAAGCTGCGCGTCACCTTCACCATGCGTCCCTTGCGCTTGACCGTGACGACGCGGCGCTCGGTCTCGCGGATCTTGTCGAGCTTCGGTGCGCGCTCGTACAGCGCCCACAGATAGCGGTCGATGCAGGCATCGATGTCGGGGCACTCGTCGAGGATCTCGATGCGGTCGGCGCTCGCGACGGTGGGCCGGGGCGGTTCGGTCGCCGCGCCGGGCGCGGCCTGTTCGTCCGCCGGCAGGACAGCCGATGGAGTGATCGACGCGGTCGTCAGCGCAGTCTCGGCTGCGGTCGGCTGCGGCGACGTCGCGATCGGCTCCGCGGCGACGGGCGGCGTCGCTGCCTCGATCTCGGCGGCGGCCGCGGGCCATGCCGCTGCACAAGCTACCAGGACAACGGACCGACACAACGCACGCGCCAAAAGCTGCTGCGAGCTCATCATCCGGCCTCCCCAAAATCCGAGCCCCTGCTGGTGAGGGGCGGTCAGGCATCCGATACCTGCGATTGTTCGGCGCAAGACGGCCCGGCGCAATAACGCATCTCCGCGCCCGCGCAGCTTTTGCGAGAACTGTGGCCTGCGTGCAACGATCGTGAGTTCCGTGTGTGGCGCGACTCGCAGCGAACGATCGTTCAGCGATGACAGGTGGCGGAGACCGCAGGGCCTTCGGCCGACGCTCGGTTGCCAACGCCAGCCGCGCCGCGTACTCTCTTGGAACTCGTTCGTGGAGCTGGCTACATGAGCACCATCGAGATCATCGTCGGTGGCACGAGGTTGATCCGGGACTACGCGCCCGAGGATTCGATCTGGTCGCTGCCCGAGGAAAAGCGCGAACGCAAGGCGCTGGCCGATGCGCAGTGCGATCTCGCCGTGTGGGGGCCGACCGTCTGGCACAGAGGCCCTACGCCGTGCGCGGCTGAGCCGCCCGGTCAGCGCGAGCCGCGCCGCAGCAGCTTGCGCCCCGTCAGCATGGCGCGGGCGAGATTCTCGCGCTGCAGGCGGCTCACCAGCACGACGCCGGCGACATGCAGCACCACCAGCGGGATCAGGAGATATGACGTCACCTCATGGGTGTCCTCGACCCACCAGATGCCGAAGAAGCGCACGGTCACCTGCATCGCGCCGGTCATCGCGGAGACGATGAGCAGAAGCAGCAGTGCGAGTTGCATCGCCGTGCCCGCGGGATTCAGCCCGAGATAGCGCCCGGTCTTGCCGCGCCGCAGATTCCACAGGTAGGCCGGCGTCGCGCGCAGCCGGGGCTTGAGACTGCGGAAGCGCGAATGGCGCGTACCCATGATGCCCCAGATCAGGCGAAAGGCGAGCAAGCCGAGGATCGCGTAGCCCGCGATCCGGTGCAGGCCGTCATGGACGTTCGGCGTCACCCAGGCGATGAGCACCAGCACGGCCAGCATCCAGTGCCACAGCCGCAGCGGCAGGTCCCAGACCTGCACGGTCTCGGCGGCGTCCTGGCGTTTCAGGCTGGCTCGGGAGGCTGTGCCGTGCATGGCTCTCACGTCACGTCGTCCAGCACGCTGGGCGACGCTTGCGCCAACTACTTGGCGATCGTGTGCTTCAGGCTGAGATCCTCCGGGCTGTAGAACAGCTCATGGAGCTTGCCGCCCTTGACGCCGTAGACCTCGTAGCAGGAGCCTTCGATCTTCGAGCGGCGCACCTCGTAGCCCGCTTCCTTGGCCTTGGCTTCCGCCTCGGCGGCCGGCTTCCACTGGGCCTTGTCGAGCTTGGTGCAGTCCTTGTAGCCGTCGGCCAGAGCCGGCGAGATGGCGAAGCCGGCGAGTGCGGCACCGAGCACGGCCGCGATGGTCAGTCTCATCAATCCCTCCAATGAGCAAATTCAAATACGATGCATCGTGGGATCAGTGGAGACGGCAACCGCCCCGATGTGTCAACGGAGCGGCGGCTGGAATCGCTCTTAGAGCTTTTCCAAGTTCGTGAGATCCGCGATTTCGGCCGAGAAACGCAGACGGCGTGATGCGCGACGTTACGTCTCGCTCGTGCCGCTCGTCGCGACGCCGGCGTCAGAATTCCAGGTTCGCACCCAGATAGAACGAACGTCCGGGGCCGGGAACGGCGGTGCCCCACATCGTCGCGGTGCCCGATACGCCGCCGCCGGTGGCAGCGACGGTGCCGGCCTCCTTGTTGAACGACATCGATGCGCCCTCGCCGATATAGGCGCCGCCGAGCGGCAGGTAGTAGAGCTTGTTGAACAGGTTCTCGACGCCGAAGCTGATGCGCAGCCTCTGCCAGGTGTAGTTGCTGCGCAGGTTCACCAGGCTGTAGCCCGGGGTCTTGAGCTCGTTGCGGGCGACGGAGACGTCGGACTTGCGGCCCACCATCACCAGCTCGAGGCCGCTGTCCCAGCCGTCGAGCCGGTGCGTGAGCGTCAGCTTGCCGTTGATCGGCATGATGTTGTAGAGGCCGCTCCCGGTGTCGAGGTTCCTGCCGTTGGTGTAGCTCAGGACTCCCTTCAGGCCGAACTCGCCGATCGACGTCGTGCCCAGCGGCACTTTGCCGGACAGATCGAACCCGTACAGCCGCGCCTGCTGGTTCATGTATTTCATGATTACGAACTGGTTGGCGACGGCAGGCACGGCGGCGGTGTTGGTGGCGGCCTTCCACTGCACCGCATCGATGTAGTCGCGCACATGGGTGTAGTAGGGGGTGAGCCGGATCTCGGCCTCATGGTCGGCGCTGTGCCAGGCGCCGGTGAAGCTCACGGTATGGGCGACCTCGGGTCTCAGATTGGGGTTTCCGAGATAGCCGTTGCCGTCGCCGACGAAGTTGTTCATCTCCAGCGCCATGGTGTTGCGCGACCAGGAATAACGCTCGTAGAGATTCGGCGACCGGGTCTTCTGCATCGCGCCGAACTCGAAGGTGAGATGGGCGCTCGGCGTGTTTCGAAACAGCGCCGTCAGGTCGACATTGTTGTCCTTTCGCGAGCGATCCATGGCGTTGAACGCCGCGCGGGAGCCGACCGAGCTCGTCTCGTACATGCCGGACATGAATCCCGATGTCAGCGGCGTGGTGCTGGTGTTGTAGCCGACGACCGGTCCGGTGTCGGTCTCGACGCGTTCGAACCGCACGCCCAGCAGCGACAGCCAGGACGGGCTCCACTTCGCCTCCCACTCGCTGAACACGCCGGCTCGGTCGCGCTTGCCGCCGTTGATGTTCCAGAACGTCAGCGGCGCCATGCCGCCGATGCAGTTGCCGACGCCGCAATCGGGGGCCGGCGGCCACCAGTCGTCGAGACGGTAGGTCTGCAGGTCGACGCCGACGCGGACCACGTCGCGGGGCGACGGCGTGATGTCGGCCTTGGAGGTCAGGCCGTTGGTCTTGGTGCGCGTATACATCGGCATGCCGTTGACCGGATAGCGCGGACCCGTCGTGTTCGGCGGGCTGAGTGTGCCATACGAGAACAGCCGATCACCGCCGAAGTCCATGTAGTGATCGACGGACTGGTGGTAGAGGCGGGTGTCCAGATCGCCCCAGTCGAACCGGCCGAGATGGTGCAGGTTGAAGCTGTAGGCATCGTTGCCCAGCATGTCCATGCGCTGGTTCGGGTAGAGCTGATAGGGGACCTCCTGCACTCCCGCCTTCAGCTCGATGAGCTGGCCGTCCTTGTTCCAGGCGATGCCCATCAGATGATTCCTGGTCTCGTAGGCGGACGAGCCGACCTGATCGAGGGGAAGCACCGGCGTGATCGCACTCCTCAGGGTGAAGTTCTTGAAGTTGCCGCCGGCCGTATAGTTGTCGGCCTTGACCGCAGCGCCGCTGTAGCTGACGCTGTAGTTCTCGGTGGCCATGGTGGCCGACAGGTTGACGCCGCGCACGTTGCCGTTGCTGCGGTAGAACGTGCCGATGCTGCCTTTGGTCAGCAGGCTCTGCCCCGGCGCCGCGAACAGGGCCGCCGGCGAGCTGACGGCGACGGTGCCGCCGATCGAGTCGCCGCCGACGCTCACGGGCGTGATGCCCGCCCAGACCTTGGCCGCGGCGACCTGGGCCGGATCGATATAGGACAGCGCCGGGTTCATGTGATTGGGACACGAGGCGATGGTGTCCATGCCGTCGACCTTGATGCGCAGGCGGTCGTCGGCGAGGCCATGGATCGCCGGCAGGCTGGAGACCCCTCCGGCCGAATAGAGGCTGACTCCGGGGACATCGGCAAACAGCGCAGCCGTGTCGTTCGTGGTGGCCCGCTTCGCCAGGATGTCATCCGGTGCAACCGAAGTGGCGCCGGGAGGCGCGCCGACGCCGTCGGATGAGGCCGCCTGCGGCGGTGGCGCGCTGGCCGGATTGGTCGCCGCATGTGCGCCCCTGCGGCGGGCTGCCGTTCGGGCGGCCGGCCGGGGCTTCGGGACAGCGACCGTCACCTGCGGCAGCGTGGCGGCGGAGCGAGCCTGCGATGGGCCCTGCGCGAGCACGGGACTCGAAAGGGCGAATGCCAGCAGCGCCGGCGATGTGAGCACGGTGGTTGAGCGGAGCAACCGCCGCCGGACGGGTGTCGAACAATGGTCCATGAGGGGATCTCGGAATAGGAATGGGAGAGGCGCCCGGCTGCGAGCGCGCCGTGGCCTCGTGAACATGTCGCGACGAGGCGGCTCCGGGCACGGCTGCGGCGACCGCCGGACGGCAGCCCACAGCGCGCGCGGACGAGACCGGCCGCATCGTGACGGGATGAGATGTCTGGAGTATCGGCCTAGAGGGCCGCCGGTGGTCCGCGAGCGACCGGCAGTTCGAGCGCAGGCCGAGGCGCCGCAACGAGGTCTGTCCGCTCGATCAGGATCGCCACGACCACCGGCATCGGCCGCGCCACGGCGGGGACGTGCGGGACAGTGACGCCGCGCCCGAGCGCACAGAACGGACAACTCGCGCATTGCTTGGCCGCAGTGCCGATGTCGTCCGACGTCGGACCGTCGACGGAGCTCTGACAGATGATGGCGACGGCATCGGGAGCAGCAACCGCAGCGCTCATCGCGGAGAGCGCCAGCGCGGACTGGAAGATCAGGGCCCATGCCGCAAACCAGACGAGAGCGCCGCCGAGCCGCGACAGCGCTGCGCGCCGCCGTGCTGAGCGCATGCGCGCCTCACGTCGTCCTGATGCGATGCCTTGTAGTTGACGCCCTTGACGAGCCACCGACTGACGCCCCCGTCCCTCGCAACTACCTACAGGAGCGGACATCCGGTTGGCAATGGACGACACGCGGCCGGCTCGACTCCCGTCGCAGTGGATCAATTCGGCCACAGTGAAGTGAGTTCAACTCATTCGCGAGCGGCCGGCCCGACTGAAATGCGCGCGGGCCATTCTTGCGAGTCGAACTCAATCGCGGTGCGGTCTCGCGACGGATGACGGCCGGGCCTGGACGCCGTCAGCGACATCTGTCAAATATATCCTCATGACCTTCCGCATTCGCATCGCAGGCGCTGCCGTCAGCAGCCGAATTACCGACCCGGCCTGATCCGTCGGGCCGGGCGCTTCCGCCTGCGAGAATTGCCTGTGAATGCTCTTGGCGCCCGAAGCGGCGCCGTATGCGAGGTCTGTATCCGTGTCTCCCAACCAACCGACGCTGCACCTCGTGTGCGGCAAGATCGCTGCCGGCAAATCGACGCTCACCGCGGAGCTCGGCCATCGCCCGGCCACCGTCGTGGTCGCCGAGGACGACTGGCTGTCGCGGCTCTATCCTGGCGAGCAGAGCAGCCTGGCGGACTACGTGCGCAATTCGTCACGGCTGCGCAGCGTGATGGGGCCGCACGTCGTCGCGCTGTTGCGGGCCGGCGTTTCGGTCGTGCTCGACTTCCCCGCCAACACGCCGGCGAGCCGCGCTTGGATGCGCGGTCTGTTCGAAGCCGCCGGCGTGCCGCACCAGTTGCACCATCTCGACGTGCCCGACGAGGTCTGCAAGGCGCGGCTGCGCGCGCGCAACGCAGAAGGCCGCCACGCCTTCACCGTGACCGACGAGGAGTTCGACCTGTTCACTTCCTACTTCGTGGCGCCGACCCCGGAGGAAGGATTCGACGTGATCGTGCATCGGCCGTGACCTTGCGGAGGCGACCGGGACTGCTGTCGTCCCGCTGGCTTGTTGGCGGCAATCCTGGCGGTGCGCGTCGCCGCGCAACCGTCAGCCGTGCCGCGGCGATCACCGCCTGGTCTCAGAAGATTGCGTCCAGCGCGCTTTCGGCAGCGGAGATGAGCTCGCGCACCTTTGCGCTCTCAGACAGTAGCGCGGCGAATGACGGGTCCGCGCCGATGTGCTGATCCAACTCATCCAAGGCGTTGCGCCACTGCTGCAACTCTTGCTGGAGGCGTTCGGTGTGGGGACGCAGGAGTGCCCGACAAGCCGCCACGGCGTGCTGTTCGACGAATCGCGAGGAATCGGGAGCAGGAAAATGAATGATGTCGGCCACGGTCTTCTCGTCAGCGCCTTCTTGTGAACGCCCCCATTCGATCGCTTATGGGGCGGCGGCCCGCCGGGCTCCGCCGCCCTGGTCGCGCGCAGCTAAGCCGCGGTCCGGGCGGCCAAGGCCTGAGCTTCGGCTGCGGCGCGGGCCATGCTGGACGACATCTCGTTCGTCACCGTGCTCTGCTCTTCTACCGCCGCCGCCGTCGAGGTGACGTATTCGCTGACGCTGTTGATCGCCTGCTTGATCGAGTTGAGCGCCGTCACGACGTCGCCCGAGATGCCGTTGAGGTTCTCGATTTCCTGGGCGATCTTGTCGGTGGCCTGCTTGGCCTGGTTGGCGAGGTTCTTGACCTCGGCGGCGACGACCGCAAAGCCACGCCCGGCTTCGCCGGCGCGGGCGGATTCGATGGTGGCGTTGAGCGCGAGCAGGTTGATCTGCCCGGTGATGTTGTTGATCATCTCGACGATGCCGCTCATCGCCTGCGTGGCTTCGGACAGCCGCTGCGCCTGGCCGTCGGCGGATGCTACCTGACCGACGGCGCCCATCGCCGTCTCGCGGGACTTGGTCATGGCTTCGGAAATCTCCCGCACAGACGCGTTCAACTCCTCGGAGCCTGCTGCGACGGATTCCATCATCGCACGGACGCGCTCGTTGCCTATGCGCACCAGCACCTGCCTGGTGACGTCGGTCGCATACTTCACGACCTTGAACGGCTTGCCGTTGAGATCGAGGATCGGATTGTACGAGGCCTGGATGTAGACCTCCTTGCCGCCCTTGCCGATGCGTTTGTATTCCGCCGCCTGATACTGCCCCCGGTTCAGGTCGGCCCAAAACTCGCGATATGCGGCACCATCGCGCTCCGAAGGCTCCACGAACATGCTATGATGTTTGCCTTTGACCTCGGCCAGGGTGTAGCCGAGCACATGCAGGAAATTGTCGTTCGCGGTGATGATCGTGCCGTCCATGTTGAACTCGATCACAGCCTGCGACTTGCCGATCGCATCGATCTGGCCGGCCAGATCCGCGTTCCTGAGCTTCTGCGCGGTGACGTCGGTCGCGAACTTGACCACGCCGAACGGCTTGCCGGCGGTATCGAGCATGGGATTGTAGGTGGCGAGAATCCAGACCTCCTTGCCTCCCTTGCCGATGCGCTTGTATTCGCCGCCTTGATATTCGCCGCGATTGAGGGCCGTCCAGAACTCGCGATACGCCGCGCTGTCGCGCTGTGACGGCTCGACGAACATGCTGTGATGCCGGCCCTGGATCTCGTCGAGCCGATAACCCAGAACGTCGCAAAAGTTCTGGTTCGCCGTCACGACCGTTCCGTCCAGCTTGAACTCGATCACGGCCTGGGCGCGATCGATGGCAGCGATCTTGGAGCCGTCCGCCATGCTGCGCAGCTTTTTCGCGGTAATGTCGGTCGCGAACTTCACCACCTTCACCGGTCGGCGGTTGCCGTCGAGAACCGGATTGTAGGACGCCTCGATCCAGACCTCGCCGCCGCCTTTGGTGATCCGCTTGAATTCTGCGGCCTGGAATTCGCCGCGGTTGAGAGCCGCCCAGAATTCGCGATAGGCCGCGCTGTCCCGCTCGGCCGGCGCCACGAACATGCTGTGATGCTTGCCCTGGATCTCATCCAGCCGGTATCCGAACGTATCGAGGAAGTTCTTGTTTGCCGTGATGATCGTGCCGTCCATGTTGAACTCGATCACGGCCTGCGAGCGGCTGATCGCGTCGAGCATGGCCTGTGCGTCACCCTTGGCGTGTCTGCGGCCGAACATTCTCTTTCCTCTCTAGGTCTGCTCTGCCGGGGTTTCGGCACATGCACGTCTGTCGATTTCCAGGACCTTGGTTCGCTGGGGCCAAACGCCGCCGCGAGGCCCGACTCTGGTCCAGAGTGAGCGGATCGTAGTTGAATCGAATTATCCAAGTATTTGTCCGATCCCCGACAGATCGGCCGTATGCTGCCGCTCCGATGACCCCGATACCCATCGCATTTGGCCGCTTGGTACGCCGTTGTTCCGAGCGAGCCATTGGACGACCCGGCGCAGACCACGGCCAGCCCCGCGAGGCAGCATTCTGTCCGTAACAATACGGGGTGTTCGGTTATCACCGCGAAAATCGTACGCCCCCTCGCGCCGGGACGTTGTCCGAACTGTGGAACTGAACGAAATTCGTGCTTGCCACGTGTCCTAACGCACGGCCTTGTGCTCACGCGCCTGACGATTGCACGAGGGTTGACCAGGTGGTGATGCCGATCGGGCGGAGGAGCTGTTTGGGTCAAATCTCATATCTCGATCGATATCCGCTGTTTCGCTCGCGTGATCGCGAGTTCGCGCGCGATCGCTTGTTCAGCATCTACGCCGTCGATCGTTTCGACAGCTCCGACTCCAGCTTCGGCATCGAGGCCAATCTTGCGCGGCTCAGCACCGCGGGGCTGGCGTTCTGCTCATATGCGGGCGCGGCGTCGGTGTCGTTTCCGGAATCGACGATCTACAGACAGTTCTTCTCGATCCAGGGCACTGCCGGATACAGGACTGCGCGAGGCCACCAGGCGATCGTCGCCTGGAGTCCCCTGATATCCGGGGATTCAAGACTGGATCTCGAATTTCCTGCCGGCTACTGCCAACTGGTGGTCAGGGTCGAAAGCGCGCCTTTGCACCAGCTGTTGAGAGCCATGCTCGGCGATGACAGAGATACGAATCTGACCTTTGACGAAGGCCCAACCGATCCTGCTGTCATGGCTCTCGTCCGCCAGGACGTTTTCAGGCTTGCCGGTGAGTTGCAGATGTTCGGAGCGGACTACTCGCCGATAGCCATCGCAGAGCTCGAGCGGAGCTTGATGATCCGGCTCCTGCTTGCAAATCGGCACAGCTTTAGCAGCCGCCTGCTGAATGCGCCCCAGCGAGTCAACCGTATGGTTGTCGATACCGTCGAGTCCTATATCGAGGCACATTGGGACGAGCCTCTGGACCTCGAGAAGATTGCCGCGATCGCGGGGGTCAGCGTCCGGTCGATTTTCCGCGAGTTCTCGGAGTCGGGACGCGGATCACCCGGCCAGTTTGCCAAGCGCGTCCGACTTCAGCGGGCATCCGAACTTCTGCGACGGCCCGATGCCAACACAAGCGTCGTGTCGGTCGCCTTCAAATGCGGCTTTGGCAATCTGGGCCGCTTTGCCAGCGAGTACCGTCAGATGATGGGTGAGTTGCCCTCGGAGACGTTGCGGAACGCAAGGAAGACGTGAGCTTCCATGGGATCACGGACGCGCCTGCGTTACAATCGTATCGGACGTCGAGCGATGATATACGCGTTTGACAATGTGCATTGCGACGCCGGCCGTTTCATCGCGAGCCGCGCGATTCTCAAGCCGTGACGAATCCGATCCTCAACCGCCGGTTCTGCCGGCCCTTGTTGTCGACCTTGAGAATGCGGATCCGCCGCGCCTGCGCCGTCGAGACCAGGTGCGTGCCGCCGCAGGCCTGGCGGTCGAGGCCGTCGATGTCGACGATGCGGATCAGGCCGTCGGCCTGGCGCGGCGGGGCGACCGATTTGGCGCGAAACAGGCCCGCGGTCGCCTGCGCGTCGTCATAGGGCATGTCGAAGGCACGCACCGGACGATCGTCCGAAATCGCGGCATTCACCGCATCCTCCACCGCGCGCAGTTGCCCCGGCGCCACCTTGGGCAGATCGAAATCGACGCTGAACTCGTCGGTCTCGGTCATGCGGACGCCGGTCAGCAGCGCGCCGTCGAACAGGGTGTAGACGGCGCTGTTGACGAGATGCGCCACCGTGTGCTGCTCGCTCATGCGCTGCCGGAACGCCGGATCGACGCGCAGCTCGATCGCCCCGTCGGGGATGGCGTCATCACCGATCAGGTGCCAGATGCCGTCGGCGGTCGGCTCGAACCCGGTGACGACGCGGACGATCCCGTTCCACGCGATCGTGCCGCGGTCCGGCAACTGGCCGCCGCCGCCGGGATAGAACGGCGAGCGCGCCACCAGCACCGCGCCGGGGCGCGCGTCGAGCGCGGTGATGTCGAGCTCCAGCACGTCGGGACGATCGACAGCGAAAGGGCGGGGCAGGAAGTCGGTCATGCAGAACGGCTCGCAATCGCATCGCCCGGATGAGCGGAGCGACGTCCGGGTTCATCGAGACGGCGCGTGAGGCCCCGCATATCGCTGCGCTCATGCGGGCCACGAAGCTACGACGATACGCAGCATCGCCGCGCTGCGCAAATGGCCGTTCCTGTCTCGGCCGCAGCGCCGGGTCTCAACGGCATGCGGCCACCGTGAACCACGCCATGCGAAACGCGCCATCGCCCAGGCGCAGGCACACGGTGTCGCCCGGCTGCAACCTTTCGTACAGCGCCTGCGCAACATGGGCATCGGTGGCTCGCGCGAACGGGCCCCACGGCTCGAGCGTCACCTGATGCGTGGCGAGCCGGCTGTGGCCGAGATGCTTGGCGAGCACGCGGCTGCGCAGCAGCGCCGGCGCCGAGTGGTCGAGCGCGGTGTTGAACTGGCCAAGCGTCCCGAACGCATAGGCAGCGACGAAGAGAGCGGCGAGCAGCAGCCGCCAGCCGCGGCGGCGGAGCTGGGTTTCGAACCGCGCGGCGACGATGAGGAAAATGATCGCGACCGCGGTCGCGAAGGCTGTCAGCGGCAGCCAGTCGACGAGATTGATGTCCGACAGCGTGCGCGCGGCAAGCGTGCCGGCCGCCACGATGCAACCGGTGCCGAGATTGGCGCCGTAGCCGGAGCCGAGGCCGATGCGGAACCGCCCGGGAAAGCGCAAGGTGAGGATGAGCGCCACCAGCGGGATGACGGTGACGACCGCGATCAGCTGGCCGGCCGGAAAGCTCGGGAAGAGCGACCAGGCTGCGAGCCCGATTGCGAACAGCGAAAAGCCCAGGGCGATGCGCTGCGACGGCGCACCACTGCCGTCCCGGCTGTCGCTGTCGCCGGGCCTGTCGTCGCGCGGGTGGGGAGCGTTCATCACCAGATCCGTATCGAGGGTGTTTCCCGCTGATAGCGGAGGAGGGTTGACCGACGACGAATGCGCCGGCGATTTGACAGCGACGAGCCGGGTTGCGACTGTCCGCAGCCAGAGCAAGAAAGCCGCACCAGGAAACGCCAGGAACACCTCATGTCAACAGAGCATGTCGACGTGCTGATCGTCGGCGCCGGGCTGTCCGGCATCGCCGCCGCCTATCATCTGCAGCACAAGTGCCCGAGCAAGCGCTTCGCGATCCTGGAGGGGCGAGGCGCGATCGGCGGCACATGGGACCTGTTCCGCTATCCCGGCATCCGCTCCGACAGCGACATGTACACGCTCGGCTATTCGTTCAAGCCGTGGACCGATCCGAAGGCGATCGCCGACGGGCCGCAGATCCTGAAATACGTCCAGGACACCGCGACCGAGAACGGCATCGACCGCCACATCCGGTTCAACCATCGGGTCCGGCGCGCGTCGTGGTCGAGCGCGGACGCACGCTGGACCGTCGAGGCCGAGCGCCGGACGGAGCAGGGCACGGTCGAGACAGTGTCGATGACCTGCGGCTTTCTGTTCATGTGCTCCGGCTACTACCGCTACGAGTCGGGCTATCTGCCGGACTTCAAGGGCATGGCCGATTTCAAGGGCCGCATCGTGCATCCGCAGGCCTGGCCGGAGGATCTCGACTATGCCGGCAAGCGCGTCGTCGTGATCGGCTCCGGCGCGACCGCGGTCACATTGGTGCCGGCGATGGCCAAGTCCGCCGCGCATGTGACGATGCTGCAGCGCTCACCGACCTATGTGGTGTCGCGCCCGGCGCAGGACGCGCTCGCCAACAAGCTGCGCCGGCATCTGCCCGCTGGCCTCGCCTATCACCTGATCCGCTGGCGCAACGTGCTGTTCGGGATGTACTTCTTCCAGCTCAGCCGGCGCAAGCCGCAGCGGGTCAAGCAGCTGATCCTGGGCGGGGTGCGCGCCGCGCTGGGTCCCGATTACGACGTCGCCACCCATTTCACGCCGCGCTACAACCCGTGGGACCAGCGGTTGTGCCTGGTGCCGGATGGCGACCTGTTCAAGACCATTCGCGAGCAGCGCGCCTCGGTGGTGACGGCCGGGATCGAGACCTTCACCGAGCGCGGCTTGCGCCTCACCGACGGCCGCGAAATCGAGGCCGATATCGTGGTCACCGCGACCGGGCTGGTGCTGCAGGTGCTCGGCGGCATCGAGGTCGTCGTGGATGGCCGCACCGTCGATTTCGCCAAGACGCTCAACTACAAGGGCATGATGTATTCCGACGTGCCGAATCTGGCGGCGACGCTCGGCTACACCAACGCGTCGTGGACGCTGAAATGCGACCTCACCTGCGAATATGTCTGCCGTCTCCTGAACTACATGGACCGGCACGGCTATCGCCAATGCGTGCCGCACAATGACGATTCCACCGTTACGCCGCTGCCGTCGCTGAGCTTCAGCTCCGGCTATGTGCAGCGCGCGGTCGCCGACCTGCCGAAACAGGGCTCCAAGCGGCCGTGGCGGCTGTACCAGAACTACGCGCTGGATATCGTCTCGCTGCGCTTCGGCAAGGTCGACGACGGCGTGATGCGGTATTCGTGAGGGCAGGGGGGCACGAGCGGCGCTCGCCTCTATGACGTCAGCTTGGGGCGGCTCTCTCCACATCGTCATGGCCGGGCTGGATCCGGCCATCGATGTCGTTGGGCTTGGAAGAACGCGGATGCCCGGAACCGGTCCGGGGCATGACGGGTAAGCAACCAGCAGTTTTGCTTGGGCTTACCGCTCCGCCGCCCCCTCCCGCAGCGGCGCGCGGCTGAGATCGTTGCCGGCGGCGATCGCCTTCTGCATGAGGCGGACCAACTCCTTCGCCTCGGCCTCGCTGAGGCCGCGCACCATCAGCCGCTGCGCTGCCTCGACCGCCGGCGTGATCGCCTCCAGCGTCCTTCTCCCCTCATCGGTGATCAACAGCTCCCGTGACCGGCGGTCGCGCGCGCTCGCACGGCGGACGACGAGGCCCTTCTGTGCGAGCCGGTCGATCACTCCGGTGATCGTGGTGCGGTCATAGGCGATCAGGCCAGCGAGCGTGATCTGGTCGATGGCCGGGTTGGCCGCGATCGCCGCCAGCGCCGCATATTGCACCGGCGTCAGGTCGAAGCCGGCCGCTTCCACCTCCGCCAGGAACACCGCCACGGCGATCTGCTGAAACCGGCGCGCCAGGTGCCCCGGCATGTCCCGCATCTCGGTCAATTCGAATCTCCTGTCACCAGCTTGACAAGCATACTGATGATCAGCATACTGATCAATAAGAATGGCGAGGGAAGGTGGTCACGTGCAGTTTCATCTCAACGGCTTCCAGCCGGGCGATCCCGAGATCTTCGACGCGGCCGAACGTGTGGCGAGCGCCGGCGCGACCGGCCCGCTGCCGCCCGAGGCCGATGTCCTCATCGTCGGCTGTGGCCCCGCCGGGTTGAACCTCGCTGCCCAGCTTTCCGCTTTTCCGGACATCAGGACCTGCATCGTCGAGCAGAAGCCGGGCCGGCTGCTGCTCGGCCAGGCCGACGGCATCGCCTGCCGCACCATGGAGATGTTCCAGGCCTATGGTTTTGCCGAGAAAGTGCTGAGGGAAGCGTGCTGGATCAACGAGACCACGTTCTGGAAGCCGAGCGACCAGGACAGCAAGCATATCGCGCGCAGCGGTCGCGTGCAGGACGTCGAGGATGGCCTGTCGGAGATGCCGCATGTCGTGCTCAACCAGGCTCGGGTCCACGATTTCTTCCTGGACGTGATGCGCCGTTCGGCCGCGAAGCTCGAGCCGCACTACGCGCGGCGACTGCGTGATCTGCGGATCGATCCGGCCGCAGGCGTCGACGCGCACGGCGTGACCGTCAGCTTCGATCGCATAGACCCGGAGCATGAAGGCCAGGTGGAGACGGTGCGCGCGCGCTACGTCGTCGGCTGCGATGGCGCGCGCAGCGTCGTGCGCAAGGCGATCGGCCGCGAACTGCACGGGGATTCCGCCAACCACGCCTGGGGCGTCATGGACGTGCTCGCCGTGACCGATTTTCCCGACATCCGCTTCAAATCGCTGATCCAGTCCGCCAAGGACGGCAGCCTGCTGGTGATCCCGCGCGAGGGCGGCTATCTCGTCCGGCTGTATGTCGAGCTCGCCAAGCTCGAGGTCGGCGAGCGCGTGGCCGGGCGCAACATCACCGTCGACGAGGTGATCGCCAAGGCGCAGCGCATTCTCGCGCCGTATACGCTTGAGGTGAAGGAGGTCGCGTGGTGGTCGGTCTACGAGATCGGCCAGCGCATCACCGACAAGTTCGACGACGTGCCGGAGGCCGAGGTGGCAACGCGGCTGCCGCGCGTCTTCATCGCCGGTGACGCCTGCCACACCCACAGCCCGAAGGCGGGGCAGGGCATGAACGTGTCGATGCAGGACACGTTCAATCTCGGCTGGAAGCTCGCCGCCGTGCTGGGCAGGCGTTGCGCGCCGCAGCTCCTGCACAGCTATTCGGCCGAACGGCGGGCCATCGCCCAGGAGCTGATCGATTTCGATCGCGAATGGTCAGGAATTCTTGCCTCCGCCGCCAAGCAGGGCGGCGCCGACGCGGCCAAGACGCAGGACTATTTCGTCCGTCACGGCCGCTACACGGCGGGCACCGCCACGCACTATCGGCCCTCCGTCCTCACCGGCGACGACACCTTCCAGCCGCTCGCCACCGGCTTCGTCATCGGCAAGCGCTTTCACTCGGCGCCGGTCATCCGGCTCGGCGACGCCAAGCCGGCGCAGCTCGGACATGTCGTGCAAGCCGACGGCCGCTTCCGCATCTTCGCTTTCGCGGCCGCGGAGGATCCGGCCGCGCCGGGGTCCGCGATCCGCCGCCTGTGCACATTCCTCAGCGAGGATTCGGCCTCGCCCGTGCGCCGCCACACCCAGGTGGGCGCCGACATCGACTCCGTGATCGATCTGCGCGCGGTGTTCCAGCAGGGGCATCGCGAACTCGCGCTCGAACGAATGCCGGAGCTGCTGCTGCCGCGGAAGGGCCGTTACGGTCTTATCGACTACGAGAAGATGTTCTGTGCCGATCTGAAGAGCGGCCAGGACATCTTTGCGATGCGCGGCATCGATCGCGCCGCGGGCTGCATCGTGATCGTGCGGCCCGATCAGTATGTCGCCGACGTCCTGCCGCTCGACGACGTCGGGAGGCTGTCGGCGTATTTCGATCGTGTGCTGCTGCCGGTCCGCTGAGGGATGCAGAGGGTAAACGAAACCCAAATCCGGTCGCCGGATTTCCGGGCTTGGCGCTAGCCAGATCCCAAGGTTTCCTCGCTACAAACGAGGTCTCCGGATTGGACGATTGAGTGGGTGAGACGTCGAAATGTTGATGTTGGCGAACCGTCGCAAGAGTGAACGTCGGCTGTGCAGGAGGATCGCGAAGATTCACTATGGCAACGGCAGCCTGCCGCGGGACTGCACGGTCACGGATATTTCCGACGGCGGCGTCAAGGTGATCGCCGAATTCGTCGAGATTCCCCCGCAGTTCACCATCGTCTTCGCGCCCGACCACCAGCGCAAGTGCCGGCTGGCTTGGCGCATCGGCTGCGAGTTCGGCGCCGAATTCATCGATTGAGCGGGCCGGCCGCGCCCGCTTAACGGGACCTTAGGGTTAATCTGCCAGCGTGCAGATCATCTGGTCCCGAAGTAGTTCAGTTGCATGCGTACGCGGCCCCTTCGCTCTCTCCCTCTGCTCCGGCCGGCCGCGTTCGCGCTGTCGTTCACGGCCGTGCTGCTCGGTCTCGGCGCCTGCCAGACCACCGATCTCAGCGAGGTCACGGGGGCACTGGGCGGCAATCCCGAAAAGAGCCGCGCGGCCGCCGCCGACCCGCGCGCCGAGATCGACCAGCTCCGCGAGCGCTTCCGCGCCAATCCCAACGATCCCGAGGTGGCGCTGCGCTATGGCAGCGCCCTGCGCGGCACCGGCCAGCGCTCGCAGGCGGTCGCCGTGCTCGAGCAGGCGACGATCGCCAATCCCGGCAACAAGGCGCTGCTGGCGGCCTTTGGCCGCGCGCTTGCCGACAACGGCAATTTCCAGCAGGCGTTCGACGTGCTCAGCCGCGCGCATTCGCCCGAGGATCCCGACTGGCGCATCCTGTCGGCGCAGGGCGCCACGCTCGACCAGATGGGGCGCAACGAGGAGGCCCGGCAATACTACATGACGGCGCTGAAGATCGCCCCTGACGATCCTTCCGTGCTGTCCAATCTCGGTCTCTCCTATGCGCTCTCGAACGAACTGCCGAAGGCCGAGGAGCAGTTGCGCAAGGCCAGCGCGCACCCCGATGCCAGCCCGCGGGTCCGGACCAATCTCGCCGTCATCGTCGGCCTGCAGGGCCGGATGAGCGAGGCCGAGAGCATCGCGCGTTCGGGGCTGCCGCCGGAGCAGGCCAGCGCCAGCGTCGCCTATGTCAAGCGCATCCTGGAGCGCCGCAAGATCGCGCAGCGCGAGCTGTCGCCGCGCCGCGACCGTCCGGTGGCCGGCGAGCCCGACAAGGCGCTGGCGCGGGCACTCAGCCGGTCCGACGACTAGAGCATGATCCGGAAAGTGGAAACCGGTTTTCCCTCGCGACAAACGCCAACGGCATTTACGCGGAGATCATGCCCAAACAAAGAGATGAGATCATGATGCGAGTCCCTGGAATCGCATCATGATCTCAGGCGCTATTTCGCGCCGAGCAGTTTCGCGATCGGCGCCAGCAGCGAGCCGCGCTGCGGCTTGTGGTCGATCCGTCCGGTGAGCCGGTTCGCGATGTCCTGGAACAGTTTTGGCGTGCGGCTCAGCCCCGATATCTCCGCGATCATCTGGCCGTTGTTGGCGGCGGTGCCGAACAGTTTGCAGTCGAACGGGATGACCGCGACCGGCTCGGCCTCGACGGTCTTGGCGAAGCGCTTCAGGTCGATCTCCGGCCGCTTGGGCATGCCGACCTGGTTCAGGCAGTACAGCGGCGGCCGGTCGTTGGGACGGGAGGCCTTGAGCACGCCGAGCAGGTTCTTGGCGTTGCGCAGGTTCGCCAGATCGGGCTCGGCGACCACCAGGATGTCGTCGGCATTGATCAGCGCATGCCGCGTCCAGGCCGACCATTGGTGCGGCACGTCGAGCACGATGCATTGCTGGGTCATGCGCAGGGTGTCGAAGATCGCGTCGAACGCGTCGGCGCCGAAATCATAGACGCGGTCGAGCGTCGCGGGCGCGGCGAGCAGGTTGAGATTTTCGGTGCATTTGGCGAGCAGGCGCTCCATCAGCGCCGTATCCGGCCGGTCCGGCTGGAACACGGCGTTGGCGATGCCCTGCAGCGGATCCTGGTTGTAGTCCAGCCCTGCGGTGCCGAACGCCATGTCGAGATCGATCACGACCGAATCCAGCGTCAGGTCGCGCGCCATGCTCCAGGCGACGTTGTGGGCGACGGTGGAGGCGCCGACGCCGCCCTTGGCGCCGACCACGGCGATGATGCGGCCGGTGATGACGGCCTCCGAGGCCGAGAACAGGCTGCAGACCGAGCGGATCACGTCGATGGTCTCGACCGGGCCGAGCACGTAGTCGTTGACGCCGCGCCGGACCAGCTCGCGATAGGCGACGCCGTCGGACGGGCTGCCGATCAGCACCACGCGGGTGCCGGGATCGCAGACGCTGGCGAGATCGTCGAGGCCGCCGAGAATGTCGCCGCCGGGCCTGGTCTCGATCACGATGACGTTCGGCGTCGGCTGCGAATGATAGGTCTCGATGGCGCGCGGCATGCCGCCCGCCTTGATCGTGATGTGCGCCTTGCCGAGCCGGCGGTCCTGGCTCGCGGCGAGGATCGCGGCCGAGGTCTGGTCGGTTTCGCAGAATGCCTGCACCGAGACGCGCGGGACCGGCGCGATGTGATCGTCGAGGGCCGGGCCGGTGGGGCCGGGCTGCTCATCCTGGCTCTGACGGGACGCGTTGATCATTTGCCTGTATCGCTGAGCTTGGCCTTGTCGGACTCCGGATACGCCACCGCCGTCGACTCGCCCTTGCGGTACTTCTCGAACAGCGCGGAGCGGCGCGGCGTGTAGGCGGCCATCTCCGAGCGCGGCTGCTCGAGATCGGCCGGGTTGTCGATCATCGCAGCGAGGTTGCGCTGCGTGGCGCAGCCGAAATTCTGATAGTGCTGGTTGCTGCTGTAGCCGGGATTGCTGAAGTTCGGCCCGAGGTCGTCGGGCCACAGCCCGCAGGGACCGGCGACGGCGGCGATCTTCGGATAGCTCAGCCGGATGACGGCGAGCTGCCGCGGATCGTCGGGCATGGTGTTGCGCAGGGTGATCGCGTGCGAGGGAACGCCGCCGGCGGTCAGCACGGCGCGGATCTCGCGGTAGGCGTCGGCCGCGGCGCGCGCATTCGACGTGCCCGTCGGCACCTCCGCCATGATCCCGCCGGTGCCTTCGCGCAGCCATGAGCGCGCGAGCCCCGCGACGTCCACGCGCTGCTGGTAGGTCAGGCCGCCGCGGCCGCTGCCGATGAAGACGACGGTCGACTGCCGGCCTTCCTCGATCGCGATCGGATGGCGGATCTTGTAGTCGTCCGGGATCGTCGCGACGACCTCACCGGTGGTGGTGTTGCAGGCGCCGAGCGTGAGCGCCAGCCCCGCGATGGCGACGATCCGGCGCAGCGCGCGCCTGCCGTCTGGTATGGATGTTGCCGACATGATCGTTCCCCCGTGCCCCGTCGTCCCGCAATCTCAGTCGATGATGAAGCCGAAGCCGGCCGGCTGCCCCGTGGCCGCGTCGACCCTGGCGGCGATGCCGTACAGCCGGTTCATGCGGCCGAGCAGCGCCGACTCCGAGTCGGTGGCCGGCGCGAAGCCGTCGTCCGGACGCGACAGCTCCTTCTGGGCGACGGCGCGCACGACATAGGGCGTCACCAGCACCATCAGCTCGGTCTCGTTGTTGACGTAGTCCTGGCTGCGGAACAGCTGGCCGAGCACCGGCAGCTGGTTGAGCCCGGGCAGGCCGTTGATCGCCTGCTTGGTCTGGTTCTGGATCAGGCCGGCCATCGCCATCGAGCCACCGGAGGGGATCTCGACCGTGGTCTCGGCGCGGCGGGTGCGGATCGCGGGGATCGTCACCGACGAGGTCGAGGCCGAGGTCAGCGCATAGGACACCGTGATCGCGTTGTCGTTCGACAGCTCCGACACCTCCGTCATCACCCGGAGGCTGATGCGGCCTTCGCCGAGCACGACGGGCGTGAAGTTGAGCGAGATGCCGAACTTCTTGTAGGTGATCGACGTGCTGCAGACCCGCGTGGTGGGATCGCAGGAATAGCCGCCGGGAATCGGGAACTCGCCGCCCGCGATGAAGGTCGCGGATTCGCCGGAGATCGCGGTCAGGTTCGGCTCGGCGAGCGTCTTGACGACACCGGCCGTCTCCATGGCGCGCAGCGTCGCCGAGACCGACGACAAGCCGCCGCCGGTGGCGGAAAGGCCGTTGGGGCCGACCAGCGACTTGCCATAGGCGGTGAACGGGTTGGTGTTGTTGAAGTTCACCACCGCGGTGCCGTAGTTCAGGCTGGCGCTGAGATCGATGCCGAGCTGCTTGACGATCTCGCGCCGGACCTCCGACACGTTGACCTTCAGCATCACCTGATCGCGGCCGCGCACGACGATCGAGTTGACCACCTTGTCGGCACCGCCGACCAGGCGTGCGGCGATCTCGCCGGCCTGCTGCGCCTCGACCGGGCTCGACACCGATCCGGTCAGGATCACGCCTTCGCCGACGCCGTCGATCTTGACGCCGGGAATGCTCTGGCTCAGCGCCTGGCGCACGCCGTTGAGATCGCGCTTGATCGCGATGTCATAGGCCGCGACCTGCTGTCCCTCGCCGTCGAAGAACACGACGTTGGTCTGGCCGACTGCGGCGCCGATGATGTAGGCGCGTCGGGCCGAACGGACGACGGCGTTGGCGACCTTGGGATCGGCCACCAGCACGTCCTTGACGTCCTGCGGGAAGTCGACGACCACCGACTTGCCGATGCCGAGCGAGAGGAAGCGCACCTTCGACGAGCCGACCGAAACCACCGGCGTCTCCAGCCTGTCGTCGGCCGCCTTCACCGGCGTCAGCGCCGGATTGAGCGCAAGCCCGATCACGGCCGATGTCGATAGCGCGCGGACGACCCACGTCCCGAACTTTGCGCGTTGATGCCCACCCATCATCTTCCTCGTCCTTTCGGTCACTTCTGCGCCGTCAGCGAGCTCGTGATCCCATAGCGAATGATCTCGATGGCGCTGCCCCGACGCGCCATCTGCTGCTGCTGTTGCTGCGCCTCGGTCTTGTTGCCGTCGGCGGCGTTCACGTCGGCGATGCTGCGCAGCGCCAGCGCCAGCGAGCCGGCCTGTCGCGCGCGCGCCAGGGTCTCGGCCTGCTCGGGCCTGAGCTCGAGCGTCACCGTCTTGCCGACGACGGTGTTCTGGCCTTCCTTCTCCTTCGGCGCCTGATCGATCGCGAGCACGCGGACGTTGGAGAGAATGATCTCGGAGCTGACGAAGTCGGCGGCGCCGGGCTTGTCAGGGTTCTTGTCGCGCTTCGACAGGATGACGTCGACGCGGTCGTTCGGCAGGATGAAGCCGCCGGCGCCGGTCTCGGGCGAGATCTCGGTGGAGATCGCGCGCATGCCCGCGGGCAGGATCGCCGCCATGAAGCCGGAGCCGTCCGCCTTCACCAGCTTCTGCTCGCGGATCGGCTCGCCGATCACGAACGGCGAACGGGCGATGGTGCCGACCAGCTGATTGGCCGCCTCGGGACGGTCGCCGCGCCGGATGAAGATGTTGCTCGCGGCCTCGGGCCAGGTCTGCCAGATCAGGTCGCCGGGCTTGATCGCCTGTCCGAGCCCGATGTCGGTCTTGGCGACCAGCACCTCGACCGTCGGCAACTGCACGACCGGCGCCACGGGCGCCTGCCGCTGGCCGTCGGAATTGCTGACCAGATAGGCCGCAACGCCGCCCGCGCCGAGAGCGATGGTTAACACCACGATGCGTGCGGTCATCATACGCGTGACTACTTTGCTTACTCATACGCCCGGGGCGACGCGCGAGCCGACTGACAGCCGTCCCCCTCACTTACGACTAAGCGGCAATAGTATATGCGAAATTGAACAGCATAGGCGGCAGCCGCTGCCGTGCGGACCGATTGCGCAAGTGGTGAACAGGTTGTTAGCGAGCAAATAGCGAAACGACACGAACGTGTTAGCTGTTTGCTGGCAGCGCGGTTGCGCGCGCTGATAGTTGCTCATCTGATTGAATGAAATTGTGAGTTGCAGCTGCGCCTCAGTGGCCGCGCGTCAGAGTGAATCATTGACTAATCGCGTTGGACGCGAACGCACGCTCATCGTGAGCCGGTGTGCGTCGTGGCGCGATGGCGCCGCGGCTGATGCGATCAGCCGCTCGTGCCCGGACGAACAAGTGCCGCGCCGCACCGTAATCCGACGGGCCGACATTTTCAGAAAGCAGAAACGGGTTGGACATACGATTCCGTTGAGCGGGATTTCCGTTTCGGATTCAGATTTCCTCAAGAATTTGCGCGCACGGTCCGGGGCATGGCGGCTTTGCCCATTTCGAGTTAGTTCGACCGAAAATGCACGCAGAAATTGTAACAGGCATATCGTGCCTCGGCGGGGGCCGGGCCATCGGGGACATCATGGGTTCGAGGGGAGACGTGCAATGTCGGTTGCTCGATTCCTGAAGCAGCGCGCGGTCAGGATTCAGACGGTCGGGTCCTACACGCTTCCGAACTGGTATTCGCCGGAAGGACGGCTGCGATCCTTCGCCTGCCGCACCACGCGGGTGTCGCCGTTCCGCGCGCTGCTCGAGGTGCCCGTGGTCGGCAAGGTCGGCGATCGCCTGACCTCGTATTTCCGCGACTTCGGCAAGTTCGAAGGCGAGATCAGCGACACCGTGCATGGCGGCTTTCTGCTCGAGCTGGAGATGACGCGCGCCGAGCGCGCCAAGCTCGCCGAGAAGCTGGTCTGGCTGGAGAAGAAGCAGAAGGATCCGTCGATCCGCGATTCCCGCCGCGATGCGCGCTTCGTGCCGAACTCGCCGCATTCGGCGCTGACGCTCGCCGACGGCAGCTGCATCCCGTGCTTCGTGATTGATGCCTCGATGTCCGGCGCCGCGGTCTCGGCGGAGATCCAGCCGGAGATCGGCACGCCGCTGGCGGTGGGCAGTTGCATCGGCCGTGTCATCAGGCATTTCCCCGACGGCTTCGCCGTCCGCTTCGTCGACCAGTTGCCAGGCGCCAACGAGCTCGAACGGCGGGTCATCACGCCGCCGGTGCGCCCGATGCGGCGGAAGCTCGTGGTCCACGGCGATGACCGCCTGATCGGGGCGCCGGAGGACTTCTTCCTGGTGTGACGGCGGCGCTCCTGCGGCGCTCGACGGCGGCCGCGCCGGCCTGCGCGGTTTCGCGTATGGAGCGGCGGCAGGAATCGCGGCATGGGAACCGGCGGCCGTCCGCACGGTTAACGCGATGTTAATCGGCATCGTGACAGCTTGCGCGTGCCGGGTGCATTGCCAGGAGGACCAGTCCCATGGAGGCCCAGAAGACCGCGGTGGATGCCATCGTCGTCCTCACCGGCTACGACCGCGACGCGGTGGCCGCCTTCATCCGCCGCATGTATCTGGCCGGCGTCCGGGACCCCAAGCGGCTGACCTTCAAGGGCCTGCAGGAGCTGACGCGGGCTTAGCGCGATCGCGAGCCGGGGCCGGCGGCTGTTGCAGCCGGGTCACGCCGCAGAACTTTCAACCCCGATTCCCGTTCACAACCCTCGTGCGAAGGGATGCGGCCGGTCGCGCTTGCGGCTAAATTGAGGCCCTTGGCCGGCATCAGAGCACCCCTTCGATCTCGCCCAGAAGGCGACACATCTGCGCAACACGCTCTGAGCGGCCGGATCATGGGTCCCGGACATGCTCAGACAGCTCTTCGCGCCACAGCTCATCGGCCTCTACATCCTGATCGGGGCCACCATCTACGTCCACTTCCGCGGCAAGCAGCGGCTGCGCTTCGCCCGCCAGCTCGGCGACCACTCCACCTATCTCGCCCCCTACAATGTGCTGATGTATGCCGGCTCGGCTGTGCCCAACACGCCGGTGATCCCGGTGGAGCAGTTTCCCGAGTTGAAGAAGCTCACCGATAACTGGCAGACCATCCGCGAGGAGGCGGTACGCCTGTTCGACGAGGGCTTCATCCGCGCCGCCGCCGCCAACAACGACTGGGGCTTCTACTCGTTCTTCAAGAGCGGCTGGAAGCGCTTCTATCTGAAATGGTACGACGACTTCCTACCGTCGGCGCGTACGCTGTGTCCGAAGACGGTCGAGCTTTTGAACTCCATCCCGAACGTGCATGGCGCGATGTTCGCGATGCTGCCGCCCGGCGGCAAGCTCGGCGCCCACCGCGATCCCTTCGCCGGCTCGCTGCGCTATCATCTGGGGCTCGTCACGCCGAACTCCGACAAGTGCCGCATCCTGGTCGACGGCGTGCCCTGCGTCTGGCGCGACGGCGAAGCCTTCATGTTCGACGAGACCTTCATCCACAGCGCCGAGAACGCCACCGACGTCAACCGCATCATCCTGTTCTGCGACGTCGAGCGCCCGATGAAGCTCGGCTTCATCGCCGCCATCAACCGCTGGGTCAGCCACCACATCGTCAAGGCCTCGGCGACGCAGAACGTCGACGGCGAGCACGTCGGCGTGCTGAACAAGGTGTTCGGCAAGCTGTATGAGCTTCATCTGGCCACGCGGAAGGTGAAGGCGTGGAACAGGACGGTGTATTATGCGGCGAAGTACACGTTGACGGTGGCGATCGTCGGCGCCATCGTGGTGTCGGCGTTTCGGTGAGATTGGGGAGTAGGGCGGATTAGCGGAGCGTAATCCGCCGCTTCTTCTCCGCGGAGGGACGGCGGATTACGCCTTCGGCTAATCCGCCCTACGCGTTCCAAAGATGGGTTCGGAACGGACGTTCGCGGTCACTCTGCCGTGGTCAGGGGTATGGCGGGTGCCAAATCGCAAATGGCGGGCTCCATTGGCCGGAATCGTTCAGTACGAGCAGGACCGCAGCGCCACGCGCCGCCGAGGTCCCATTGAAGAGCGAGAACTGGATGCTGTGGTCATTTCGTTCCTCTCCCTTGAAGAACGCCGAAGTCTTCATCGCCTTCGACGCCACGTCGGCCGTACAACCTTCCGCGGGAAGGTGACGGTGCACGACCGAAAGAACTTCATTCAAGTCTCGAGGGTGCTGCGCCAGTAGATTGTCGATCTTCAAGACGAACGTGGAAAGTTGGCTTTCACAGTTAGCGCGCCCGGCATCTTGCGCGTTGGTTGAGGGCGTGCCACCCGAGACGCCAACGAGTGCTGCTGCCAACGCCACTATCAATTTTCTCTGCATCTACTCCACCTGGGCTCAGGTACCTTGCCGCAATCGACGCAAACGGCAAATGGATGGCCAAGACGTTGAGATCTCGATGATTGTGTTATTGCCTACGTCAAGCCCGGCCGCTATCGGCGCAGCGATGGTTCGTTAAGCGGAATCTAACGGAGCTAAGACTGTCCGCTGTGCGGATCACCATCAGGGGACTGCCGACCTCTTCTAAAAAGATACGAGCTGCTTGACAATTTCGCCAAATCAGCATTATGGTCCGCCCCATCCCGTTGCACGGTAGGGGACGGTTCGCGGTCGTCACGGACGTTGGCAGCGGGGAGCGGTGGACGCGGGGCGGCGGCGTGTGATGAGCACGGACGAACGCTTTCCTCGTGGACGGTGAAGGCGTGTGGTTCTGATACTCCGATGCTAGTATCAACGTTGCGACAAAGCTTCGCTTTGCGCAGCGGATGGTGGCCAGAAAGCCCGGTGCACCAGGAAGAGCGCGCTATAGCCCGTTAAAACCATCGCGCGGGGAAGGCCGGGTGTGTTCGGCCAGACCTGTGGTGACTGCCGCCTGCTTTTTTTCTGCAGGCGGGCCACGGGCGCGGCCAGCGCCCGGCCTTCCCTGCGCCCTCCATCTGGAGAGGGCGGGAATTGGAGCATCACTCGGGCGCGGAATGCGTCGCGAGAAGGTGGGTGCTCGTCTCTTCCTTGATGCTGTTTGAGATTGTGGATCAGTGTTGCCGCTCGGCCGGTCCCACCCTCCCCTGGAGGGGGAGGGTCGCTCGCGCGCGAAGCGGGCGAGCGGGGTGGGGTGATCTCTCCACGCGCACCGGTGCCAGAGGAGAGATCACCCCACCCCGCCTCACGTGTCGCTTCGCTCCTCGTGAGGCGACCCTCCCCCTCCAGGGGAGGGTGAACCAGTCCTCGGCTGCGATTGGGCTTCAATGAAGGAAAGCCGTTCAGGGCGCGGACTGCGTCGCGAGAGCGTGGATGTTCGTCTCAGCCTGAACGCTGTTGAGATTGTGGATCAGATGATGTCGCAAAGCAGGTCTGACCCTCCCCCTCCAGGGGAGGGTGACCCCGGTGCCTGGCTGCGATCGGGCGCCAGACCGAAAAAAGCCGCGCAGAGCGCGGCCTTTTTGGAAGTGTTGCGAGGGACCGTGGGCGCCGCTTACGCCGCCGCAGGCCCGATCGAGACCTTCAGTGTGCCCACGCCGTCGACGCCGCATTCGATCTTGTCGCCCGGAACGACCGCCGCGACGCCGGCGGGCGTGCCGGTCATGATGATGTCGCCGGCGGCGAGCTCGACCTGCTGGGAGAGCTTCCAGATGATCTCCGGCACGTTCCAGATCAGCTCGGAGAGGTCGCCGGTCTGGCGCTCGGTGCCGTTGACCGACAGCCAGATCTTGCCCTTCGCGGGGTGGCCGATCTTGGCCGCGGGCTGGATGGCCGAGCAGGGCGCGGAATGGTCGAACGACTTGCCGACCTCCCAGGGGCGCTGCATCTTGCGGGAGGCGAGCTGCAGGTCGCGGCGGGTGAGGTCGATGCCGACGGCGTAGCCGTAGACGTGGTCGAGCGCCTTGTCGGTCGGAATGTTGAGGCCGCCGCTCTTCAGCGCGACCACCAGCTCGACCTCGTGATGCATGTCCTTGGTCAGCGGCGGGTAGGGGATCACGGCGCCGTCCGGCTCCAGCATGTCGGCATGCTTGGCGAAGAAGAACGGCGGGTCGCGCTCGTCATTGCCCATCTCGCGGATGTGCTCGAGATAGTTGCGGCCGACGCACCAGATGCGGCGGACCGGAAAGACGCCGGCTTCGCCGACGACGGGAAGCGAAGGCTGCGGGAAGGCCGGGATGACGGTGGAGGCGCTCATGAAATGGATCTCGGGTGCGGTGAAATAAGCGGGTCAGGAGGTTGCGGTCATGGGGATGACGTTAGGCCCCATGTCGCGCTGTTGCAGGCGGAAGAACGAAGCATAGCGGCCGCCACGGCGCAACAGATCGTCATGCCGGCCGCGCTCGACGATCTCGCCGGCTTCGACCACCAGGATGGCGTCGGCGTTCATGATGGTGTGCAGGCGATGCGCGATGACGATGGTGGTGCGGTTCTGGCAGAGATGCTCGATCGCCTCCTGCACCTGGCGCTCGGATTCGGAGTCCAGCGCCGCGGTGGCCTCGTCGAGCAGGATGATCGGCGCGTTGCGGATCAGCGCGCGGGCGACCGCGATGCGCTGGCGCTGGCCGCCGGAGAGCTGGGTGCCGTGCTCGCCGACCGGCGTGTCGTAGCCAAGCGGGAAGCTCATGATGAAGTCGTGCGCGCAGGCCGCCTTCGCCGCCTCGATGATCTCGGCCTCGGTCGCGCCGGGCTTGCCGAAGGCGATGTTGGCGCGGATGCTATCGCGGAACAGGTAGACGTCCTGGCCGACATAGGCGGCCTGCTCGCGCAAGCTACGGCGCGACACCTGCGCGATCGACTGGCCGTCGATCAGGATGTCGCCCGCGGTCGCCTCGTAGAACCGCAGCAGCAGCGCCAGCACCGTCGACTTGCCGCCGCCGGACGGGCCGACCAAAGCGGTGACCTTGCCGGGCTCGGCCGTGAAGCTCATGCGGTTGAGCACCGGCTCGTTGTCGCGATAGGCGAAGGAGACGTCGCGCAGCTCGATCTTGGCCTGCGTCAGCTTCAGCGCCGGCTTGTCGTCGTCCGGCTGCTCGCTGGCGGGGCTGTCGACCACTTCGAGCAGCATGCGGGCGCCGACGAGCTGGCTGTTGAGATCGATGTTGAGCCGCGCCAGCCGCTTCGCCGGCTCGGTCGCCATCAGGAAGGCGGTCATGAACGAGAAGAACTGGCCGGGCGTGGCGTTGAGCGCGACCACGGCATAGCCGCCGTACATCAGGCAGCCGGCGACGGCGAAGCCGCCGAGCATCTCCATCAGCGGGTTGGAACGGTTGGAGACGCGGGCCATCTTGTTGGCGTTGCGCTCGACCACTGCGATGTTCTCGTCGATGCGGGCGCGCATCGCGTCCTCGAGCGTGAACGCCTTGACGGTGCGGATGCCCTGCAGCGATTCCTGCATGGTCTCCAGGATGTCCGCATTGCCGGTAAACTGGCTGTGCGCGAGGCCCTTGATGCGCTTGACCAGCTTGCGCAGCACCAGCATCGCCGGCGGCACGACGACGAGGCCGAGCAGCGACATCCAGGGGTCCTGCGCGACCATCACGGCGATCATGCTGATCAAGAGCAGCAGGTCGCGGCCGATCGCGTTGATCAGCATGGTCAGGACGTCGGTGATCGACTTGGCGCCGGCGGTGAGGCGGGCGAGGAACTCCGACGAGTGCCGCTCGGAGAAGAAGCCGATGCTCTCGCTCATCAGCTTCGCGAACAGCGCGCGCTGGTTGTTGGCGAGGATCGCGTTCGAGATCTTCGACAGGATCACCGCGTAGCCGTAGGTCGAGACGCCCTTGACGAACAAGAGCAGCACGGTGACGCCGGAGAGCACCGCGATGCCGGGGATGCTCTTGTCGACATAGGCCTTGTTGATGACCTGGCCGAGGATGTAGGCGGCGCCGGCGCTGGCGCCGGCCGAGACCGCCATCAGCGCGAAGGCGGTGAGATAGCGGCGCCAGTAGAGAATGCCCTGTTCCATCACGAGGCGGCGGATCAGGATCGCGGCGCCATAGGGATCGTCGGTGATCTTCTTCGGAAATTCGGCCATTCTGGTCCCTGGCCGCCGGGACAAATCGCCGGGCGGACAGCAGTGCTTGCCCGCTCGGGGCGGCTTTTTCAAGCCCCCCGGCGTCCGGCTAAGTCGTTGATTCTAGGCCGAGGCCCGCTGCAGCACGCCGCTGTGGCGTTCCAGGAACAGTTTCTCCTCCCAGGCCAGCGCATGGGCGGCGATCGTTTCCAGATCGTCATAGATCGGCGTCCAGTCGAGCAGCGCCTTCAGACGGCTGGTGTCGGCGACCATGCTCATGATGTCGCCGGGGCGCCGCGGCGCGTATTGGACGGGAATGGCGCGGCCGGAGACGCGCCGGACGGCCTCGATGGTCTCGAGCACGGAATAGCCGCGGCCGTACCCACAATTCAGCGTGACCGAGCTGCCGCCGGCGCGCAGATAGGCCAGCGCGGAGCGGTGCACCTGGGCGAGATCGCAGACATGGATGAAATCGCGGATGCAGGTGCCGTCGGGGGTCGGATAATCCGTGCCGAAGACGTCGATCTTGGCGCGCTGGCCGGTGGCGACCTCCATCGCGATCTTCATCAGGTGCGTCGCGCCGACGGTGGCAAGCCCGGCTCGTCCGAACGGATCGGCGCCGGCGACGTTGAAGTAGCGCAGCACCACGTAGTTGAGGTCATGTGCCGAGGCCACGTCGTGCAGTATGATCTCGGCCATCAGCTTCGAGGTGCCGTAGGGCGAGGTCGGACGGGTCGGCGCGCTCTCGGGCACCGGCACCTCGTTCGGATTGCCGTAGACGGCCGCGGTCGAGGAGAACACGAAGCGGCTGACGCCGCGCTTGACCGCCGCATTCAACAGGCTGCGCGTGGTCATGGTGTTGTTGCGGTAGTAGAGCAGCGGATCGCGCACCGATTCCGGCACCACGACCGAGCCCGCCAGATGGATGATGCTGTCGACGCCGTGCTGGCCGATGACGCCGTCGACGAGATTTTCATCGCCGGCATCGCCGATGAACAGCGGCACGCCGTCGGGCACGAAGGCGGAAAAGCCGCTCGAAAGGTTGTCGATCACCACGACGCTTTCGCCGGCTTCCGCCAGCGCGAGCACCATGTGGCTGCCGATATAGCCGGCGCCGCCGGTCACGAGCACGGTCATTGTTTGACGCGATCCCTGTTTGTTTCCGGCAGACTAACGCCCGCGAAATGAACGACCTGTTGCGTGCATAGCGAACTGGCGGCGATGCTTAATGTTGCGTATAGGGAACCGCTGCAATTGGAGTTGAGTGTGCAAGCCGAGCCGTTTTCCGCCGCAGATCTCGACGTGATCGTGCCCAACCTGCACCGGCGCTATTCCGGCGTGACCGCGACCAACCGGATGGTGGCGCCGAAGCTGGCGAGGCTGGTGCGCGCGGCGTGGCTCGGCTCCTACGCGCCCGAAGGGATCGCGCGGATGCGCGCGAGCGATCTGTTCAAATTGTGGGGCCGGCGGCGGCCGCTGATCTGGCATGCCCGCCGCAACGACGAGATGATCGTCGGCGTGATCATGCGGGCGCTCGGCTGGCCGTTGAAGCTGGTGTTCACCTCGGCCGCGCAGCGCCATCACAGCTGGATCACGCGCTGGCTGATCCGCCGCATGGACGCGATCATCGCGACCAGCGACATCTCGGCGTCCTATCTGAAGCGCGAAGCGACGGTGGTGACGCATGGCGTCGACACCGACGTGTATTCCCCGCCGGCGGATCGCGCCGCGGCCTTCGCCGAGAGCGGACTGCCGGGCAAATATGCCATCGGCTGCTTCGGCCGCGTCCGCGCGCAGAAGGGCAGCGACGTGTTCGTCGCGGCGATGTGCCGGCTGCTGCCGCGTTTTCCGGATTTTTCCGCGGTGCTGGTCGGCGCCGTGACGCCCGAGCAGATGCCGTTCGCGAGCGAGCTGAAGAAGCAGATCGCCGCCGCGGGCCTGGAGCAGCGCATCGTCATCACCGGCGAGCTCGACATCGCCGACGTGCAGCGCTGGTACCAGCGTCTCACGATCTACGCCTTCACCTCGCGCAACGAAGGCTTTGGTCTCACGCTGATCGAGGCAATGGCGGCAGGAGCCGCCCTGGTCGCGGCGCGTGCCGGGGCGGCGGAGATCGTGGTCGAGGATGGCGTCACAGGCGTGCTGGTCCCGCCCGGCGACGTCGATGCGCTGGTCGCAGCGCTCGAGCCATTGATGCGGGATCCGGATGCCGCACTAGCGATGGGCGCGCGGGCTCGGACGCGCGTGGTGGAGAAATTCAGCCTCGAGGCCGAGGCCGACAAGATCGCAGCCGTCTATCGCGAACTGGTCTGAGCGATGATGTCGGCGACGAACGCATCGAGATCGCCGCCGGCGAACAGGAAGCCGGGCAGGCCGGCGGCTTCGGCCGCCGCGATGTCCGAGGCGCGGTCGCCGATCACGAAGCTGCCCTCGCGCCTGATGGGCCAGTGCTGCATCAGGTCGAGGATCATGCCGGGCGCCGGCTTGCGCCAGGGATGCTCGCGCAGATAGCGCTCGACCGAGCCTTCGGTGTGGTAGGGGCAATAGCGGACGTCGTCGATCACAGCCCCCTGCGCCGCGAGCTCGGCCCGCATCCAGTCGTGCAGGTCCGTGACGTCATCCTCCGAGAACAGCCCGCGCGCCACGCCGGACTGGTTGGTGAACAGGAACACGTGATAGCCGGAGTCGTTGAGCCGCCGGATCGCCTGCGCCACGTTCGGCATCCAGCGGATGCGATCGGGCGAGCCGATGTAGTTGTCGTCGTGATTGATGACGCCGTCGCGGTCGAGAAACGCCGCCGGCTTGAGCTGAGCGGTCGTCATCTAGCCCTCGTCCTGCATCAGCGCCGCCTCGATCATCTCGCAGATGCCATGCGCCGTCGCGAGATGGATCTGCTGGATCAGCGGCGTGTCGTCGCTCGGCGCCACCAGCAGCTCGTCACACAATTCGCCCATCGGGAGGCCCTTGGCGCCGGTGAAGCCGACCGTGACCAGTCCGCGCTCGCGCGCCTTGCGCAGCGCGTTGAGGATGCTCGGCGAGCGGCCGGAGGTCGAGATCGCCAGCAGCACGTCGCCCGGTGTACCGAGCCCTTCGACCTGGCGGGCGAAGACGTGATCGAAGCCGTAGTCGTTGCCGATCGCGGTCAGCGCCGAGGTATCGGTCGTCAGCGCGATCGCGGCATAGGCGGGCCGCTCCTGCCTGTAGCGGCCGACGATCTCGGCGGCGATGTGCTGCGCGTCCGCCGCGCTGCCGCCATTGCCGACGATCAGCAGCTTGTGGCCGCCACGCAGCGCAGAGATGATTTTCGTTGCGATCCGCCCGGCGCTGGTGAGCATCGCGGCATCGTCGGCCGCGCGCTCCATGGCGGCGCGGGAGCGGGCGAGATGGTTGGCGATCGGGTCGAGGGCGCGGGTCACGTGGCGGCTCAGGTTACGTCAGGGCCGGTGTATGGGGCGCGGTGTCGCTTCGCAAGCTAGTGCACGACCGGTATTGCCGCGTCGGCAAGGACCTGCTGGGCGATGGCGGCGACATCGGTCGCCGGAATGTCGCGCATGCAGCGGTGGTCGTTCATCCGGCAGACCGGCCGGTGGCAGGGCTGGCAGGGGACCTGTGTCCTGGTCTGGACCGTCGCCGCGAGGCCGTTCAGCGGCGCCCAATGGTATGGGCTGGTCGGACCGAAGATGCCCATGGTCGGCGTCCCCAACGCCGCGGCGATGTGCATGAGCCCCGAATCATTGGAGATCGCGACGCTGGCCGCCGCCATGGCCAGGATGCCGTTGCGCAGGTCGGTTCCGGTGAGGTCGCGGACGTCCGGGCCGCCAGCGGCGACGATCTCGGCGGCGAGCGCTTTCTCGCCGGGGCCGCCGACCACCCAGACGTCGAGGCCGGCCCCGCGCAGCAGCCGGGCCGCCTCGCCGTAATAGGGCCAGCGCTTGGCGGCACCCACCGATCCCGGTGCCAGCGCCACGGCCGGGCGGTTCCCCAGGCCATTGGCCTCGCGCCAGCGCGCGACGTCCTCCGGCGGCACCCGCAGCTGCGGGACCGGCCATTCCGGCGGCAGGGGCGCCCCGTCGGGCAGCGCCAGCGCGGCATTCTTGTCGATGAAGCGGGGCAGCGCCTTCTCGCCCCAGCGCCAGCGGTTGAGCAGGCCGAAGCGGACCTCGCCGACGAAGCCCACCCGCTCGGGGATGCCGGCCAGCGCCGGTGCCAGCGCCGATTTCCAGGTCCGCGGCATCACCAGGGCGGTCCGATAGCGACGTTCGCGCAACATCGCGGCGAGCTGCCATTGCCGGCCGAGCGCCAGCCGGCTGCGCGGCAGATCCCAGACGATGCCGGAGCGGACCCCGGGCATGTAATCGACCAGCGGCGCGCACAGCGACGTCACCAGCAGGTCGACCGGCCGATTCGGCCAGCGCTCCTTGAGCACCCGCACCACGGTGTGGCCGCGCACGAAATCGCCGATCCACATATAGGGGATGATCAGGATCGGGCTGGTGTCCGCCGCGTCCACCTCGACCTTGGCCGAATTCGAATTCATTCTTTGTCTGCCTAGCTCAGGCGCGCTGGTAGCCGCTCGGCCGCCGCAGGTAAAGTGGGCCGAGCGGGCCGTCACCAAAGCGCTTACACTTTGCCGCCGCATGCGCTACGCGAGGGCCGGGGTTTTCGGGATCAGGACGGGTTGCGGAATGTTGCTGGTGACCGGCGGCGCCGGGTTTATCGGATCGAATCTGGTCGCGGCGCTGAACGACGCCGGCCGGACCGATGTCGTGGTCTGTGACACGCTCGGCAGCGAGGGCAAGTGGCGCAACCTGGCCAAGCGGCAGCTGGCCGACGTCGTGCCGCCTTCCGATCTGGACGTCTGGCTGAAGGGGCGCCGGCTCGAGGCCGTCCTGCACATGGGCGCGATCTCCGCGACCACGGTGGTCGACGGCGATCTCGTGATGGAGCGCAACTTCCGCAGTTCCTTGCGCCTGCTCGACTGGTGTACGGCCAACACCACGCCGTTCATCTACGCCTCGTCGGCGGCGACCTATGGCGACGGCGCGCAGGGCTTCGTCGATGAGCCGTCGCTGGCGGCGCTGAAGACGTTGCGGCCGATGAATCTCTATGGCTGGAGCAAGCATCTGTTCGACATGGCGGTGGCCGCGCGCGCCGAGCGCGGCGAGAGGCTGCCGCCGCAATATGCCGGGTTGAAGTTCTTCAACGTGTTCGGTCCCAACGAGTACCACAAGGGATCGATGATGAGCGTGCTGACCCGCCGCTTCGACGACATCAAGGCCGGACACACCCTGCAACTGTTCAAGTCGCACCGCGAAGGCATCGCCGACGGCGACCAGCGCCGCGACTTCATCCATGTCGACGACGTCGTCCGCGTGATGCTGTGGCTGTTGGCCTCTCCCTCCGTCTCGGGCCTGTTCAACGTCGGCACGGGCCAGGCGCGCAGCTTCAAGGACATGATGCTGGCGGCCTATGCTACGCTCGGTGCGACGCCGCGGATCGAGTACATCGACATGCCCGAAGCGATTCGCGGCAGCTACCAGTATTTCACCCAGAGCAAGGTCGACCGGCTGTTGGCGGCCGGCTACAACGGCGGCTTCACGTCGCTCGAGGATGCGGTCGCTGGCTATATCCGGAACTATCTCGATTCCGCCGACCGCTTCCGCTAGACGATCTGGTTCCGACCATTGCACCGAGACTGCCGCTGATGTTCGACTTTGACGATCTCTCGCAAGCGATCGCCCGCCAGACGGTGCTGTGCATCGGCGACCTGATGCTGGACGAGTTCGTCTATGGCGAGGTGTCGCGGATTTCCCCCGAGGCGCCGGCGCCGGTCATCGCGGTCCAGCGAAGCGAGACCACTATCGGCGGTGCCGGCAACGTCGCGCGCAACATCGCCGCGCTCGGCGCCCGCTGCATCTTCGTCGGTCTCGTCGGGCAGGATGCGGCCGGCGACCAGCTGGAGGCCGAGCTCGCCAAGGAGGGCGGCATCGAGAGCGTGCTTGTCCGTGATCCTTCGCGGCCGACGACGCGCAAGGTGCGCTTCGTCTCCGAGCATTTCTCCACCCACATGCTCCGCGCCGACTGGGAGCGCGCCGCACCGGCGGCCGGCGAGATCGAGCAGAAGCTGATCGAGGCCATCCTGCCACTGATCGCGCGGGCCGATATCGTGCTGCTGTCGGACTACGCCAAGGGCGTGCTCACGGCGCGCGTGTTGCGCAACGTGATCGACGCGACGCGCAAGGCCGGCAAGCGCGTCATCGTCGATCCCAAGAGCGCGAATCTCGCGATCTATCGCGGCGCGAGCGTGCTGACGCCGAACCGCAAGGAGTTTTCGGAAGCGACCCGCAGCCGCGCCGAGACCGAACAGGAGATCGCCGCGGCCGCGCAGGATGCGATCTATCTCGCGGACTGCGAGGCGATCCTGGTGACGCAGAGCGAGCGCGGCATGACGCTGGTCCCGCGCGAGGGCGATCCGATTCACGTGCCGGCCTATCCCGTGAAGGTGCGCGACGTCTCCGGCGCCGGCGACACGGTTGTTGCGGTGCTTGCCGCGACGCTCGCGGCCGGCGCCGCCTGGGCGGATGCGTTGCGGATGGCGAGCGCCGCGGCGGCGGTGGCCGTCAGCAAGCACGGCACCGCCAGCGTGACATCGGCCGAGCTGCGCCGAAAGATCCTGCCGCATGCCTATCGTGCCGCTGAGGAGAAGATCATCGAGAGCGATGACGAGCTCGCCGCCCGCGTCGAGGTCTGGCGGGGAGAGGGCCTGCGCGTGGGCTTTACCAATGGCTGCTTCGACATTCTGCATCCCGGCCACGTCAAGGTGCTGACCGCGGCGCGCGCCGCCTGCGACCGGCTCGTGGTCGGGCTGAACAGCGATGCCTCCGTCAAGCGGCTGAAGGGCGAAAGCCGGCCCGTGCAGGACGAGCGCGCGCGCGCCGAGGTCCTGGCCGCGCTCGAGGCGGTGGACCTCGTCGCCATCTTCGCCGAGGACACGCCGCTCCGCTTGATCGAGCTGGTCCGGCCGAGCGTCCTGGTCAAGGGCGGCGACTATACGCGCGAGCAGGTGGTGGGGCATGAGGTCGTCGAGGCCGGCGGCGGCGAGGTGATCCTGATCGACATCCTGAAAGGGCACAGCACGACCGCGCTGGTCGATCGCGCCCGGAGCGAGGCGCGATGAGCGCGCTGGCAGGTCATCCCGGCCCGGCGCTGCTGGCGCGCCGCTGGCGCGATCCGGCGGCGTGGCGGACGACGGTCGATGTCGTGGCGATTCTGCTGGCGGCCTCGCTGCCGTGGTCGACCTCGCTGGTGTCGATCCTCGGCGTCGTCATGCTGATCACGATGGTGCCGTTTCTCGATGTCGAGCGTCTGCTGCAGGTCCTGAAGCGGCCGATCGCGCTGGCGCCGATCGCGCTGTTCCTGCTGGCGCTGGTGGGAACGCTGTGGTCGGACGTCGCATGGGGCGCGCGGTTCTACGCGGTGGGACCTGCGGCCAAGCTTCTGGTGCTGCCCGCGCTGCTCTACCATTTCCAGCGGTCGGAGCGCGGCCTGTGGGTCTTCACCGCGTTTCTCGCCTCCTGCGTGCTGATGGTCGTGGTGTCGACCGCGGTCGCGTTCAATCCTGCGCTCGCGCTCAAGGCCAATGCCGATCGCGGCATCTTCGTGAAGAACTACATCGACCAGGGCCAGGAGTTCTCGCTCTGCGCCGTGGCGCTGGCCTATCCGATCGCCCAGTTGCTGCGCGCCCGCCGCTTCCTTCCGGCCGGCCTGCTCACTGCGATCATGATCGCGTTCCTCGCCAACATGATCTTCATCGTTGTCTCGCGTACCGCGCTGGTGACGATCCCGATCCTGCTTGCGGTGTTCGGGCTGATCCACCTGAAATGGCGTGCCAACCTGCTGATCGCGGCCGTTGCCCTTGCGCTGGGCCTCGCGGCATGGACCGTGTCCCCGCAATTGCAGGGCAAGGTGGCGACGTTCACGAGCCAATATCAGGACTACAGGAACGATCGCGCGGTGACGTCGATCGGCGAGCGGCTCGAGTTCTGGCGCAAGTCGTTGCGGTTCCTGGCCGACGCGCCGCTGATCGGGCACGGCTCGGGCTCGACGCGTCATCTGTTCGAGCTGGCCGCGAGCGGGTCGCGCGACCTCTCCTCGAGCCAAGTCGTCAGCAATCCGCACAATCAGACGCTCTACGTGGCGGTCCAATGGGGGGCGCTCGGGATCGTGATTCTCTACGCGATGTGGGCCGTGCACCTTCTGTTGTTCCGCGGCGACGGGCTGGTGCCCTGGATCGGGCTGCTCGTCGTCGTGCAGAACATCTTCACCTCGCTGTTCAATTCCCACATCTTCGATTTCCACGAGGGGTGGATGTACGTGATCGGCGTCGGCGTGGCCGGCGGAATGGTGTGGCGATCGCGGACGCCGCCTGATGCTAGGCAGGGGACGCTCGAACCATGACGCGTCCGTCTCAACTGACCTACCGGAATATGCTGATCGCCGCGCATGACCTCCTGGTCAGCGTCGTCGCGCTGTTCGCGGCGTTCTATATCCGCTTCGAAGGCGCCAGCACCTTCTGGGAGCGGGTGTCGCTGCTCTTGCAGATCCTGCCGTACTTCATCGCCTTCAGCTTCGTCGTCTTCTACTTCTCGAGCCTTCTGACGACGAAGTGGCGGTTCATCTCGCTGCCGGACGCGCTGAACATCGTCCGAGTCGCGACCGTGCTGACGCTGGCGCTGCTGGTTCTCGACTACATCATCGTTGCGCCGAACGTCCGCGGCACCTTCTTCTTCGGCAAGCTCACGATCATTCTCTACTGGTTCCTGGAGATCTTTGCGCTGAGCGCGCTGCGTTTCGCCTATCGCTACTTCCGCTACACGCGGGTGCGACGGCACGCGCGGTCCGAGGACGCTGCCCCCGCGCTCCTGATCGGCCGTGCTGCCGACGCCGAGGTCGTGCTGCGCGGCATCGAGAGCGGCGCGGTCAAGCGGATCTGGCCGATCGGCATTCTCTCGCCATCGGCCGCCGACCGGGGGCAGTTGATCCGCGGCGTGCCGGTGCTGGGCGGCATCGACGATGTCGAGGATGTCGCGGCCGACTTCGCCCGCCGCGACCGGCCGATCGCGCGCGCCCTGATGATGCCGACGGCGTTCGATCCGGACTGTCATCCGGAAACCTTCCTGATGCGGGCGCGCCGGTTGCGCCTGATCGTGAGCCGCCTGCCGTCGCTGGAGAGCGGCGATGCGCCGAGGCTCGCGCCGGTCGCGGTCGAGGACCTCCTGCTGCGGCCGAGCGAGAAGATCGATTACGGACGTCTCGAAGCGCTGGTGCGTGGCAAGGCGGTGGTCGTCACCGGCGGCGGCGGCTCGATCGGGGCCGAGATCTGCCAGCGCGTCGTGGCATTCGGCGCGGCGCGGCTGCTCATTCTGGAGAATTCCGAGCCGGCGCTCTACGCGATCACCGAGGTGCTCGCGGCCGATCCCGAGGCTGCCGTCGCCGTCGAGGGGCGCATCGCCGACATCCGCGATCGCGACCGGGTGTTCGCGCTGATCGGCGAGTTCAAGCCGGATCTGGTCTTCCATGCCGCCGCCCTGAAGCATGTGCCGATCCTCGAGCGCGACTGGAGCGAGGGCGTCAAGACCAACATCTTCGGCTCGATCAACGTGGCCGATGCCGCGGTGGCCTCAGGGGCCGAGGCCATGGTGATGATCTCGACCGACAAGGCGATCGAGCCGGTGTCGATGCTCGGCCTCACCAAGCGCTTCGCCGAAATGTACTGCCAGGCGCTCGATCGCCAGCTCGCCGACCGGCCGGTGGGACGGCCGCCGATGCGGCTGATCTCGGTGCGCTTCGGCAACGTTTTGGCGTCGAACGGCTCGGTGGTGCCGAAGTTCAAGGCCCAGATCGAGGCGGGCGGTCCTGTCACGGTGACGCACCCGGACATGGTGCGCTATTTCATGACCATCCGCGAGGCCTGCGATCTCGTGATCACCGCGGCCTCCCATGCGCTGGCGCCGCAGCGCCCGGACGTCTCGGTCTATGTGCTGAACATGGGCCAGCCGGTCCGCATCGTCGAACTGGCCGAGCGCATGATTCGCCTGTCCGGCCTGCAGCCGGGCTACGACGTCGAGATCGTGTTCACGGGCATCCGGCCCGGCGAGCGCCTCAACGAAATCCTGTTTGCGAGCGAGGAGCCGCCGGTCGAGATCGGTGTCGCCGGCATCATGGCCGCCAACCCGAACGAGCCGCCGATGCCGACGCTGAAGGCCTGGATCGCGGCGCTCGATCAGGCGATCGCGCGCAATGATCCAGTGACGATCAAGTCGGTGCTGAAGGATGCGGTGCCGGAATTCGGCTCGAGCGCGGCCTGAGTCTTCAATGGCGCCGCCGCGAGAAGCGGCTCAGCACCCAGGTGACGGCGCCGAGACCGAAGACGAGCAGGATGGCGTCGACCGTCATGGAACGCTGCGCGACCGAGATGGCTGCGAGCGTCGCAAGCACGATATTGAGAATGAACACCTCGCTGACGACGCGCGAGACGGTGAAGCCGTTATCGGTGGCCTGTTGATAGAAATGCGTGCGGTGCGCCGCCCAGAATGGCTCGCGCTGCGCCATCCGCCGCAACAGGGTGAAAGTGGCGTCGATTAGATAATACAGCGGCAGCAGCAGCGCCGCTGCGACGTCGCCCTGCCAGGCAAGATGGAGCAGGCCCCAGCCGAGCAGCAGCCCGATCGGCAGGCTGCCGACATCACCGAGAAAGACCTTTGCGACGGGACGGTTGAAGGGCGCAAAGCCGAGCATGGCGCCACCCAGCGCCGCAGTGATGGCAGTCGCCGGCCAGGGCAGTTCACCGGAGAGGCCAAACAGGACGAGCGCCGCCGTGATCGGCACCGCCTCGGCCACGGTCATCAAATCGAGCCCGTCCATGAAGTTGACGAGGTTGACGAACCACAGGCCGGCGATCAGCAGCAGCGCGCGCTCGACCGCCAGCGGGATCGGAAACAGCCTGAGATCGTCAGGCGCGGTGAATACGACGAGGCCGACGGCCAATCCCTGCAGGACCAGGCGCGGCAGCACCGGGATCGGCCTGATGTCGTCGATCAGGCCGACCAGCGCCAGCATCGGCACGGCGATGAACAGCATCAGCAGCGGCGCGAAACCGGCCACGGAGGCGAACGCGCCGCCGACAACGATCGTGGCGCCGATCACGGCAATGCCGGCCCCCTGCGGCGTCGGGATCTTGTGCGACGAGCGCGCATTCGGCCGCGCCAGCGCGTAGCGTTGGAGCACTGGACGCAACAGCACGATCAGGATGGCGCACATCGCGGCCGCGAGCACGGCGATGGCGGCAAGGACCGCGGTGGGATCGGCGATCATCCGCAGACCTCTGCGGCCGAGATGAGGCGATCATAGAGCGCCACCACCGAACGGCCAATGATCCTGGCCGAGAGCTTGTCCTCGACCAGTTGACGGGCCGCCGCGCCATAACGTGCGCGCATCTCGGGCGACGCCGCCAGCTGCGCCATCGCCTGCGCGAGCGCCGCCGCATCCTCGACCGGCACGGCGAGTCCGGTCTGGTCGTGGATCGCAATCTCGCGGCAGCCGGGTGCATTGGTGGAGATCAACGGCCGGGCGCAGGCGGCGGCCTCCAGCAGGCTGACCGGAAGTCCTTCGCGATGCGACGGCAGCACGGCCACGTGGCAGCGGCGCCAGAGCTCGGTGATGTCCTTGATCTGGCCGAGCAGGGTGATGCCGGGTTCCTTCCGCCAGGCCTCGACCTCCTCGGCCGAGACCGAGGCAGGATTGGCCGGATCAGGCGAGCCGGCGATCAGCAACTGGTCGTCGCGGCCCTGCTGGCGCAGCATGCGGTGCGCAGCGACCAGGGCGCGGACGCCCTTGTCGGTCAGCAGCCGTCCTGCGAAGCCGAAGGTGATCGGCCCGTCCGGTTCTGGCAGCGGCTGGAAGCGGTCGGTATCGACGCCCGAGCCCGGGATCAGCGTGATCTTGTCGCCCCGGACGCCCATGGCTTGAAGCGCCTCGCGATCGTCGGGATTCTGGACCAGCACGCAGCTCGGTGTCCGGTTCATGAGCTGCGGCAGCAGCCACAGCAGGCCCTGCTTGAGCAGACGCGAGCGCCAGCTCGCCGATGTGAACACATAGCCGAGGCCGGTCATGGCGTTGACGACCGGAGTGGTGCGTCCAAGCGCGGCGAGCGAGCCGAGCACGCTCGACTGCAATCCGGAATGATGCACCACGTCGGGGCTGATCGCAGCCTCGACGGCGCGGATCGCGCGGATCGTGGGCAGGGCTGATGACGGCGACAGCCCGCCGCGTTGGAACGGGATCGGATGCAGCAGGAACCGCTCGGCGGCGATCGCGGCGGCGCCGGCGTTGACGTTGGTCGCGACATGTACCTCGTAGCCGGCCTCCCGCGCCGCGCGCGCCATCGGCAGGCGATGCATCAGGAAGGCGTAATCCTCGTTGGCCACGTAGAGCAGGCGGCGCGGCGAAGCGGAGCGGGGCGGGGGCATCAAACTCACGGTGTAGGATGGTCGAAGCGCCGTATAGGGCAAGAGCGGCCCTCGCGCGAGCCGTTATCTGTCCTGCGGCGGGCGGAAACCGCCCGCCGGGCACCCTTCGCCCGCCGAATGGCGGAGACGACGCCTCGAATGCCGCCGGTCTCAGACCAGATGGAAGCTCGACAGATGAGACAGCAGCTCGGCCGTCGACACGTGCTGAATCGTGATGGTGTCGAGTGCCGGATCGGTGATGACGGCGTTGCCCGCGGCGTCGTCATGGATGGCGGCCTGCAGCGTGGACGGGTCCGCGAAGATGCTCTGGCTGAACACGATCTTGTCGGTGCCGACCGCAAAGTCGGCGATGTTCACCTGACCGAAATGCTCGGCGAACACGAAGGTGTCGTGTCCCTGCAGCGACACCGATGAGGATGCCGCGCCGGAGATCGAGGTCCCGGAGATCAGAGTGCCGCCCTGGCCGTCCGCTGCGAAGTGAAAGCTGTCCTGCGACAATGGGCCGACGAAGTGCAGCGACGCGCTGTTGGACCCGTCGCCCAGCGACAGCATTCCGCTCGTCTCGTCGAAATGCATCTGAAGCGATGTGAATGCGATGCTCTTGAGATCGATCTGAGCGGCGGTGCTACCGAATCCGATGAGATTGCCGCTGAAGGAAGGCGCGGCGAGGACCAGGTCGGTCGCACCCGACGTCGTGGCCGTCTCTGCGCTCGCCGTCACCGAGCTGACGGTCGGGATCCCGATCGTGCCGTCGCCATTCAGATCCTGATGGAAGCTGCTCTCGAGGGCTTCAAGGGACGTCGAGCTGCCGGAAACGGCGCCGATGGCATTGCCGGTGTAGTTGCCGCTGCTATCGGTGTTCCAGACCGTGTAGAGGTCGGCGCCGGCCATCTTCCAGGCGACCTGATAGCCGCCGCCCGAGACCTCCGCAGCGATCGCCGCCCAGCCGCCGAGCTGGCCGGCAACGATGACGTTGCCGCCGAACATGACCTGCGTTGCGGTGCCTCCCGACACCGGCGCCATCAGGTAGGTCGTGCCCGACAGCGACAGGCTGGTAGACCCGAGCGCTTCGATCACGCTGCCGCTCGGTGTCACGCTTGGGGCGCCGATGGTGCCGTCGCCGTTCAGATCCTGGTGGAAGCTGGGCTCCAGCGCTTCCAGGGCTGCGGAGCTTCCCGCAACCGCGCCGATGACGTTGCCGGTATAGTTGCCGCTGCTGTCGGTGTTCCAGACGGTGTAGAGATCGGCGCCCGCCATTTTCCAGGCGATCTCATAGCCGCTGCCGGACGGCTCCGCGGCGATCGGCGCCCAGCCGCCGAGCTGACCGACGGTCACGATGCTGCCGCCGAACATGATCTGCGGACCAGTGCCGCCGCCGACGGGATTGAGGAAATAGCTCGACCCGGCCAGCACCAGGCTTGTCGATCCCGCGGCCTCGATGACCGTGCTCGGAACGCCGATCGTGCCGTCGCCGTTCAGGTCCTGGTGAAAGTTCGGCTCCAGCGCCTCGAGCGCGCTGCTGGCGCCATTGACCGCGCCGATGGCGTTGCCCGTGTAGTTGCCGCTGCTGTCGACGTTCCAGACGGTGTAGAGGTCGCTGCCCGCCATCTTCCAGGCGATCTGATAGCCGCCGCCGACGGCCTCTGCAGCGATCGGAGTCCAGCCGCCCAGCTGCCCGGGGCTGACGGTGCTGCCGTTGAAGCTGATCTGCGGTCCTGTCCCGCCCGCGACCGGATTGAGGAAATAGCCGTTGCCGGACTGGACCAGGCTCGTGGCCCCCGCGGCCTCGATGACCGTGCTGACAATGCCGATCGTGCCGTCGCCGTTCAAATCCTGATGGAACGCCGTCTCGAATGTTTCGAAAGCGGACGAGCTTCCGGAGACGGCGCCGATCGCGTTGCCGATGTAGTTGCCGCTGCTGTCCACGTTCCAGACGGTGTAGAGATCCTGCCCCTGGAATGTCCAGGCGACTTCGTAGCCGCCGCTTCCATTGGCTTCGACGCCGATCGGCGTCCAGTTGCTGAGCTGGTGAACGACGACGTTGGCGCCGTTGAACCGCAGCGCCACCGATGTGCTCGCACCGATGGTGTTGAGATCGTAGATGACGCCGACCTGGGCGAGGCTGATCGATCCGAGCGCCTCGACGATGGTGTTGGCGAAATAGGGGGCCGATCCGACGGCAGGATTGATCTGGGCGAGACCCGCGCCGGCGACCGCCGGATTGGCCATCGGCACCGCCGTCTGCTGCAGGATCTCCGAGACGTTGGCGTAGCTCAGCGTCGGGTTGGCCGTCAGGATCAAGGCCGCGATCGCGGCAACGCTCGGTGCGGCTGCGGAGGTGCCGTAGAAGTCGGTCATTCCGGTGACGGTCGTCGAGATGTTGTCGATGCCGGAGACCACGACTGGGCTGAGCTGGAGCGGCGTCGTAAGGCGCGTGCCGTCGTTGGCGAACAGGATCTCGGTCCCGGCGCCCGACGATGAAAAGCTTTCCGAGACCGGTGTTGCGCCAAAGGCAGGCGTGTTGGCGGCATCGACGGCTCCGACGGTGATGACCCCCGGGGTCATCGCGTGACCGAAGACAGTTCCGATATTGGCGCCGCTGATGGAGACCGGGAGGCCGTTGCCTGCCAGGATCTCCTTGATCGTCGATGGCGTGGAGCCGGAAACGTCCGCAATGACGATCTGGTAGGTGCCGGAGACCGCGAAATGCAGGCCGATCCACGGGTTCTGATAACTGTTGGGAACGTGTCCGAGATATTGTCCATTCTGGTACACGTTGACCGAGAGATGAGACGCGGCTTGACCCCAAGCCTCGTCCCATTGCACGAGCAGGTTGGCGCCCGCGGTCACGGTGATGGTTTGCGCGATGTTGCCGCCGAAGCTCAGCGCATTGCCATCGTAGTACATTCCTCCGATGCTGCCGGAGATCGAGGTCCAGGACGTCTGATAGGCCGTGCTGCCGTTGTTGCCGGCCGACGTCACATAGGTCACGCCCATGGCCTGAACGGTCTGAATGGCCTGGGCGACAACGCCGTTCTGGAAGAACGGCTCGTCCGAATAGCTCACATCGTCGACGATGACCTTGCAGCCGGCATTGGCGAGCGCGATGATGCCGTCGGCGAAGTCCTGTTCGCTCTGGAACGCGGTATAGAAGGCGAGACTGGCGTCAGGCGCAATGTCGTGGATGACCTGCATCATCGCACGGCCTTCGTCCGTCCCGCCCGATGGCATATCCTTGAGGATCTGAATCTTGGAGGCCGAAGGCAAGGCTCCGCCGGCTTCGTCCGCAGCGGCGCCGCCGAGATTGTTGAAGCTGCTGGAGAGGACGCCGATCTTGATGCCGGCTCCCGTCACGCCCGTGGAGTTGCCGCCGAGCGCCTGAACGACCTGGGCGCTGGTCGCACCTTGTGCACTGACCGCCGAGGCGATGGCTTCCGTCACTGCGTCCTGAAGCGACGGCGCGGGCGCGCCGCTCGGCCCGGCCTGCGCTGTCGCGGGCTTTCCGAGGCTGCTGAACGACCATGTCTGCAGCGATGCGCTGGCGCTTGACCACATCTCGACGCTGATCGAGAGGACGAATCCGGTCTCGTTGGTGCTTGGCCCGGCATACGCCGGTTCGACGGAGACGTTGCCCGCAATCGCTGGGGCCGGATGGAAGGACGTCTCGGTGACTTGCCAGGTCGAGCCGGCGACCACCGTCCGAGCCGTTAGCTCGGCCGCCTCCTGGGCCGACGTCTGGGCCCGCGCGCTCACGTCGAAGAGTTGTGCGACCACCGTTGCCTCGCCGTCGCCGTGCGCGAGGAGGCCCGGCGCCTCGCTCGGAGCATCGGCGCTCGGCGCAGGAGGGGCAGGATCGATCTGCCCGGCCGGGCCAAGCAGCGTCTGCGCGATGGCGGAGGCCGGCTTGAATTCGTACTCGGCGGGCGCGGCAGGCTGCTGCACATGCGACTCGTGACGGCCGCCAGCAACAGGATCGAAAATGAGGGACTCGGCAGCTTCCCGCCAACGGTCAGGAATGTCTTCGGTACGGCCAGATTGGTAAAGCATGCATGCAGCGATGGTGATCCTGTCCTCGAGGCCGACAGGCGAAATGGGATTGAAGCATCGCGCAGTGATGCCCCTCGATCTTGTATAAAATGGTACCGAAGAATGGCGGCTCCGGCCATACGTCATTGTTCGATCTGTTTGATCGATTTCAACCATTGATTGTGTTCGGGGGTGGCAGCTCCGGACGGTCGCGGAGATCGGAGCGTGCGCTGCAGCGGATCGCTCCCGCCAGCCTGCCCCGAAGACCGCTGGCGCGCCGATCAGACCAGGTGGAAGCTGGACAAATGGGTCAGCAGGTCTGCCGTCGTGACGTGCTGGACGGTGATCGTGTCCTGCGCGGCATCGGTGATCACGGCGTTGCCGGCCGCATCGTCGTGAATCGACGCCAGCAGAGCCGCCTGACTTGCGAAAAGGTCGTGGCTGATGACGATCGCGTCGCTGCCCAGATGGAAGTCGGCGACGCTGACCTGGCCGAAATGCTCGGCGAAGACGAAGGTGTCGTGTCCTGCCAGGGAGACGGCCTGCGGAGCAGGGCCGCTCGCCGGACCCGCGGCCGCCGAGATCATCGTGCCGCCCTGGCCGTCATTGGCGAAGCGGAAACTGTCCTGCGACAGCGGTCCGAGGAAATGCAACGAGGTGCTGCTCGCGCCGTCGCTGAGCGACAGCAGCCCGCTGCTGTCGTCGAAATGCGCCTGCAGCGAATGAAAGGCGATGCCGTTGAGGTCGATCTGATCGCCGCTGCTGCCGAACCCGATCAGAGAGCCGCCGAAGCTGCCGGGCACCGTCAGGACCACGTCCGGGCCACCGGCCAGCGTCACGGCTTGCGTGCTCGCCGCGACGTGCGCGGGCACACCGATGGTGCCGTCGCCGTTCAGATCCTGATGAAAGCTGGTCTCCAGCGTCTCCAGCGCCGCCGAGCCGCCCGGAACGGCGCCGATTGCATTGCTGACGTAAGCGCCGCCGCTGTCGGTATTCCAGACCGTGTAGAGGTCGACTCCCGCCATCTTCCAGGCGACCAGGTAGCCGCCGCCGGAGCTCTCTGCGCCGATCGGGTTCCAGCCGCCGAGCTGACCAACGGTGACGACGCTGCCGCCGAACACGATCTGTGGCCCGGTGCCGCCGCCGACCGGATTGAGGAAGTAGGTCGAACCGGATTGCACCAAGCTCGTCGATCCCAGCGCTTCGATCACGGCCGAGGGGATGCCGATCGTGCCATCCCCGTTCAGATCCTGATGGAGGTTCGTCTCCAGTGCTTCCAGCGCGCTGTTGGTGCCGTTGACGGCGCCGATCGCGTTGCTCGTATAGGCGCCGCTGCTATCGGTATTCCAGACCGTATACAGGTCCGCGCCCGTCATCTTCCAGGCGATCTGATAGCCGCCACCGACGGTGTCCGCCGCGATCGGCATCCAGCCGCCGAGCTGACCGACGACGAGAACGGAGCCGCCGAACGTGACCTGCGGACCGGTGCCGCCGCCGACCGGGTTCAGATAGTAGCTGGATCCGGATTGGACGAGGCTGGTCGATCCCAGGGCTTCGATGACGGTGGTCGGAATGCCGATCGTGCCGTCGCCGTTCAGGTCCTGGTGGAGGTTGGTTTCCAGCGCTTCCAGCGCACTGTTGGTCCCGCTGACCGCGCCGATCGCATTCGTCGTATAGGCACCGCTGCTGTCGGTATTCCAGACCGTGTAGAGGTCGGCGCCGGCCATCTTCCAGGCGATCTGATAGCCGCTGCCCACGACGTCGGCTGCGATCGGCGTCCAGCCTCCGAGCTGACCGACCACCAGGTTGGCGCCGCCGAACTTGACCTGCGGGCCGGTGCCGCCGCCGACGGGATTGAGGAAATAGCCGTTGCCGGCCTGGACGAGACTCGTCGATCCCACGGCCTCGATGACCGTCGTGGGAATGCCGATCATGCCGTCGCCGTTCAAGTCCTCATGGAACGACGTCTCGAACGCCTCGAATGCAGCCGTGCCTCCCGAGACGGCGCCGATGGCATTGCCGGTGTAGTTGCCGCTGCTGTCGACATTCCACACCGTGTAGAGATCCGCCCCCGACATCTTCCAGGCGACCTGATAGCCGCTGCCGCTGGTCTCGCCCGCGATCGGGGTCCAGCCGCCCATTTGTCCGGGCTGGACGACGCTGCCGCCGAACTTGATCTGCGGTCCGGTACCGCCGCCGACCGGATTGAGGAAGTAGCTCAGTCCGAGCTGCACCAGGCTGGTCGATCCCAGCGCCTCGATCGTCACCGGCGTTGCGGAAACGAGATGGAAGCCGAGCGCGTCCATCTGCTTGAGATCCACGGCCGTCAGCGTCTGCAGCGTGCTGTAGGTGTAGAATTCGTTGAACGGATCGTTGCCGCCCTGCACGCCGCTGTTCAGGAAGTCGCTGGGGTCCGAGGACTGGCCGTAATCCGCGAGCTTCGTATAGCCGCCGTCGACCGAGAAATACGCGGTCCCCGCCGTCGCGCCGCCGGTCATCAGCCGGACGCCCGGGCTGGAGAAGCGGAACAGATCGAACACGTCCGGCTGCGGCCCGTAGGGCACGCGGCCGAACGCGTGCGTCAATTCGTGCAGCGCCACGCCGACCAGCAGGTTTGAATTGATGTCAGTCGCGAAGGTCGCGCTGCCGTCGTCGGTGGTTGCATCGTTGGCGCCGAGGCCGCCCCACAGCTTCAGCTGCGAATTCCACACCGCGACGTAGGACTGTCCCTGGATGCTGGATCCCGCCGGCAGGGCATTGAAGGTGGTATCGCCTGGGCTGGCATAGTTGATCAGGTTGGAGCTGACGCTCGAATAGCTCATCCACTGGCCGCCGTCAGGACCGGCCGCCGCGCCGCCGCCGACGCCGCTATAGTCGATCTTGATGTTGACGGTGATATGATCCGAGATCATCGAGGTGAGGATCGCGGCGGCCTGCTGAATGCCGGCGCGAAAGCTCGCCGGTGCATTCATCGCCGCCGTGTCGAACAGCAGATTGATTGTCAGTCCGCCGGCGCTCACCGCGGTGACCGCGCCGATCCCGCCGAAGTCACCCTGCGCGAGCTGGGCCTGGACCGCCTCGTCGGGCAGCTCCACGGGATTCGACGGCGGAGGGACCCCCGCGTCGTACGGAGGTGAGGTCGTGACCGACTGTAAGGTGGACACTCCGGGCATTGCCTCAGTTCCGGCTAATCGCATGAGCGGCGCATGGCTCGACCGTATCGACGCGCTGCCGAGCCGAATCGCGACCATCCCAAGTTACAGGGCATCGATCTTGCTCGGAGGTTAACGGGAGCCCCGAAGCACTGGAAAACGACCCGCGATGGCCGTCGCGGGCGTTGATCGAACCGAGGCCGGGTTACGCGTTCAGTGCAGCAGCTCGGGCAGGCGGTCCAGGAACGCGGGGACCGGTAGCGCAGCACCAAAATTGTAGGGGTTGCTGCTGAGCGCTGCGCGATAGCGATCGAGCTGCGGGCCGCCCTCACGCAGGGATCTGCCGGTTCCGTCCAGGCAATCGAGCTTGTAGCGGACGGCTGCCGTGATGTCCTGTGCGGTATTGGGGTGGATTTCGAGCCCGTGACGGGCCAGCACGGCGGTGTCGATCAGCAGCGCCTGCAGCGGCTGGCGGTAGGTCTCGCGCAGCGAGAGGTAGCGCCGTCCACGCCGGTCATAGACCGGCCGCACGGTGAAGTCGGTGCGGTCATGCCAGAACTGGCAGTCGTTGGAGATGCAGTTGACCAGCAGCATCGGCGTTCCCAGCGCCTGCACGGCCGTGGTCAGGCCCGATGTCGTGCCGACGAACAGACGAGCTGCGGCGCAGAGATAGAGGTCCATCTCCGCCGATTTGATGTCGCTGTGCGCGTAGTCGAACACGCCGGCCATGCCGCGCAGCGGCGTCATGCTGCGATCGCCGAGCCTGACCACGGCGCCGCCGCGTGAGGTGATTGCGGCGATGGCGTCCAGGTAGTCGCCGACATTGGCGGAGCGATGCTGGCGCGTGGTGCCTGGTCCGTCGCCATGATAGCCGCCCTCGCGGATGTGCATCGCGACGAACCAGTCCGCGGTGACACCTGCGGCGCGCAGCCTGGCAGCCCCGGTGTCCATCAGCTCCGATGGGACCTTCACGATCGGCAGCCGCCGCTGTTCGGCCCAGGCGACCTGCGCGCGCGACGCCGCGTGGGCCCATGGCTCAGCCAGGCCGTCCTGGCCGCGGACGGCGATGAACTGGTCGCCGACCAGCCGCTGATAGGGCAGCAGGTCGTCGACGAGAGCGGGGTCCTCGACGATCGTGACATGCGGCGCGAACAGCCTGAGGAACGGTTGGTTGACCACCTTGCTCGCCGGAGCAAGCAGGACGTAGTTGGCGCGCGGCAGCATGCCGAGCGCGGCCATGCGCAAATGGCAGTCGATGAAGCCGATGTGGCCGATCAGCGTCACCCATTCGTAGCCGAGCAGCCGGACCGGGAGCGCGGGATCGAAGATGCTGCTGGCGCCGGCAATCCGATCGATCAGCGCGCCGGGAATCGACCATTTGGCCGCCAAGGCGTCCTGATGGTCGAGCGCGGCCTGATAGCAGCGGAACGTGTCCTCGTAACGGCCCTGGTGATAGAAGTTCTCGCCGAGCTGGATCAGATTGTCGTAGATCAGGAGCTCGCCGGCATGCTCCAGCTCCCAGGCGCTCGGCGTGTAGGTCGACGGATCATAGCCGCCGGCATAGTTCTGGTGCGCCATCACCGAGCGGGGATCGCGCGCGACCGACGCCCTGAAGCAGGCGGCGGCCCGGACGTGGTCGCCGGCCAAGGCGTGGACGGCGCCGAGCTTGCGCAGCGCGTTGCCGTCGCCGGAGGCCGCAGCCGCTGTCAGGAAATGGGCCGCGACCGGCAGATTGTCGCGATACATGTGGGCGACGCCGACCGCGAAATTGATCGCGAAGCTGTCGATCGTCTCGGGCCGTGGCACGTCGCGCACGATCCGGTCATAGGCGCTGCACAGCGCCAGCGTGGTGAAATAGGCCTGCGCGCCCACACCGGCTCGCGCACGCACGTTGCTGCGGAAGATCAGGTTCAAGATCCGCACCGCACGCAGCGCGCTCGGCTTGCGGCTTGCGGCCAGATGAACCTGCGCGGCGGCGGCCAACGTGGTCGAGGTCGTCAGCGCCAGCAAACGGCCAAGGCGCGATCCCCTTGCCAGTTGCCGGTCCATCAGCCGGAGCAGCGTCGCCCCGGCCGGCGCAACGATGAGCCTGCTGTCGACGATGTTCGCGGCACGAGTGGTCAGCGGCAGCAATTGCCGGCGCCGCGCGCTCAGGAACGCGTAGAGACGAAATGCGGATGTCGTCAGCCACGTCCGCGGCGACCAGCGGCTGCGCGGCGCCTGCGGCGATGGTTGCGCCGTCGGCATCGCGCGGATCGGCGCAGGCGCCGCCTTCGCGCCGAGGCGGCGCCGGAGAGAGCCGAAGGGGGCGCGGACCGTCATGGCGCGCGATAGCCGGGCGTGGTGGACAAGATCGCCCGTCGCGTGGCGGCCTGGGCGAGCAGGCGAGACAGCGACATCGGCCGCGTCCGCAAGGTGATCCAAGCCAGCGCAGCAAGGCGGCCGCTTGCGCCGAGGCTCAACATCAGCCCAAGCAGGTGCGTATCGAGCGCATTGCCGTCGAGCAAGGCGGATACGCGCGCTGCCTTGGCCGACGCTGCCGTATCGCCGCCCAGTACCATCCGCGCGGCGCCGAAGCGATTGCGCCGGGCGAACACATCCTCATACCCCTTTGGGAACAGCCTGCTCTGCGCAATCAGCGCGCCGATCTCCGCGAGCTTGGCGTTGAGCGAAGCCGGATCGGTTGCGGTCGCCGTCGAATAGTTCTGGCCGTGGATGCGCCAGTAGCCGAGCGCCTCGGCGATGAAGCAGCAGCCATAGGTCAATGCCAGCCGCCGGGCGAGAAACGCGTCCGAGAACGAGCCGAGCTTGACGTCGAATCCGCCGAGCGCCTGCAAGGCCGTGCGGCGGTAGAGCGAGGTGGTGCCCGAAAAGTAGTTGTCGCCAAAACGCAGCGCGTGGCGAACGTCGGCCGGCGTCAGCATCGCCGATGCGGAAGCCGGCAGCATCACCGGCCGCAGCATCCGTTTTGCGGACGGTCCCTGAGGGCCGATGATCTCGCAGCAGGCGAAGACCAGACCGGCTTCGGGATGGGTGGTCGCCTGCGCCATCGCCTTTTCGAGATAAGCCGGATGCAGCGCATCGTCGGCCCCGAGAAAACCGATCCATTCGGTGTCCGCGATCGCCAGGGCCTCGTTCTGACCGCGCACGACACCCTGGTTGGTCTCGTGGCGGATCAGTCGCCAGCTCGGCCGTTCCGCCACGAAGCGTGAAATGACCGCGATGCTGTCATCCGTCGAGCAGTCGTCGATGATGATGACGCGGTCGGGGGCGCGGGTTTGGTTCGCGATGCTGCCGAGCGACTCGGGCAGGTAGTGGGCGTGGTTGAAGTTCGGGACGACCAGCGTAACGGTCGGGGAGGCAGCGCGGGCGGGCGTCGTGGTCATGGTTCAGCGAGCTTCCTGCCGCATGCTGTCGAGCCCGGCCGCTCAAACCTTGGGCAGCTCTTTCAGAACGTCGTCCAGGGCGCCGAAGGCCCGCACGCGGCCGCCATCGAGATAGAGCCCGAGATTGCAGGTGTCGCGCAGCAGGCCATGATCATGGGTGGCGAGCACGACGATTCCCGAGCGCATCGTGATGTCCTGCAGCCGGCCGTGAGTCTTCTTGCGGAACTGCGCGTCGCCGACCGCGATCCACTCGTCCATCAGGATGATGTCGCCGTGAATCGAGGCTGCGATCGAGAACACGAGACGCAGCAGCATGCCCGAGGAATAGGTCCGGATCGGCAGCTCCAGATAGTCGCCGAGCTCGGCAAATTCGGCGATCTCGGGCACGCGCTGCTCGATCTCCTCGGGCGAGAGCCCGAGGATGAGGCCGCGGGTGCGAATGTTCTCGTAGCCCGAGGCCTCTTCGTCCATGCCGAGACCGATGTCGAACATCGGAACGTTACGCCCTACGGTCCGCAGCGAGCCGCGCGTCGGCTCGTAGATGCCGGCGAGCACGCGGATCAGCGTGGTCTTGCCGGCGCCGTTGTGGCCGATCAGGCCGAGCCGGTCGCCCTGCTTCAGGGTGAAGCTGATGTCATCGAGCGCCTGGACGAACTGGAACGAGCCGTCGCTCTTCGAGACCCGGCCGCCGACGCGCGAGGCCGCCTTGATGGCCAGATGCCGGAATGATCGTGCGTTCGGCGGCGCGACCGGAAATTCGATGCCGATTTGCTTGGCTTCAATGAGAGTCATTCGAGGCGGATCCAGAGCTCCCGGCCATGATGTCAGGCCCAATACACGACGCGCGACCGATAGCGCGTGTAGATATAGATCATGGCGGCGGTCAGGACCGCGACCGATCCAATGGCACCGGCCCAGGTCGCAAGGCCGGGAACGTCGCCCATCAGCGGACCGCGCGTGACCGACAAGAGATAGGCGATCGGATTGAGCGTGACGATGAGCTCGCCGCCGCGGATACTCGACGGTTCCCAGATGATCGGAGAGATGAAGAACAGGAGCTGCAGCACCGCCGCCATGACGGGCGGCACGTCGCGATAGCGCACGCAGATCATCGAGACGATCACCGAGGCGCTGACGACGAAGACGTAGACGATCATCAGGCCGAGGATGGCGAGGACCATTCCGAACCCGACCGACCATGGATAGACGAGCCAGATGAACGGGATCACCGCGATGTTGTGCAGGAAGATGATCAGGTTGCGCTGAACCATGCGCATGACATGGATCAGGATCGGCATGTCGACGGCTTTGATCATGCCGCCTGCATTGATCATCGTATAGCAGGCCTCGCTGAGCGAGGACGAGATGAAGCTCCAGATGGTCATGCTGACCATGAAGTGGGGCAGGTAGGTCTTCATGTCGGCGCCGAGGAAGCGGCCGGCCACCGTGCCCATGATCAGGGCGGTGATCGCGTTGGTGGCCGTGATCCACCACGGGCCCAGCATGGTGCGGCGGTATTTCGATCGGATGTCACCGGCAGCGAGCGCGCGCCAGGTGACGTGACGGGTGATGAAAGGCGCGATGTCCTCGCGGCAGCGCGCCCAGGAGATGCGACGCCGATCCGCAACCACGAACCGCTCGACCTGTCCATCGGTCAGGGTGGTCATCCTTGTACCTCGCGAGAGCCGTAAGTGTTTGTCTTACCAGCTGAATGCGGTTGGACCCCCGCCACGCCGGCGGCCCATCGCCGGGGCTTGCTGGACCATGTTACGAGGGCACTGTCAACCGGTCAGCTCAGGCCGCCGCCGCGGCTCAGATCGCGACCGAGCCCGAGGCGTCGACGATCCGCGGCTCCGGCAGCGGCACCAGGAATCGACCGCCTGCGTCCAGGTAGGCCTGGTTGCGCTTCAGGATCGGGTCCGCATAGATCCAGGCGAGGACGACGACGATGTCGGGCTTTCGCGTCGCGAGCTCGCTGGAGGGCAGCACGGGGATGTGGGCGCCCGGGCTGAAGCGGCCGTGCTTGAGCTGGTTGTCGTCGACGATGAACTTGATCCGGTTCTCCAGCTCGAAATGGTAGAGCAGGGTGGTGGTGGTGGTCGAGGCGCCGTAGGCCGCGACCAGCTTGCCCGCGGCGATGGCCTCGTCGAGAGTAGCGAGCACCCGGCGCTTGCAGTTCTCGATGGCGACGAACCAGTCACGGTAGATCTGCGGCTTGGTGACGCCGCGCCGTTCCTCCTCGGCGATCAGCGTCGACAGCTCCGCCGAGCGCGGGCGCTTGCCGGTCGATTTCGGCTGCGCAAAGGCGCGGATCGAGCCGCCCTTGGTGCCGGTGCGTTCGACGTGGAACAGCGTCATGTCGTGCCGGTTCAGGAAGGTCTCGAGCGGGATCAGCGCGTGATGCGAGACGTGCTCGTGGTAGATCGTGTCGAACACCATGTTGTCGATCATGTCGACGATGTAGGAGACCTCGAACACGAAGGCGCCGTCGTCGGCGAGCAGGAGGCGGATGCCCTTCACGACGTCGGACATGTTGTCGATATGCGCAAACACGTTGTTGGCGCAGAACAGCTTGGCTTCGCCCTGCTCCGACTTGATGCGGGCCGCCAGCGCGCTGGTGAAGAAATCCGGGATCGTCGGCACGCCTTCCTTGGTGGCGGTCGCCGCGATGTCGCGGGCGGGGTCGATGCCCTGCACGCGCATGCCCTCGTTCTTGAACGCCTTGAGCAGCGAGCCGTCATTGCTGCCCATCTCGGCGACCAGGCTGCCCTTGGGGATGGCGAGCGAGGACACCACCGATTGCGCATAGCGCTTGAAATGCTCGACGAGGCCGAGCGAGACCGAGGTGCGGTAGGTGTAGTCGCGGAACAGGATGTCGGGATCGACGACATCGAGATTCTGCAGATGGCCGCAGTCGAGGCAAAGATAGCAGTCGAGCGGGTAGAGGTCCTGCTTCTCGCCCAGCCGGTCCGCCGTCACGAACGCGTCGCCGATCGCCGAAGGCCTGATCGGCAGCACGTGATCGAGCGAGGTCGAGCCGCAAAGGCGGCAATCGGTCTTGTGCTTGACGTGCTGCATGAGGTGTCGATCCTGGGTTGGCGATCCCGCAGGCGGGACGGTCGGCCGAAGAGGAATTTGCGGCGGGTTTTACAGGCCGGCGAAGCTCTTGGCGACCTCTTCTTGCCAGACTGTGGACACTCCGCCATCCAGAAACAGGCTCTGCCCGTTGATGAACGAAGCGCGCGGGCTGCAGAGGAAGTCGAGGGCGTCGGCGCATTCCTCGGCCGTCCCGAGCCGGCCCAGCGGGACCAGCTTGCGGTAGGTCTCCATCAGCTTCTCGTTCTGCTCATAGAAGATGCGCGATTCGCGCTTCAGATAGGTCAGCGGCATGATCGCGTTGACGCGGATGCCGCGCCGGCCGAGCGTCGCGGCGTAATGCCGGACCATGGCGTTGAGGCCGCCCTTCACGACATGGTAGCCGACCGGCTGCGAACTGCCGACGAATTCGGCATAGACCGAGCTGACCACGCCGATGGCGCGGTCGCCATCGTCAGCGAAATGGCCGGAAAAGCCCTCGATCAGGTCGCGCGAGGCGGTCAGGCCGACCTGGATTTCCCCGGCCCAGGGATCGCCCTGGCCGCGAAAGCGCTGGCTCAGGACGAGGTAGCGGACCGGGCCGTTGGCCTCGGCGATCTCACCCCAGAGCCCGGCAAAGCTCTCGCTGCGCTCGAGATCGGCGGAAAAATGCTTCAAGCCGGGCTGATCGGGAAAATCGGCCGGGCGCTGCCGCGACACGACGCTGACGGCGCAGCCGCGCGCCAGGAAGCGTTCGACGACCACGCGGCCGAGGCCGCGGGTGCCGCCGACCACGACGGCATGGCTGGTCATGCGGCAACGCCCTGCCGTGCGGCGACACGCCGGACGAGATCGGCCTGATAGGCCTCGGCCCCGGCGGCGTCGCTGTCCTCGGGCGCGAAGTCGGCGAACACGCTGGCGCCGGGGCGGAACGGGCCGTTGGTGATCTCGTGCACGATCAGCAGGTCGCTGCGGATGATCAGGGTGTGAAAGAATGCATTCGACATGCGATAGTAGAAGGGGCGCGCACCGCCCGGCGGCCCCAATTCGACGACACGCTCGATCTGGCCGTCATCGTCGAACACCACGATATCGACCTCGCCCTCGATGATGTGGAACGCCTCGCTCTTGCCGGGGTGCTTGTGCGGACGGATGTAGGAGCTGGAATCGATCGCGATGATCATTTCATGCAGGCTGTCATCGCCGTCCGGATGGGCGTTGATGCGGGCCCGCCGCTTCGGGCTGGCCTTCACCGCGGCCTTCAGGGTGTTGATCTCGGCCGCGCCCACCGATGAAATGGGGCCCTCGGCCAGGAATACCTCGGGGGATTTCTGGACGAGCGTCATGCGTGATCCCTCATGATCGAATTGTCGAGCGCCGCGTAGATCGAGCGGAATTCCACGCCCCTGGCAGCGAGCGGCGCGAGCTTTTCACGCACCTTGCCCTCGATGTGCGGCGCGATCGCAAACAGGCAGAGCCTGATCCGCTCGTCATCCAGCAGCCGCTGGGAGCCTACCACAGGTGTACGGAAGCCGGGGGGGAAAAAGCCTGTCTTGTCCGCATCATCGTCGACGGCCACCGCGATCAGGTCGGCCAGGCCGAAGGCGTTGACGAACATGATGGCGTGATGGCCGATGCCGAACAGCGCGATCCGGTCGCGGTCGGGACCGGCCAGGGCCGTCAGCCTGCTGCGCAGTCGCGCGCGGGCGGGGACGAAATTGTCACGGTAGACCTGGAACAGGCTGGAAGGTCCGCGGGGCTCCACCGGAGTGGCGGGAATATCGGCCGGGGTGAGGACGGCGACCAGGGCATCTTCCAGGGCTCCCGGATAGCGAAGCAGGGCCAGAACGCGATAGCCGCTCACCTCAGCCAGGCGCCGCAGCGTGTCCTCGACGAAGTAGCAGCTATGCTCCTCCCACAGGAAGCAGTAGTCGCGCGCCGCGAGGAACTTGCTGCTGTCGGGGACTTCGATCAGCAGCAGGCCATCGGGATTTAGCAGAACCCTGAGCGCTTGCAGCGCCTGCACGGGCTCCGGCGTGTGCTCGAGGATGTAGCGGCACGATACGATGTCGAAAGTGCCAAGCTGCGCCGCTTCGGCGGCCAGCCGTTCCTCGCGGAGGCTGGCCTGCCAGGTTTCCAGATAGGGATAGCGCCCCGGAGCGCCGGCGGCGCCGAGCGCGAGGGCGCTCGCGGTGAGCCCGCGGGCCTGCAACCTGCCCAGCAGAGGCCCCTCGAACGGACCGGTGCCGAGGGCGGTGCCGGCCCGTGGCTTCAACGACAGCAGCTCTCCGACCAGGGCGTCGAGATGGCCTTCCGGCTCCCGGTAGCGGATCCATGGCACCTCGGGAACAAGCGCCTCGGGTGGCGGAAGCTCGCGGAGCTGGACGAGTTGACAAGTGTCGCACGCGACGATGTCGAGGGTTACCCGAAGCTGGACACGGTTCTCACGCGCGAACCGGTTGCAGACCGGGAGCTCACCAAGCGGGAGCGCCTGCGTGGAGATCGGCTGACCGCACAATCGGCAGCCGGATAGTGGTCCGGTGGACATGGCTCGGCTGGATCGCTCGATCAATGGGCACACTCAGGCTCGCCGCTGCGTCCAGCGCGCCGGCTGCTATGGATGTTGCCATCTGGAGGCAACCTCAATAGCAGTGTAATCGGGAACATGACAACGTAAAATGTTCGCCTGGCACAGACCCTGGAACTCGCGTCATTTGTGATGTTTCGCGCTGCTGTTGCTCTTTGAGCGCTCGCATCACTCCCTCTCGGTTCAACCGGCGAATCAGTGTCAATAACGCCAGCAGATTTTTGTTCTACCGCAGCGGGATTGCGCGACTGGGCAGTCTTCCAGCGGAGATGCTACAGACGATGCTGAGGGGCTTTGGCGGCTATTGTTCGGCCACATGAGATCTAACGTTGGTAAGAGGGGGCGCCTGCGTGAAGGATATGGTTCTCGTTTTGCGATCGATCTTGCGCACCGTCTGCGTGAGCACGGTCCTCTTCTGTGTTCTTCTTGCGGTCGGCGCAGGGTTCCTCAACGCCTTGCTTGCGGGATTTGTGGCTTTCGTATTCATCTCGCTGGGAATCGGCCGGCTCGTGCTCGAGCGGCTGGCTCTGTGGTCGACAATTCTGCTGATTGTCGACAGGGCAGGGCTGTTGCCGGTCACCGAGTGGGTTCATGGGATCATCATACTCATTGGTCGTGGGTTGGCTTGACAGCCCGATAGGCATGCGGCGTGTATTGCTGAAGCCAATTCGAGACAGGCGACAAACGGCATAGCCTTCTCCTGGTCTGCCGCAGGGCGGTCTGGATGTTCGAGAACGGGGGCTGGCCGTGAGCCGGAGATGGAGTTGGGGTAGCCGATGCAGCGCTTCAAGGAGCCGCTAGTTCTGCAGAGCCCTGTGCGCAGACGCGGATTCCTTGAGCTGTTCAACGCACTGGAAACTCTGCCAGCCGAAACGGCGCGTTGGGGAGAGCGGTCTCTGTTGGCGCCGCAGCGATGGGCGCGCATCCTGATTGTCGGCACTGCCAGGCTGCTGCGCCTGCTGCCGCCGCGGCTGGCCTTTCTGATCCTCGCCTTGTTCGAGATCGGAGAACTTCGCGACCGCCGCCTGCTGCAAAGAGCCTATCAGGTCCACTGCGCGTCTCTGCTGGCGAAGGACCCTGACCTGCGGTTTTCGGGATTGCTCAGACGGAGCTTTCCGATGCTGGCAGCGGAACTGCTGCTTCGGATCGGAGCCGATTGGGAAGCCTATGATCTGGTCCTCCGGCGTCAACTCGCAGCCCGCTCGCCGGAACTTGCGCACATGATGGTTCGCGCGCTCTTCGAGCTCGGGGAGTTCGACAAGGCCTATCGGTTGGCATCGCAGCTGGATCTGAGGGCAAGGTCGGAATCGGAGATACATCTCACCTTTCTCAAGGGCATGCTCGAGATCATGGTCGGCAACGAGGCCCGCGCGGTCGAATGCATGTCGGACGCATGCCGTGGTATTCCCGACTACATGCGTCCTCATCAGAACATGGCGTCGCGGCCGGCGCGAAACTATCATCCCAACCCTCTTGATTTCGCCTGCGGCGCCGCGGGCAGGCTGTTCGATCTCTGCAACTTCACCGGCCAGCGCGTGACTCATGTCGGCTCTGGCGACATCGGCATCGGTCTGTTCACGAGAGCGCTCGCGGCGCAGTCGGAGCTCGGCGAGGCGGCGCCAGCCATATCAGCGGAGGCCAGCCACCTGTTGCGCAGGTTGGGAATTCCATTGGAGCAATTGCGGGTCCTTCCCGAGGAATGGACGACCCAGATCGGTCACCTCGGCATGCTGGACATCCTGTTCCGAATGCGCGACCTGGGGTGGTGGTCGGGAAGACCGCTGATCGTCGTCCGTCCGAACTGCGTGGCCAACAGGGCGTTTCTTCGGCTGTTCGAAAGGTTCGCCGATGTCGTCGTGATCGGGGAAACCGTCTCTCACGCGCTCGGCGAAGAGCTGCTGTCGCTGCAGCGCTGGTACGGCATGAACTTCAATGTGTTCCGGCTGCCGAACGGCGACGTCGTGCCGTGGCAGGAAGCCGGGGCGCTTGCCATGCTGCAGTGGGAGCGGGATGGCCGCGGGCATCCCTTGCGCGACCAGTATGACCGGATCTACGAAGCGGCGCCGAAGGTGCAGGACGATTATCGGCGGATGCGCGAATCCTGGGGCATGAAGCCGGACGACTGGTACGTGTGCCTGCACACCCGTGACGGTTCCCACTATTCCGAGGTCGACGGGACCGGCCAGACCCACCGCAATGCGCCGATCGAGACCTACCTCGATGCCATCCACGCGATCACCCGCAGGGGCGGCTGGGTGATCAAGCTCGGTGGCCCAAATTCACCCGGACTTCCGCCGCTCGACCGTGCAATCGATTATGCGCAGAGCAAGTTCAGATCCGAACTGATGGACATCTGCCTCATCCGGAATGCCAAGGCCTTCATTGGCACGACTTCAGGGTTGACGAATGTCGCGATCAGCTTCGGCATTCCAAGTGCCCTCGTGAATTGCATCACCACGGATCCGCAATTGTGGAACAGCGCTGTTCGGTTTGCGCTGAAGCCGGTGCGTCTCGCCGACGGAAGGATGCTGACCCAGACGCAGCTCACCTCGTCCCCCTGGCGCTGGCGCCTGTTCGACGCCTGCGTTCTCAGCCGCAACGGAGCGCAGCCGTTGAACAACACGTCAGACGAAATCCTCGCGGTCGTCGAGGAGGTCGTCGATCTCGCTTGCGGACATGCGGCCGACACCGCCTCGCAGCAACTCTTGTCGCTCTGGAGGGAGCAGCTTGTGCCGCCTCACTATTACGGCGGCGGCACGATCAGTGCCCACTATCTCGCGAAGTACGAAAGCGCATTCTTGGTGCCTGGAGCGGCCCCGCCGAGGAGCCTTCCCGAGGTCGCCAGGGCGCGACAACGTTAGTCCGACAGCATGGCCCTACTGTTCGCGGCCGACGTCCTCAGGTGCGCGCCAGGTCCGGGCGGCATCGCTTGATGCATCGCGCTGTCCTCACGGTTCTCTCAGCAGGTCTTGAGCGTATTTCTCGAGGAAGTACCTACTCGGCCGCGAACTGCCGAAGAAGCCCGGCACCTGGACGTGACGCTCCCATTTGCCGTCCACGCCGGGGGCGGGTCCTTTCCGCCGGGGATCGGAGATTTCGAGCACCTCGCGCACGGCTTCCAGGATTTCGTCCGAGCTGCTCTCGCTCACGACGAGTTTGGCACGCGCCATGGATTCATGGGTAGGGTAAGCCCAGCGATACTCTTCCGAGGTCCATTCGCTCAGCGAAAGCATCTGGCCATCCGCCCTGTGCACGGGCTTGAGCGCGAAGCGGGTGTCCGTCGACCACAGCAGGCCGATCGAGCTCAATGCATTGACCATCGCAGTCGGGATGCCGAAGCTGCTTGCCACATAGGCGAAGCCGGAGGTCGTGCCGATGAACATGCGGGCACGGCGCATCAAGTGAATGTCCATCTCCGGAAACGCGTCGTCGCTGCGGGCGTAGTCCACCACGCGTTCCATTTGCGGGAACGGCGGCACCTTGCGACCGCCCATCCGGACAACCCATCCGCCGCATTCGGTGATGTGGCGGACGGCATCGAGATAGCTCGCGAGCGACGCGTTGCGGATGGATTCGCCGACGCCTTCGGTATCATTCCGGGTCTGGGCATCCCGCACGTGCAGGCAGACGAACCAGTCGCCGTCCGCCATGCCCCACTTGCGCCGGTAGTCCTGGTACGTCTGCTCGACGCGGTTGTCGGAAAGCAGGCGGCGGTCGTAGATGTCGCGCAGCGGAAAGCTTCGCTGCCGGCTTTCCCATTGCTTGAGCGCGAGTGAGCCCGCATCGTTCCAGTACACCGCGCGTCCGTCCTCGAAGCGGAATGCCTGGTGGGAGTCGCCGATGAACGGGGTGAGGCTGGCGAGTTCGTGCCAGACTCCGGCGGTGACGTTCTCGCCCAGGGTGAGCGTCGGACAGATCTCCGAGAACAGCGACAGGAACGGCTTGTTGGCGATCCGGTCCTTGTAGGCCAGGAGCAGCGGCTGGCCCTGCCACCACCCCATCTCGCGCATCATCAGATGAACGTTGAGATGGCCGTTATGGCCGATCAGCGCGCTCCAGTCCGGCGAGAGCAGCCTGACGTCCGACAGATCGGTGTCGAGCTTCTTGAGAAGGGCCTTGAGCTCGGGGCTGGGCGCGGGAAGATGACGGCGCAACCGCTTCTGTGTCTCCGTCAGCTTGGTGTAGACCTGCGGGACATGGAAGCCCTCGCCGCTGTGATATGTCGTCAGCAGCAGGTGGCGATAGGCGTAGAACAGGTTGATCTCCGACAACACCTTGCGCTGCGGATGATCGGCGGGAAAGCGCTCCCAGTATTGGCCGCGGTCCTCGCGTGCGGCGAGGATATCGTCGTGCCGGGGGAGACCGAGCTGAGTGACGAGGGTCTCGATCAGCTCCTTGTCGCAGAAGAAGTCGGGAACGTAGCGGTCGAGCGGGGCTTCGAACGGCTCGGGGTCGCCGTCTCGGCGCGCATCGTATTGCCGTCCTTCGAAGGACGTCTGCTCGAAACGAAAATTCCGGTGCTCCAGCATGATCTTGATCAGCTCGGCAAACCGGCGCAGGTCCTGCGGACGAAGCGCGGTCCAATTGATGGTGTGGGCCTGCGCCAGCAGCTCCATGAAGTAGCCGGATGTCAGCTTTTTCGTCAGCTTGCCGATCGCCTCCATGAACTCGTCATCGACCCGGTCCCAGTCGATTCTGGGAAACAGCTCCAGAACGCGCTTCTCCTTCTCGCACATGAGAAGGAAGAGGATCAGCTCGTTGCAGTACTGACCCGAGTGGCCGCGGGTGAGCACCCATTGCATCTCTTTTTCGATGTCGGGACCGCAGAAATAGCGGAATTGCCGGTCAAACTCGTTCCGGTGTGCATAGCGGTGGAAGACGAGCGCCACCATGAAGGCCTGTCTGAAGGTCAACAGGGCGAAGATCAGGTCCTTCAACGATTCCGCCCGTTCCTGCCCGGCTGCATTCAGAAACCAGCCGATCGCCCTCGCGGCACGGCCGGCGAGGTTCGACTTCAACGCCTGGACCCGACTGCGTTGGCGTGGCGCGGGATGCCCGGCTGGATTTGAGTGGACGGACTCGACGAACATTTCCAAGGCCCCATGACGAAAGCGAAGGTTTCACCGGCGCACTGCTTCGGCAGCACAACCGCCCGGCATTGAAACAGGCCTGCCAGCTTTCCGGACTGGACAGGGATCGCGCCCAAGCGTGGCACGAGCATAGAGCGCGCGTGGGTTGGCCGCCAGTCCAGGCGCTCGCCGCCCGTCAGGAGAGAGGGACTTGAGCGGACCACCGCCAGCGACACGCGAGGACGGCGGCTTTCCGACCGGAGGTGGCGGCTTCTTTCGCCCGATTCGGGTTGATCGGGTCGGGCCTTCACAGTAATCGTTGCCTGCTGTTTCCGAGGTTGCGCCGGAGGTGCGGTTTGCCGCTCGACACCATTTCGACCGAGGGCCGGCCTGTCGGCAGCGCTCCGGTCCGCGACCTGACTCGCGCGGAACGTACATTCGGCCGATATTATCCTCTATTGCGCCTTCTCGCGCGGCTTCCGGGTCGGCATTTTCTGCGCAATCTGGCATTCACGGTGTTGCCGTTCAGGGCGAGATTTTGGCTGACGGTACAATTCCGCCACTTCTTCCAGCATCCGGGCCTGGACCGCCACTTCGTCTTTTTCTGCGGTCCCTTCCTGGGCCGGCACTTGCCCTGGATATTCAACAGCTCTGTTTGGGAGCGCTACCCGAACGAGGTGGCATTCTATCTTCTACTCGCGGGGTACCGGAAAGAAGCGCTGCCGCTGTTCCGCCGGTTGAGGTGGGACGGGGAGCGCCCGATCGCCGAGCTCGCCTTGCACGGAACGGGCGTCGTCGGTGACGGCTACTCGATGGATCTGCTGACGCAGATTCATTTTCTCGACTGGCAGCAGGTTGCCGAGCGGTCGCCGGCGATGCGGACCTTCGTCCGGCTGATGTTGGAGCATCGCAACTTTCAATATGAGGAACGGGCTTTTCGCGGGCGTGTCGAGTTCGATCACGTTCCGAGGGACGTCCCGGTCGAGCAATTCATTCCTTATTTCTTCCGCGACCGCGAGGTGATCGTTCGCCTGATGCAGGAACTCGGTCTCGTCGATTCGACGGGCGTCCTTCGAAAGCTGGACGAGTCCGGGCAGTACTGGGAAAGCCTTCCCAGATATCTGCCCGACCGCATGGTCTGTCTCGACATCTACCTGTTCTATGCTTATCGCGAACTCCTGCTGAGGACTTACCACAACGGGGAAGGGGACAAGGTTCCTCTCGTGTACAGCCGCGGTCTGGATACGCAGCGTCGCCTTCGCCGTCAGCTTCCGAAGCCGTCCGCCGAGCTGAAGCGCGTGCTCGACGGGGTCGGTGTCGAGCTCGGCGATGTCAGATTGCTCTCACCCGATTGGAGCGCGCTGATCGGTCACAATGGTCATCTGAACGTGCACCTGATGATGCGGAGCATGGGGTGGTGGAAGGGACAGCCGGTCCTGCTCGCCTACAAGGATCGGATCGCCAACAAGCCTTTCCTGTCGCTGTTTTCCGAGATTTGTCCGACGCTCACCCTGGGTGAGAACGTTTCCCCCGGTGTCTGGTACGAGCTCGCCAGCCTGACGCCTTTCCTCGGTGACTCGCATCAGGCCTTCCAGTTCGAGGATGGCCGGACGATGTACTGGAACGATGCAGGCGCGATGGCACTCCAGCAGTGGGAGCGCGAGGGCAAGGGTTTCCCGTTGCGCGACATCTATGACGCGCGCATGCAGGCGGACGACAGGACCGAGGTGCTGTACCAGTCGCTGCGTCGGAAATGGGGGCTCACGCCCGGTGATTGGTTCGTGTGCCTGCATATGCGCGACGCCGAGGCGCGCGGCGAGACCCTCGGAACGGGCGAGTCGATCCGCAGTGCCACCATCGGCAACTATCTCGAGACCGTCCGCTACATCACCCAGCAGGGCGGTTGGGTGATCCGCATGGGCGGACGCAAGGCGCCGCCGCTGCCGGACATGCCGCGCGTGGTCGACTACGCGCGAAGCGAGGATCAGGTGGCGGAGATGGACATTCACCTGATGCGCCGTGCCCGCATGTTCATCGGCACGACCTCGGGCTTCGCCTATGTCGCGACCAGCTTCGGCATTCCGACCGCCATGGTGAACGCCTTGAGCTCCGTCGGCTTGCTGTGGTCGAAGGATACGCGCTTCTCGCTCAAGCCCGTGCATACGCGCGAGGGGCGCATGCTGTCGTTGAGCGACGTCACCTCCGAGACATGGCGCTGGACGTTCCCGACCTATGAGACGGTCAAGGCTGCCGGCCTCACGGTCGGCGAGAGCTCCGCCGACGAGATCCTGGAGACCACCCGGGAGGTGCTGGATCTGTCGTCCGGGGCGCCGCCCGTCATTCCGCCGGTCGACGATGTCTGGGAAAAATGTGTGAACATCCAGGGATTCTTCGGCAATTCACGGCCGTCCCGCTATTTCCTGGACAAATATGCGGCGTCTCTGCTCGATCGCTCCTGAAACGAAACGGTCCGATGAACTTCGCCCAACCGAACATGACCCTGGAAGAAGCCCGCGCCACCCCGCTCGGCTATCGCGCCGACATCGACGGCCTGCGTGCCGTCGCCGTGCTGCCGGTCCTTCTCTACCACGCGTTTCCCGCGGCCGTCCCCGGCGGCTTCTACGGCGTCGACATCTTCTTCGTCATTTCCGGTTATCTGATCACCGGGATCATCCACAAGCAGATGCTGTCGAAGACGTTCAGCATCGCCGATTTCTATGCCCGCCGGATCCGCCGCATCTTTCCGGCGCTGATCACGGTGGTGCTGGTCACCTTCCTGATCGCCTGGTTCTTCCTGCCGCCGCGCGAGCTGAAGTCGCTCGGCACCAACATTGCCGGCGGCGCCGTCTTCATCCAGAACTTCATCCTGCTCGGGCAGGTCGGCTATTTCGACCTCGCCGCCGAGAAGAAGCCGCTGCTGCATCTGTGGTCGCTGGCGATCGAGGAGCAATACTACATCGTCTGGCCGCTGCTGCTGATGCTGATCGGCTCATGGCGGCGCAGGAGCCTGGCGATCACGGTCGCGCTGGCGGCGGCGTCGTTCGTCGCGTGCCTGATCGTGCAGCCGCGCGCGCCAGAGTATGCGTTCTATCTGCCGGTGACGCGGGCTTGGGAATTGCTGGTCGGCTCGGGACTGGCGCTCTGGGTCAACGGGCGCAGCGCGGAGGCCGGCCCGCGGCCGCTGATCGACGTCCCGCTCGTCCGCGAGCTCATCGCGCTGGCCGCGATGCTCGCGATCGTGGTCGCGTTCTGGCGCTACGGTCGGCTCACCCCGCATCCAGGCGTTCACACGTTGCTGCCCGTGCTGGGCGCAGCCGCCCTGATCGCGACCAGCGGCACGCTGGTGCATCGTTATGTGCTGTCCGCGACGCCGGCGATCTTTGTCGGCCTGATCAGCTATCCGCTCTATCTCTGGCACTACCCGCTGATGGCCTATGCGCGCATCCAGTTCATCGATCCCGTGCCGGCGTGGGTCATGGGTGCGATCATCGTGGCCAGCCTGGTGCTTGCCTGGGCCACCTACCGCTTCATCGAGCGGCCGATCCGCTTCGGCCGGCGCCTAGTGCCGCTCAAGGTCGGCGGACTCGTCGGCGGCATGGTCGCGCTGGGCATCGTCGGCGTGGTCGCCGACCGCACCAATGGCCTGCCGGCGCGCATTCCCGCCGAGCTTCGCGGCTTCATGCTGGACGGCAGCGAGACGGCCCGCTTCTGGCGGGCCGACAAATGCCTGCTGAAGCCGGATCAGAGCGCGTCCGAATTCTCACCGGAATGCGCCGGCACCGGCCGCCATCCGCTCATTTTGGTCTGGGGCGACTCCTATGCCGCCTCGCTCTATCCGGGACTCGCTCATTTCGGTGCCGAGCGAGGATTCGAGGTCGCGGAATACACAGCCTCCGCCTGCCCGCCGCTGCTCGGTTTCGTCCATCCGGAACGGCGGTTCTGCAAGGGCGCGAACGACTTCGTCATCCAGAAGGTCGCCGAGCTGAAGCCGGATCTGGTCGTGTTCTATTCGACCTGGAGCTATGGTCCGGACGACCTGCGCAACGGGCTGGACAGAACGGTCACGGCATTGAAGGAGCTCAACGTCCCGAAGATCGTCCTGCTCGGGCCGCCGGCGACCTGGCTTGGCGAAAGCCTGCCGGCGAACATTCTCGACTATTATTTCCGGACGCATTCGCTGCTGCCGGCGCGCACCAAATTCCGCTCCAACGACAATTGGACGCGGGCGCTGGACGAGTTCCTCGAGGCGCAGGCGCAGCGCGTGGGCATCCAGTACATCTCGGCGCGCCGCATGATGTGCAACGATGACGGCTGTCTGGCGCGGATCGGCGCGGACGGATCGGACCTGACCGCGTATGACAGCGGCCATTTGACTAACCCCGGCTCCCTCTTCATTGCCAGACAGGCGCTGGAGGCGTTGCCTGGCTTCGATAAATAGCCGCGTCGTCCGCCCCGGGGCCACCATGGATCGTCGGACAGAGCAGAGCGGTCGCGCCGGATACGAGGCCGGGAACGACGACCTCGGCCGCGCGGGAGGCCGCTATCTCGCCAGCGTGCTTGGACTGGTGGCGGCGATGCTGGGCGGTGTCAGCCTGTGGCTGGCAGCGCAGGGCGGCGACCATTTCAGCGCGATCAGCAGGGCCGGCGATCGGTCATGGTACCGCAATTTCGGCGGCGACAGCGTCACCGAGATCCAGGACCAGGATCTGTTCTACCATGGCATCGGCCGGTCGATCGACAACGCCCGCCAGGCCGACGTCATCATCCTCGGCTCATCCCTGGTGTCGTTTGCGCTCGACGAGACCGTCATGCGCGAGCGCCTCGAGCAGCCCTACGGCCTGAAGTTCTACAACATGGCGTTCGTCGGCGTTGCCAGCGGCGAGTTCGCGCGGCAGATCGCGCTGAAGTATCACCTCCATCCGCGCCTGTGGATCTTGAACGCCGACGATGGCGGCGGCGGCGGCAACTTCTTCCACCGCAACCTGACCCGCGCGTTCGGCGCCGACGTCCGTCCGATCCCGAGCACGAAGCTCAGTCGCTACGGCGCGACCTACGAGATCATCCGGCGCAATCTGCGCTGGCGCTTCGAGGACGTGACGCGGCCATGGCGCCAGGCGCTCACCGGCCCGCGATCCGGACCGCTGCCGCGCTTCGACCGCGATGATCGCACCGGCGCGGCCGACATGAGCACGTTTCCGCGCTTTCTCGCCGACGGCAATCCGGGCGTGAAGATGACGCGCGATCCCGATTGTCACACCACGCCCGACGTGATCGCCAATGCGCGCGACCTCGTGCAATCGCTGGGCGCGCCCGTGGTCCTGACCCTCGTTCCCAATTTTCACGGCTGCCTGACCCAGGTTCGCGAGATCGCGGCTGCGATCGGCGTCGAGACGGCGCTGCCGGCGCGGACCGACTATTCGAGCTGGGATGGCGGCGGCCATCTCGACGCCAGGGGCGCGGCTGATTTCACCCGCGACCTCGTCGGCGCTCTGGAAAAGACGCGAGCGTTTCAGGGAATGCGTGAGAATGGCGATCACCGAAAGCCTTGATCATGCGGCCGCAGCGGATCGCCATGCGCGGCCGATCAGCCGGGCGCACGCGCTGCTCTATCGTCCCGACATCGACGGCCTGCGCGCGATCGCCGTCGTCGCCGTGCTCGTCTTTCATACCTTCCCGCGGCTGCTGCCCGGCGGTTTTGCCGGCGTCGACGTGTTCTTCGTGATCTCCGGCTATCTGATCACGGGCATCATCGATCGGCAGTGCGAGGACAACAGCTTCAGTTTCGCGACCTTCTACGCCCGTCGCATCCTCCGGATCTTCCCGGCTCTCATCACCGTGGTGCTGGCGACGTTCGTGATCGCCTGGTTCGTATTCCCGGTCGCCGAGATGGAAGCGCTCGGGTCCAACATCAAGGGCGCCGCCGCCTTCATCGAGAATTTCATGCTGCACGAGCAGATCGTGGGCTATTTCGATCCGGGCGCGGAGCGTCTCCCGCTGCTGCATCTGTGGTCGCTCGGCATCGAGGAGCAGTACTACATCGTCTGGCCCGCGATGTTCGTGCTGATCGCCCGATGGCCGTCACGGAAGGCGGCGATCGTGGCCGCGCTCGCGTGCGGCTCCCTGGTGGTCTGCCTGTCGACTCCCGAAAGAGAGGCGGCGTGGGCGTTCTATTCCCCGACCACGCGGGGCTGGGAGCTGCTGGCCGGCTCGCTCCTGGCGGTGTGGCTGCGCCGGCGCGCCGATCGCCCGATCGGTGCGGCCACCAGCAATACGCTCGCGGCTGTTGGCGTGGCGGGCATCGCCGTCGCCTTCTTCGCGTTCAGCGCCGCCTCGCCTTGGCCCGGCATTCGCACCACGGTGCCCGTGCTGGCGACCATGGCCCTGATTGCGGCCGGCGGTACGCTGGTTCAGCGGGTGTTGGCGTGGCCCGCGCTGGTGTTCGTCGGCCTGATCAGCTACCCGCTCTATCTCTGGCACTTTCCGCTGATCGCCTTCACCAAGCTGCAGTTCGGCGGCGCGGCTCCGGCGTGGATCCTGCTCGCGGTGCTCGGGCTGAGCGCCGTGCTGGCCTTCCTCACCTATCGCTTCATCGAGCTGCCGATCAGGTTCGGAGCCGCGCCCGTCGCGTGGCGGGCGGGGTCTTTGCTGGCCGCGATGGCGGCGATGATCCCGATCGGCGTCGCGGCGACGAGCACGCGCGGCCTGCCGGTCCGATTCGCGCCGGAGATCAGGGGCTTCATGCTCTCGGGCTCCGAGACCTCCTCGCACTGGCGCCGCGGCCGCTGCCTGCTGCTGCTGCAACCAGCCTCCGCGTTCGGCGCCGACTGCGCCGGGCAGGGGCGCCGGCCGCTGCTGCTGATCTGGGGCGATTCCTACGGCGCGGCGCTCTATCCAGGGCTGCTGCATCTGTCGACGGAGCGCGGCTATGACGTCGCGCAATATACGGCCTCCGCCTGCCCGCCGCTGATCGGCTACACCTTGGAGGCCCGCCCGTTCTGCAAGAGCATCAACGACGACGTCGTGTTGCGGATCGGCCGTCTCCGGCCGGACGTCGTCATCCTCGACGCCACCTGGGGCCATGCCGAAGCCGTGCTGCGCGAGGATCTGCCGCGCACGGTCGCGCTGCTCAAGGCCAACGGGATCGCGAAGATCGTGCTGATGGGACCGCCGCCGAGCTGGCAGGGCGTCGGCCTGTCGCACAACGTGCTCGACTACTACCGGCAGACCGGAACCGTGTTGCCGGAGCGGACCCTGTTCCGCTCCAACGACGAATGGACGCGGGGCCGCGACGCGCTGTTTCGCGAGCTGACCCGTCAGCTCGGCATCGATTACATCTCCGTGCGCGACGTGTTCTGCAACGACGAAGGCTGTCTCAGCCGGATCGGCCCGGGCGGCTCGCAATTGACGGCATTCGATCCCGGGCACCTCACGGTGCCCGGGGCCATCTTCCTGGCGCGCCACACCATCGACAGCCTGCTCGGCCCGGCCCAGCGGCCGCCGCCGTGAGCAGCGTCAGGTCGGATCGGCCGGGATGCCGCGATAGGAGTGGATGATGAAGCGAGTGCCGCCGACCGAATAGTCGCCGCCGTTGGAGGCCTCGATCGCGAACATCTCGACCAGCTCCTTCCAGGCCTGCCGTTCGCCCGTGGTCGGAATGGCACGATTGGCGTTCCAGTCGTCGAAGCAGATGACGGCGCCGGTCGAGATCATGCCGCGCTCGAACAGCGGGACGAGCGCATCCATGGTCGACTGGTAGAGGTCGCCGTCGAAATGGATCATCGCAAACCGCGTCTCGGGCGGCAGCGTCTTCACGGTGTCGGCGAACCAGCCTTCGTAGAGTTGAAAGCGGTGCGGCGGAATGATCTTGCCGATCAGCGCGCTCAACTGCGGCGCGGCCAGCACCTTGCAGCCGCCCTTGGCCCACGCGCCGGAGATGACGTGCGGCGCGGCTTGGTCGACCGGCGAGGTGATCTCGGGAAGGCCCTCGAAGCTGTCGAACAGGCGTAGAATACGGAACGGGTTTTCCCCGGACGCGCTCTTGCCGAGCGGCTGGCGCTGCAGGTCGAACACCATCGACGTGGCGATTGCGCGGGCGCTGAAGCCGCCCATCGTGCCGAACTCGGCGATGTCGCCGTTCACGTGGGCGCTGTTGATGTACTGGACGCACAGCGTGAGCGTCTTGGCGATCTCCTGTGCCGGCAGGATCAGCACGTCGGCATAGCTGTAATACGCGCCGGGCGAGGGAAGCTGCCGCGCGCTGTATTTCTCCAGTGCGATGTCCTGGATGATGCGTCCGTCGTCGACCGTGTCGGCGGACGGGGCTGCGATTGCGACGGCCGGAGGCCTGTCCTGTACGTTGGCGCTGCTGCTGCCGTTTCCATAGGGCCAGGGCAGCGGCGGCTGGAACAGGATCGCCCGTTTCACCGAGCGCATCCAATACAGCACGTCCGGCGGCAGCGAGGTGGCGAGCGCATTCTTCAACGGTTGCAGCATTCAAATCTCCAACGCGGCGCTGTTCGATGACCGCAAAACGACCTTGAGGGATGGCGCAGACATGATGCTGCGCCGAACAGGGGTGTTCGCCTGGCGACGCCCAACAGGCGGCGTTACGCCGAGACGGGATTCCGCGCTCGGTGGCGGTGCCGGCTCCGCATGCACCGGCCGCAACGGGATGAACATCCGAAATCTCCGAGCGATCCCGCTCATGGCCACCCAGAGGTCGGCATCGGCGGTGAGCGCGCCGTCGCGCGCAAGCCCACCTGCTGCCTCCTGGCTTAGCCGTCCTCCATTCCTGGTGCAAGCGGGCGGCCATGCGTCAATAGAGGCTGGCAGCCCGGCGTCCGTCGGCCAGCGCGTCGTGGACGTCTGCGGTCCGCTCCTTCGGCAGCTTGACGAAGAACGGGTCCGCCGGCCAGTGGTTCATGCCGGCGACCATGATCGTCATCTCCTCGTCGGGCATGCGCGGCATGAATACCAGATCGATCGCGGAGCGTGTCTTGTGCGACGGCGGGCTGCCGCGATGCATGAGGCGGGTTGCGTCGAACACCAGCAGATCACCGGTCTTGCCCAGAACCGTGTGCTCCCGGTAATTGGCGTCGCGATACTGGAACGGACCGGTCTGCTCGTCGACATCGCAGAGATAGAGCACGCCGCGAATGACGCCGGCGGGACAGTGGTCGCTGTGCCATTCCTGGGGGCCGACGCCCTCGGTCACATGCGGCTTCGAGCGCACCAGCCGGACATTGGCGACCTTGGCCGGGCAGCCGAGCACACCGCGGAAGAAGGAATCGAAATCGCCGCCGCTGAACAGCGCGTGCAGATAGTCGACGAGGGCGGCCGACGGCATCCCGGTCTGCAGATCCTGCGTGTAGGAGGCGACGCTGTTGCCGGCCCAGTCCCACGCCGAGTGGCGATTGCTGACGTCGCGATCGAAGCTCTCGGTTTCCCGGAACATGGTCGCCTTTTCCGGATTCGTGCTGATCACCGTGACGCCGTTCTGCTGGAACGCGACGATCTTGTCGGCGAGCTGGCTCGGCGTCTTGTGCGGATCGAACTTCGGCGCATGGGCCGTGCACAGCGGCGGGGCGCTGTTCGCGGCCGGGAGCAGCGTCAGCCGGCGCGGCTGCGCCGTGCCGTTCTTGTCTGCGGGGGCTGCGTCAGGACTGAGATGTCCATTCAGGCGGTCGAGCGTGTCGGCCCGCACCAGGCGGTAGCCGAGAGCGCCGAGCGCCTGGTTGACGCCGCCCTTGAGTCGCTGCTTGGCGGTGCTGATCATCGATCCCAAGGCCATGCTGTCCTCATGCTGCGTTCGGCTTGGTCGGCTGGAACGGGTCCAGGCCGCACGCCATTCGATAATACAGTTCGTATCGCGGATGATTGGCGACGAGGCCGCGGCTGTCGATCGCGTGATCGATCAGCGCCTCGAGCAGGAGACGGGCGCCCTTCGGCGGCAGATGCACCCCGTCGAAATCGAACTCCGGACGCAACAGATCGCCGTCCGTCAGGTCTGACCAGCGGTCGATCATGAACAGGTTCACCGAACGCACCTTCTGCGCCAGCTTCCAGTTGAACGCCTGGACCAGCTTGGTGCGCACCGACACCGGGCAGTCGTAGTTCTGCAGTTCGCGGATGCGCGCTTCCTGCCGGGTCGGAGGAACCACGCTCTGCACGTAGACGCGCTTGAAGCCGGCTTTGACCAGCTGATCGAGCCCGGCGACGAACGGCCCGAGCCGGGCCTCGATCGCCTCGTCGATGAGATCCCACGGCACCAGCGGCTTGTCGAGCAGAGGCAGCGTCGTGGCGAACGGCGGAACGAAGTCGTGGGTGTCCTTGAGGAGTTGCAGGAGCGGACCGCGAACGTCGATCTCGCCGACGGTGATCATGATCAGCGGCGGTCGCACGGCCTGGCCGACCGCTTTGGCAATGGCGAAATCGGCCTCGTCCATCGACAGATGCGTCGCGCGTCCGTTCCGGACCAGGCCTTCATATTCGAGGAAGGCGATGAAGTCGGGATGAAACTCGCCGGTGGCGGGATCGTAGAACTCCCGCGCCGTGGCGCCGGGGATGTACTTGGTGCGGGCCATCACCCAGGCGCCGGTCCAGCGCTCGCGGAACACCATGTTCCGATACGGCAGGGAATGGCTGTCGCCGACGATATAGACCGGCAGAACCGCTTCGAGCTCGGTGTCCACGCTGATACGTCCCCTCACATCACAGGCTCGGCCGCAGCCGCCGCTCGTCCTCAGTTGTTACGGCTCGCGGCCAGTGCGCGGTAGAACTCGTCCTCGTCGCAGATGATCTGCGGCGCGGTCGGAGGAGCCGCCGGTTGCGTTCGTTCGTCATCACGTGCGGATCGCACCTCTGCGCCAGCGTCCTCGCCGGTGAACTGCGCGAAGAACAGCTTCATCGCGCGCGCGACGCCCTCGGACGTGACCGAGCGCGCATCGTCGGCGAAATACGCTCCCGCGTTCTTCGCATTGGTGATGATCTCGTAGGATGCGAAGTAATGCACGTTGTCGTAGCGCCGGACCATCTCCTCCGCGGCGACGCGCAGCACGCTCTTGGAATAGGCCGTGGCCTGCAGCACGTGGCGCGGCTCCATGGTGGCCGCAAGCGGGACCGGCGAGACCGTCAGGATGATCTGCAGGCGCGGATTGGCTGCCGACATCAGGTTGATCGCCTCGGCAAGATAGCCGGTGGTCTCCATGACCGAGAGATTGTGGAACGCGTATTTGGCATCGTCGAAGTCGCCGGCGCTGCCGCACCCCGGACAGGTCGGATACACCGTGCCGTCGAGCTTGGACACCCAGCTCTCGGTCAGACCGAGCGTGAAGATGAAGATGTCGGTGGTTTCGAAGAGCCGCCGCACCGCCTGCAAATGCTGCTTCAGATCGACTTCGGCCTCGACCATCGAGACGTAGCCGCGCGGCGTGATGCGGGGGCGCAGCAGATCGAACACCCAGCCGTCGCTGTTTGTCCAGAACTGATCGGCTGGCCGGAAAGCTCCGAAGGCGCGTTGCAGCAACTGCAGAAGCTGCAAGGTGCTGTAGACGTTGCCGTAGCGCGCGGAGAACACGCCATAGCCGAAGCGCTCCTCCTGCTCGGGCGTCAGATGCGGCGGTGCGGGCTCGGTGACATGGTAATTGTAGCCCCGCTCCTTCAGGGCGCGCGAGATGTGCTGCGCGAAGCAACTGCCGGCCGAGGCGACGCGCTGATCTGGACCGAAGCGGAGCCGCGCGGTCAGATGAGGATCGAGATCGGATGGGCTGCGCTCGGCAACGGCCTGCCGCCAGAAGCTGCTCGCGGGCAGCGTGGTGTAGGGACAACTCATGCACTCACCCTCTGACCGCATGGGGCCGCGACGCAATGAAAGCGAAGCGCATGCTGCTCAAGCCCTCGGCTTCATTCCGAGATAGGAATGAATGATGAACTTGGTACCCTGGATCGAGTAGTCGCCGGAATGGCTGGCGACGATGTTGAAGCGGCTGACGAGGTCGGCCCAGGCCTTGCGCTCGCCGGCCTCGGGGTCGGCCTCGTTGCAGTTCCAGTCGTCGAAGCAGAGCACGGCGCCCTTCGAGATGAAGCCGCGTTCGAAGCACGGCACCAGCGCGTCCATGGTTGACGAATACAGGTCGCCGTCGAAATGGATCAGCGCAAAGCGCGTGTCGTCCGGGAGCAGCTTCACCGTGTCGGCGAACCAGCCCTCATAGATCTCGACCCGGCTGGGCGGGATGATGGCCTCGACCATGGTCCGCAGATCCGCGGCGCTGAGAATCCGGCAGCCGCCCTTCGACCAGGTGCCCGATTTCACGTGCTGCGACTCGAGGTCGACCTGCGCCGTGATTTCCGGCAGGCCCTCGAAGCTGTCGAACAGGCGCAGTTTGCGCAGCGGCTGGTTCGGCTGATAGCGCGGGTCGAACACCATCGCGTTCGCCAGGGTGCGTGCGGTGAAACCGCCCATGGTGCCGAATTCGGCGATATCGCCTTTGACGTCGGCGCTGTTGATGTACATCACGCTCAAGGTCAGCGTGCGCGCGATCTCCTTGGCGGGGAGGATAAGGACGTCGTCGATGTCGAAGAACAGGTACGGTGCGCTGATCTTGTGGGCGTCGAGCCGTTCCAGGGCTTCGGTCTGCCGCGTCCGCGGCTCCGACACCGCTTCGACGACCGGCGCGGGGGCCGGTTGAGGCTCGGGCTGGGGCTCTGGCTCCGGAGCGGCCTGCGGCCGTTCCGGGGGCGGCTGCCCCATCAGCGCGCGCTTGATCGAGCGCAGCTTGAACAGCGTCTGGGGGGGCAGGCCTTCGGCAATCGCCACCTTCAATGACTTCGTCATGACAGCCCCGTTCCCCGCCGTTCGCGATGTCCGCCGCCAATTTATAGATACATTTTGCAAAGATCGCAAAAGCGGCATGCGGGCTCTGCACTCGTTTTGCGTGGGTGTCGGCCGGCGAGGCGCCGCTGATGGTCGAACCGGTCCTGCGTGCGCGTCAAAGACGAATTGGTCCGCATCTTCAGGTGCATCACCCCTGTCCAGTCCTGCCGGGAAAAATATTCTTCTTTCGTTTTATCGGAAAATATGGTTCTCTCGCGTCATCCCGCCTCATGCAGAGGGACGTACGCGTCGTCACGATACGTGGAGGTGGGCTGCGATGGACGTGACGGCTGCGCCAGACGAGCGCAATCGGCGCGGACGGCGAAGTCGTGTGGTCCTGGCCTCTCGACGCTGAGGTCTGCGCAACGCGCCAAAGGCGCGTTGTCGCAAAATGGGGGCAAGAACGCCGATCCCCAGGGAGAGCACGAAGGACACCGTTAAAACCAGTCGCGCGGGGAAGGCCGGGATGTCCCAGCCGAACCTGTGGTACCTGCCGCCTGCACTTCTTTCTGCAGGCGGGCCATGGGGGCGGCAGGCTCCCGGCCTTCCCCGCGCCCTCTCGTTCGAGAGAGCGATCGTCGACTGATAGCTCGGATGCCAATGCGTCGCGAGAGCGCCTGTCGACGCTCTCAGCTCACACTCATTCGAAGAAGATGAATTCGTGGTCGCCGGTGTAGCCGGAGCGCTTGAATTCGAAGGCCCATTCCTCGGGGGTGTGGAAGATGCGGCAGGTGAGCTGCCAGTACATCAGGTTCACCTTCTCGCGCTCGTTGCGGTAGCCCTCGACGCAGAGATACTTGGCGCCGCGGCTGACGCGCTCCATCTCGCGCAGGGCGGCATCGAGATCGTAGTTGTAGAGGTTGTGCAGCGTGTTGATCGAGATGACCAGATCGAAGTGCTTGTCGGGGTAGGGCAGCTTGGCCGCGGTGCCGACCTGGCAGAACGGCTTCACGCTCTCCATCGTGTGCTCGATGCCGTAGGAGGAGACGTCGATGCCGGCGACCTCGAGATCCGGGATGGCTTCGCGGAAATCGTGCAGGATGAAGCCCTTGCCGGAACCGACGTCGAGCACGCGCATGCCGGGCTTGATGCCGTAGGTCGCGATCATCGCATCGGCGACCTTGCGCCAGCGGCCGTCATATTTGTAGCCGCCATAGCCGGTCTCGCGGCTGCCGTCCCAGTAGTCGTAGTCGTACTTGATCGCCATCTCCGCGACATCGGCCTTGTCGCGCTGGGTAACGCGCGCGAGATAGTCGCGCTTGGTCGATTTGTGGACGAGACTGACGAACTCGCGATAGGCCATGAAGATCTCCGGGCGTTACGATGTCGGTTAGTCGGATGTGGCGCCGATGAGGTCGAGCTTGGCGTCGGCCTTGGCGAGCTGCGCGGCGCAACGCTGCGCCCAGGCGCCTGTGTCGGCGAAGGCGCGTCGGGTGGCGCCGAGCGGCAGGAAGTCGTTCAGGATGATGCAGGTCCACTTGACCTGGTAGGCGTCGAGCAAGAGCCGGCAGCGCGCGACGCTGGCCGCGTCCAGTCCGAGGCCGTCCGTGAGCCGGTCGATGAAATGCTCGTGCACCGCCAGCGGCACCGGCACCTCCGGCTGGCAGAAGAAGTCGGAGACGAGCTTGGCCGGATCGTCGCGGCCGGCATATTCGAAGTCGAGGAAGGTGAGCTTGCCCTGGTCGTCGATCAGTGCGTTGTGGAAGCCGAAATCGGACGGCGACAGGCAGACCTGATCGGCGGGGATGGCGGTCTCGAAGGCGAGCCCTTCGGCCGCGGCGCCGCGCAGAATGGTCGCCTTCACCTCTGCCCAGGCCGGCTGCAGCCGTGCGGTCACGAACTGTCGGGCGTCGGCCACATGGGGCACGTCGCCATCGAGCGTCGCCAGCCGCGCCACCCGGCGCTCGACGGTGGCGAGGTGCTCGGCGAGGGAGAAGCAGGCCTCGGATCCGGCCGCCAGCGCCGGGCGGGGCGGAGCATTCACGGCGAGCACGAAGTCGATCGCGGCATCGACATGAACGGGCGCCAGCTCCGCGACCGTCAGCTTGCGTCCCTCGACGAAGCTGTACAGGCCAGCCTGTTCGGCGCGGTCGCAGGCCAGGGGCTCCGGCACGACACGGACCCCGTGCGACCAGGCATGGCTGACAAAACTCCATTCGGCGCCGAGCCGGTCGCGGGTGTCGCGAGCGTCGGTGAAGTAGCGCTTGAGGACCAGCGGGCCGTCGGCCGTGTCGAGACGGAAGACCTGGTTGTTGCGGCCGCCGGCCAGCCGCGTCAGTCCCGTAGGGCTGGCCTTGCCGGCCTGCGCGGCGAGGCGCTGGGCGAGCGCCAGCAGGGCGGCGTCGGCGTTGGCCTCAGCCGCGGTCACGGACGACATCCGCCGCGATCTCGGCCCACGAGGCGCGGCGCTCGTAAGGGACGGCCGTGGTCGCGAACTGGTTCTCCGGGTCGAACAGCACCTTGCGCATCCCTTGCGGGAATCCGGTCATGCCCAGGATCTCCGGCAGGTCGTCGACAAAGACCTCGCAGGCCAGCGCATGCGCACGGGCGACCTTCTCGTCCTTGGTCAGCTCGAAGAACACCCGGTCCGGCGCGATCTGGCTGGCGGCCGATCCCATCAGCCCGCGGTCGGTCAGGAAGCCGCGCGCGGCGGCATGCATGTCGTGCTTCGGACCGAGAATGGGGTGTCTGGTCTTATGACTGACGATGAACAGGTCATGCCCGGCGCCGCGGGCCGCGGCGACGAACTCCGCGAAGCCAGGGTAGGGCGACACCAGGTCCATCCGGGCGCCGTAGACATAGCCCTGCAGCTCGGTGAAGTCGTCCTTGCGCCCGCTGCCGTTGAGATGGTCGCGGACGCTGTTCTTGTCGCGGCCGAGATCGGCCGGGATCAGGCCGCGCTCGAGCGCGGCCGCATGAAACACGCCGTCATAGCAGGCGATCGTGTTGTCGAAGTCGATCCCGATCCGCATGGCCTGGACTTAACGCAGCGACATGTCGATCAGCGGACGGCCGACCTTGCCGGCGGCCAGATCCTGCAGCGCCTGGTCGGCCTGGGCGAGGCTGTAGGGCTTCGACAAGAGATCCCGCACCGGGAAGCGGCCGGAGCTCAGCAGCCGGCCGTAGCGGCCGTAGTCGCGATCCGGAACGCTGTCGCCGCCCCAGGTGCCGAGCAGGCTCTTGCCCTGATTGAAGACGCCGGGATTCAGCGTGAGCGCCGCGCCATGCTTGGCGTTGCCGATCACGACCGCGCGGCCGCCCTGCTGACGGGTGGAATTGATCGCCTGCTCCATCACGGCCGGAATGCCGGAGGATTCGACCGCGAGATCAACGCCCTGCGGCACGATCTTCTTGATCTCGGCCAGCACGTCGCCGCTTGCGTCGATCACATGCGTCGCGCCGTAGATCTGGGCAAGCGCACGGCGGGTCGGGTTCGGGTCGATGCCGATCACCGGCATCGCGCCGGCCAGCGCGGCGGCCATCAGCGCGTTCAGGCCGATGCCACCGGTGCCGAACACGGCGACTGCGTCGCCGGGCTGCACCTTGAGCACGTTGTAGACCGCGCCCATGCCGGTCGGCGCAGCGCAGCCGAGCAGCACCGCGACATCCATCGGCAGGTCCGGCGGCAGCAGGGTCAGGCGGTTCTCGCTGACGACAGCGTGGCGCTGGAAGGTGGTGACGCCGCCGGCGTTGACCTTCTTGCCATCCCAGTCATAGACGGCGCCGCCAGCCTCGATGCCCGTGCCTTTGATCCAGGACAGCACGACCTTGTCGCCGACCTTGACCTTGGTGACGGCGCTGCCGGCCTCGATCACCGTGCCGGTGCCCTCGTGGCCGAGGCAATGCGGCACCCATTTGTCCTCGCCCTTGTCGCCGCGCCACTCCATGACCTGGGTGCCGCAGGCGCCGGAATAGGCGATCTCGACCAGCACCTGGCCCGGCTTGAGGGCGGGGGTCTCGATCTCGGCCAGCACGAGCGGCTGGCCGGTCTGGACCAGGAGGGCAGCTTGGGTCTTCATGTGATGTCTCAGCTCAACGCGTGGATGATCTTGTCCGCGATCTGGTGGCCGGTCAGTCCCAGCACCTCGCGGGCATATTCCTGTTCGCCTGATTTCTTGAAGAACGCATCCGGCGTGCCGAAGCGCAGAAACTTCTTCGCCTGCGTCTCGGTGTCGGCAAGCCATTCGGACACGGCGGAGCCGAAGCCGCCGATCAGCGAATGCTCCTCGATGGTCGCGACCAGCTTGAAGCGGCTGAAGGCCTGCTTGAGCTTGTCCTCATCCAGCGGCTTCACGGTGTGGAAGCTGACGACCTCGGCGGAGATGCCCTTCTCCTTCAACTTATGTGCAGCTTCAATGACTTCCGGCAACATGTTGCCGGTCGAAAGCAGGCAGACGTCGGAGCCTTCCTCGATCGTGATCGCCTTGCCGATCTTGAAATCCGCGAGGGGGCCCTTGTGAACCACCGGCTCACCCTTCTTGCCCATGCGGATGTAGACCGGCCGGTCCTGCTGCATCGCCGCGCGCAGCGCACCGCGCACCTCGAAGGCATCGCCCGGGCAGATCACGACCATGTTCGGGATCGAGCGCAGGAACGAGATGTCCTCGCAGGCGTGGTGGGTCGGGCCGAGGCCGGAATAGGCGAGGCCGGCGCCGACCGCGACGATCGTCACGGGGACCTCGTGATAGCAGACGTCGGTGCGGATCTGCTCCAGGCAGCGCGTCGTCACGAACGGCGTGATCGTATAGGCGACCGGGCGCAGGCCGTTCATGGCCATGCCGGCGGCGACGCCCATCATGTTGGCTTCCGCCACGCCGCAGTTGAAGAAGCGGCTGGGGTGCTTGTCCTTGAACTTGTCGAACAGGCGGTTGCCGATGTCGCCCGAGAGCATGACGACGCGGGAATCCTCGTTGCCGAGCTTGGTCAGTTCGTCAGCGAACGCGTTTCTCATGACAGGCCGAGCTCCTTGAACGCCTTCGTCACTTCGTCTGCGGTGGGGGCGCGATAATGCCAGTTGTTGTCGTCTTCCATGAACGACACGCCCTTGCCCTTTACGGTGTGGGCGATCAGCGCCACCGGCTTGCCCGAGCCGTTCGGGATGTTCTGCATGGCTTCCGCCAGCGCGCCGACGTCATGGCCATCGATCTCGTGCGCGTCCCAGCCGAAGGCGGCCCATTTGTCGCGCAGCGGTGCCAGCATCAGGGTTTCGTTGGAGCGCGCGGTGGCCTGCCACTTGTTGTAGTCGACGACGACGCAGACGTTTTCGAGCTTCTGGGCGGCGGCGAACATCGCCGCCTCCCAAACCGAGCCCTCGTTGTTCTCGCCGTCCGAGAGCAGGGCGTAGACGCGGTAGTTCTCGCCCTTGATGCGCCCGGCCAGTGCCATGCCGCAGCCGAGCGGCAGCCCGTGGCCGAGCGAGCCGGTCGCAGCCTCGACGCCGGGCAGCAGGTTCGCCGGCGGATGCTCGGCGAGACGGCCGCCGTCCTGGCAGTAGGTGTCGAGTTCCTCGATCGGGAAGTAGCCCTTCATCGCCAAGGTCGCGAACAGCGCTGCGGCGGCGTGGCCCTTGGAGAGGATGAAGCGGTCGCGCAGCGGATCGGTCGGGTTTTTCGGGTCGATATTGAGCACATGCCAATAGGCCGCGGTCATCGCATCGGCGCAGGACAGCGACGAGGCCAGGTGTGCGGCCTGGGCCTTGTGCGACATCTCGATGATCTTGCCGCGCAGCCTTGCGGCCTGCGCCTTCAGGGCGGCGGCGTCAGGCTTGGCCGCGGTGCTCCGGACTGCAACGTTCATCGTGCTCTCCAGTCGCGCTTCCTCGGGGAAGCGCAGGGGTCTCGATCAGGGTTTATGTTCGTACTTGGTCGGCAGCTTGGCCATGACATCCTCGAAACGTCGCGCCCAGGCGATGACGTCGTCGATGCCCTGTTCCAGCGAGAAGGTGTCGCGCCAGCCGAGCTCGGTGCGCAGCTTGAAGCTGTCGAGCGTATAGGCGGTATCCTTGCCGGGACGCTCGGGTCCGATCTCGACGCAATCCTCGAACGACTTGCCGAGCCGGGCCAGGATCATCTCGACCAGGGTGCGGATCGAGACCAGCTCATAGCCCGAGATGTGATAGGTCTCGCCGAGCTTGCCGCTGCGCCCGATCTTCACGGTCGCGTCCGACACGTCGGTCATGTGGATGAAGACGCGGATCGACTTGCCGCCGCCGTCGAGCCGCAGCTTCTGCCCGGTCATCGCCGCCACGATGGTGCGCGGCACGATGCGATAGAGCTGCTGGCCCGGGCCGTACACATTGGCCGCACGTGTGAAGACCACGGGGAACTGGTAGTTGGCGAAATAGGTGCGCAGGCTCATGTCGCCGGCCGCGCGCGACACCGCGTAGGGCGTCGACGGGTTGAACGGCGCGTCCTCACGGACCCAGCCCTCCGTCGAGCCGTAGACCTCGGGCGTCGTGACGTGGACGTAGCGGTCGAGGCCGTCATAGTTGCGCAGGATGTCGTGCAGGCGGACGGCGGAGACGACGTTGGTCATCATCCAGTGGTCCGGATACAGCCAGCTCTCGCCGACCATGCTCTGCGCCGCGAAGTTCACGACGTGAGTCGGCCGCTCCGAGGCCAGCAGCGTCTTGAGCGCATCGAGATCGTGATTGAGATCGACGCGCTGGAAGCGGACCTTGCCGGGACGCTTCTGCCATTTGTACGGCAGGAAGGCGTCATGCGGCTCGTCCGAGCGGCTGGTCGCGATCACGTCGTGACCGGCCGCAGCCAGGAAGTCGACGAAGGTTGCGCCCGAAAACGAGTTCGAGCCGAGGATCAGGTACTTTTCGTTCGCAGCCATCGTCCTTGCCCGTCAGACCTCGCGCGTCGTGATGATGTCGCCGCGCTGGGCGTACAGCCACTGCATGATCATGTGGCCGATCACCATCTGCGCGTCCTCGGCGATCTGCATGTCGTCGACCGCGAAGTGGATCGGCACGTCGGCGAGCGCCTTGGCCTTGCCGCCGGAGAAGCCCAGCACGGCATAGCTGGTCATGCCGATCTTCTTGCCTTCTTCGAGCGCCTTCAGGATGTTCGGCGAGTTGCCGGAGCCGGAGAAGGTGATCAGCACGTCGCCCTTGCGCGCGAGCACCGCGAGTTGCAGCGAGAACACCTGATCATAGCCTTCGTCGTTGGCGAGGCAGGTGATCACGGACGGGTTCGACGACAGCGAGTGCACGCGCAGGCCCGAGCCGGGCGTCTTCGACAGCGCGTAGAGGAAATCGTTGGCGAGGTGGTTGGCGTTGCCGCCGCTGCCGCCATTGCCGCAGAAGAACACCTGGCGGCCGGTCTGCCAGCAATCACGCAGATCATAGGCGAGCTTCTCGACCGGGCTCCAGTCGAAATCCTTCAGCACGGTGCTGAAGCGGCTGGTGTAGTCGGCGAACAGGCTGCCGGGGGTCTTGAAGGCCAGGACGTTCATTTCACGACCTCCTTCTCCATCCATTTCAGATTATACCAGCGGTCGTCGTTCTTGAGCTGGCCTTGCGAGTACATGCCGATGATTTCCTTGATCGCGTCCTCCACCGTCTTCTTCGGCCGGAAGCCGGTCGCGAGCAGGCGATCGGAGTTGACGCGATAGCTGCGCGGGTCGTTCGAGGGCGTCACGATGACCTCGGCCGGCACGTGCTTGGTGACGAGCCTGGCGATGTCGAGGATCGAGATGTTCTCGAAGCCGGCATTGTAGATCCCGGTGTGCTCAGGATGATCGAGCAGGAAAAGATACAGATCGGTGATGTCGTCGATGTGAATGTTCGGGCGAGTCTGGTCGCCGCCGAACACGGTGATGCGGCCGTTCATCAGCGCCTGCATCGTCAGCATGTTGACGGAGACGTCGAGCCGCTGGCGCGGAGAGTAGCCGCAGACGGTCGCGGGGCGCACGATCTGCACCACCATGTCGTCCTTGTAGGACAGCACGATGCGCTCGCCGCACATCTTGGTCTTGTTGTACTCGGAGATCGGCAGCAGCTCGAGATCCTCGGTGACCTGCTCCTCTTCCTTGACGCCGTAGACGCTGCCGGAGGAGGCGTAGATGAAGCGCTTGATGCCGTGGCGATAGGCGCGATCGGCGAGCTGCATCGTGGCGAGGCAGGAGATCTCCCAGGTCAGCTTTGGGTCGAGATCGCCGCAGGGATCATTGGCGACGCTGGAGAGATGAATGATGGCGTCGACCCCGGTCAGGTCGATGGCGTCGGGATTGCGGACGTCGCCCTGGACGACGGTGAGATCCGGATGCGGCTCGAGAAAGTTGCCGAACCACATGATGTCGAATGCAACGACCTTATGGCCGGCCTTCAAGAGCTTCGGCACGAGCACGCTGCCCTTGTAGCCGCACGCTCCGGTCACGAATATCTTCATCTGAGCAATCCCCGTGGCTCGCCTGTCGTGTCGCCGGCTGGCGCGTCGCGCGCACCTTTATACAAATTGGCAGAAGAAGGTGACCAGCCCGGCGGCGAAACCCGCCCGTCAAGCGTCCCCGCCACGGCGTGGTTCGTGATTAAACTCCAAATGGGCCCGGCGCAAGCTTTCCGGGTTGCCGATGTCCCGATGATAACCGCTGGTTTCCACGCAGAAAATGCGTCCCAAATAGTTGGGGATGATTTCCGTGGAGAGATCGACGATCGGCTTTCCCAGCGCGGCGATGTCGGCGATGACGGCGGGATCGAATACATAGACCGCGCCATTAGCGAGGTTCCCGGGCGGATTCTTGACCTTCTCGTGGAAGGCGATGACCCTGTGCTGATCGTCGAGCTCGAGAATCCCGCACGAGCTCGGATCATCGGTGCGGAATGCGAGCATCGTCATGATGCAGCCGGGCGGGCGGTTGCGATGGGCGGCGAGCAGCCCCGCGACGTCGAAATCCGTCAGATTGTCGGCGTGAGCCACGAGGAAGGGCTGGTCGCCGAACCAGGCGCGGTTGGCAAGCACGGTGCCGCCCGTCCCGAGCAGTTCATCTTCGTGAACAAGATCGATGCGGTCCCGCCAGCGCGATTGCGCCACGTGGGCGCGCACCTGTTCGGCGAGCCAGTGTGTGTTGAGCAGCGCGCGCTCGATGCCGCCTTCGAACACGAGATCGAGCCAGTAGTCCAGCAATGGACGGTCGTGCACACGCACCAGGCATTTCGGCGTCGTATTGGTCAGCGGGCGCAGCCGGCTTCCGATCCCCGCCGCGAGCAGGAGGGCACGCATGACGACATCCTACTCCTGGCTGAATCCGGTCTCGTCGATTTCCCGCACCAATTCCGCCGTCGTCAACGGCAGATTGCCGACGCGGGAAACCTGGAGGGCAGCCGCCAGCGATCCGAGATAGGAGGCCTGCCAGATATCGGCGCCCGCGCGCAGGCCCATCGAGCAGGCCATGAAGAAGCTGTCGCCGGCACCGGACACGTCCTTCGGGGATGGATTGAACGCCGGCAGGCGGTCCGAGGTGAAGGTGCCGTCCGCCATGGTGTTGATCAGCGCGCCCTCGGCGCCGAGCGTGATCACGAGATTCTTGGTGCGGGCCCGTTCGACCAGCCGCTCGCTGATCACGGCGAGACCCGAAATGAAGTCGTTCAGTGCGACGCGCGCCTCCCGCTCGGTCGGCGTCAGCAGGGTCATGCCCTTGAAGCGGGAGACGTCGCCGGTCTGCGACGACACCTGGCTGTCGGCCGCCATCATCACGCCCTGGGCGCGGGCGCGATCGGCGATCGCGTCGACCAGATCCTGCGGCAGGCAGCCGTAGTTGAAGCAGGAGAACAGCAGCAGATCGCAGGTCTTCAAGGCGCGCTCGACCGAGGTCAGCATCTGCCGCTGCAGGTCGGCATCCGACGCGTGCTGGCGCAGATGATTGACGCGCAACAGCGTCTTGTTGAGCGCGCGAAAACGCTGCTTGCGCGTGGTCGGCCGGCTCTGGTCGGTGAAGGCGTTGAAGTTGACGCCATGCTGTTCGAGCGTGTTGCGGGCGAACCGCGCCGCTTCGTCGTCGCCGACCAGGGTGAAGAATTTCACGTCGGCGCCGAGCCCGTGCGCATGCGCCGCAACCGCACCCGCGCCGCCGACGAAGGTGCGGGTCATCAGCGGCGTCACGACGATGGTCGGGTCCTCCTGGGACATGCCGACCGCATCGCAGGTGACATATTCGTCGACGATCAGGTCGCCGATGACGGCGACCCGCATGCCGGACAGCTTGCGGAGCAGATCCTTCAGATTCGCGATCTCGAAGCCGTGGCGCCTGGGAAATTCCTGCGGCTTGCGGACCGTGGAGATGTCGATGTTGGCGTCGCGTTCCAGCAGCGACAGCGACGCAAAGCGCAATTCACCGGACGAGAAGATCAGCCGTCCGCCATAGGCGTCCACGGCCTCCTGCTCGGGATTGGCGCGATCCTCGAACTCCTTGCCCTTGACGACGACCGTCGGCTTCAGATGCGCGATGAAGTCGGACGCCGATGTTTCCAAGCGCACGACATGGTGCACAAAGGCGATGGAACGCACATTTTCGAGGCGCATGTCCTGCGCCAGGGTCACGCCAGGCGTCGAATCGGGATTGACGCCCACGACCAGCACGTCGGCCTGCTCGGCGGCGAACTTCAAAAGCCGTAAATGTCCGGGGTGCACGACGTTGAAGTTGCCGGACACGAACGCAATCGTCTGCCCGGAGTCGCAGGAGGCGCGAACAGTCTGACAGGCCAGATCCATCTCACTCATATCGATCACCTGATCCAAGGAATTCGCCTCCGGTTCGATCGGGCTGAGGTCGGATAATCGGCCACCGTGTCATTCGCGGGCCGAGGAACTCCGATGCAAAGCGTCGCTGTCGCCCGGCACATCTGCACCGCGAATCCCGTTCCGATCTGCATCTTTCATGCTCGACATTGATTTCGTTGCGAAAAAACAAGCACGGTCCCCCGATCGGAGCGATGGAGGGGCCGGCGGCGGTCATTTCCAGCGGTCTCTTTATCAGGTGTGCGCAGCAGCACAAACAGTCCTGTTAGCTTACGGTTGTGTGGTCGCGTTGGAATGCGGCTTCCGGAGAGCTCATCATCCTTTCTCCGCGATGCTCAGCATCTTTGCTGACGAATCAGGCGGAGGATGGATCCGAGGATGCTCCGACGAGAGACGAACTGCTTCGCTGGTGGGCGGGCCAATCGGAAAAGCCTCGGAGGACGCAAGTCTCTCGCAGCATGCCTCAGTGATAGAGATCGAACTGTTCACCCTGTCCCTTTTCGAGATCGGCTGCCAAGGCGCTGCGGTCGATCCGCGGAAACAGCTTGCTGAACTCGGTCCGGTCCAGCAGGGCGAGGTAGGTCTTGAGCATGCCCCTTTCCGAGGGATGCGCGGGATCGAAGAAGTTGCCGGAATCGCGCGATATCTCGGTGCGGCTCATATCGAAGAACTGGATGCCAAGCTGCGCAAATCTTTCGACGGTCTGTGGACTCCTGATCTCGCGCCAGAGCCCGGAATAGGGCCAATAGGCCTCGTCGGTGTCGAGAAAGGCGCCAGCGCTCTCCAGGAACGGATATTGGATCGCAACCACCGAGAACCCGCGCTCGCGGGAAAGCCTGGAAAGTCGCTCGATCTCGCCAAATTCGCGTTCGCTGAGATGAGGGGCGCCCGGAAACGAGGAGGTGACGTACTGAGCGCCGCGCGCCAAGGTTTCGGCCGCCGCATTTCGATAGGGTGGTGCGACCATGACGGAACCATCCTTGCGGAATCCGAACTTGCCGCGGATTGCCTCGGTGCCGACGAGCCTGTTGTTGTCAACGGGCTCGAGTTGCGGCGTCATCATGGCCGAACGGATCGCATCGAGATCTCCGTGATTCCGCATGACGAAGTCCGCGACGTCGTGCAGCTTCCGCCGATGCGAATCGATGCCTTGGGCGAAGTCCATCGTGCGCTCTTTCCGCCAGACGTCAGCGAGGAAATCGCCAAAGAGGAAGTAGTCCAGCGCCACGACGACCACGCGCGGCTTCGCCACCGTGGTCGCGCGATCGACGAAGTCCACAACGTGCGTGAGAGGCCAGGCCGTCAGGCACGCATTGTAGGCCACATAGGGACGGAACATCTGCTCGCGCGCCTGACCGCAGCGCGAGCTTCCCACCAGCAGAACCTCGGGCTGGACCTGTTTGATTCGTTCGAGCTTGTAGGGAGCGTAGTCCTTGAAGGTGCCGAGCCAGACCATCCGTTCGGTGTGCGATTGCTCGGCTGCGAGCACCGAGAGCGGGACGGTCGCGCCCAATCGCCAGCCGACCCATTCGAAAACAGCCAGCAGCGGCAGGAAGACGATGGCGAACAGAGCCACTACGATCGCAAGATACCGCGCCAAAGTTCGAGCCCGCCTTGGTGATTGTGCTTCGGGAGTAAGCGAGTTTGGCTCGCAATCCGCGTCGTGCTGGAAGTTGATTGCGCCAGAATCAGGCTAATGGCTGGGCGTAGCCGCTGCAAGCGGACGATGCGCCGTCGGCACGCCGCCCGCCTGGACAGCTTCGACAAGAACATATCCGCCTTCATAAGGCCGAATGTCGGTGGGAGGGTCCGAGGCCCGTCGCTCGCCATCTCCTGCGCGTTCAGAACTGGAAGTAGAGGAACTGGGAGGTGTCTCCGGCGATGATGTTCATCAGAACCGCCGCCACGAGCGCGATCGAAGTTCCGATGGCCCACGGCAGGGACGGTCGCCACTTCAGGTTCAGAATGCTCCAGGGACGAGGGTTGTGGTAGGTGTCGAGCCCGACCTTCCAACGCTCGAACATCGTGTTCACGTTGGGCAGGGTGAAACAGGCGACGTAGCCTGCCAGGATTGCGATCATGAGGCGCGGATCGACGAGGTTCGTTGCCGTGATCTTCTCCGGGTTGGACAGGGCGAGCATCCCCTTGATGAGCCTGACCGCGGCATTCGGATTGTCGGCCCGGAAGAAAACCCATGCCAGAACCACGACGAACTGTGTCAACAAGAGCGCCGCCACCGCATACCAGGCGGTCGTCGACAGGCGGGTGAGGGCCGGTCGCTGTGCGACGAATTTGCTCCAGCGATGATTGACGATCAGAAACAGCCCGTGCAGCGCTCCCCAGATGATGAAGGTGAAGCCTGCTCCGTGCCAGAGACCGCCGAGCAGCATGGTGGCAAAGAGGTTGGCGTTTCTCCGGTGCTCGCCGTAGCGATTGCCGCCAAGCGGGATGTAGAGATAGTCGCGGAGGAAGCGCGATAGCGAGATGTGCCAACGGCGCCAGAACTCGACGATGCTCAGCGACTTGTAGGGGGAATCGAAGTTGAAGGGCAGCCGGATCCCGAACATGATCGAAATGCCGATCGCCATGTCGGAGTAGCCCGAGAAATCGAAGTAGATCTGCAGCGAGTAGGCGAGCGCGCCGCCCCAGGCGTCCATCAGGTGAAGGTGGCTCGAATTGGCGGCGTGGAACACGGGATTCGCGATCAGGCCGAACCCGTCCGCGATGAACGACTTCTTGAAAAGTCCGATGGTCAGAATCGTAAGGCCGACCGCGACCTTCTCGATGGAAATTCGTCGGCTCTCCTCCGAGCCGAATTGCGGCATCATCTCGCGGTGATGGAGAATCGGGCCGGCGACCAGATGCGGAAAATACGTGACGAACAGGCCGTACTTCACAAAGCTTCGTTCATCGGAATACCCGCCATAGACGTCGGCGAGGTAGGCGATCTGGGTGAAGGTGAAAAACGAAATGCCAAGCGGGAGAACGATCGCAAGCGAGGGGTGCTTCGACGCGGTGATCGCATTGAGGATCTGGATGCCGAAATTCGTATATTTGTAGAACGCGAGCGCGGCCAGGTTGAGCGTGATGGCAGCTGAAAACAGGCCGGTGCGGAGCTTTCCGGTCTGTCCGGCAATCAGCAGACCCATCGTATAATTGAAGACGATGGAGATTAGGATGATCGGGACGAAGTGGATGTCCCAATAGCTGTAGAAGGTGAGCGACGCCGCGGCGAGCCAGCTGAGGCGCACGACAGGGGCGGCGAAAAAGCGAGCCAGCAGAAAATAGCCGACCAGGGTCACCGGCAGGAACAGGAACAGAAACTCAAACTGCGTGAAGAGCATAACAAGTTTCTTGATGTTGCTGCATATTGCGCTGCTTTATCAATGATTGAGGGCGCTGCCAAGTTGCGTGCGCCGCTCCAGCTGCGAATTTCGGGGGATGCCGCCTGCTGACGGCAGCGACGTGCGGCCGGCCTCTCGAACAGGGCGGACCCTTTTCGATCAATGATTCTTCTGCTATGGCAGCTCAAAATTCGACCCAATGACGCCAATCCAACGCCGCCATGATGGGGGGCGCGCAATCACTCTCGCCGACGACCGCAGCGGCGAAGAAACCCCTCGATGGATCATGCAGATGACATCCCGATAGGTCTGCGCTCCCGCGCAAAGCAAACTTGGGAGGAGTGGGAAGCCCTCTGTTCCACCGGCTGACGTCGTGTCTAGACTCTCGTCGTCGAAGCCGAAAGCAGCTGCCACGACACCCACCGAGACAACCTATCGAGCGGAAATTGCGTCATGTCGACAGTCGGCCGGTCTGCACCGGAAAAGTCAGCTGAACCGGCCGGATTCGGGCGCTATCTCATCGCAGTCGGAATTGTCGGCCTGGCGGCCGCGTTCGCGTTTTCGCTCGGTTTGTCGCTCTTCTCGTTCGACGCGTGGACGTTGCGCGATGGGCTGTTGCAGATTCCGCGTCAAAGCGACACCAACTGGTATCGTAATTTCGGAGGCCGCAGCATTCCGCAGATCCAGGACCAGGATATCTTCTACAGCAATCTGGGAGGATCGGTCGGAGCCGCCGAGCAGGCTGACATTGTCTTTCTCGGTCCGTCCTTCGTCAGCTATGCCGTAGACCGGCAGACGCTCGCGCAATCGCCGGTGCTCGGTCGATTGGGGATCTACAACATGGCCTTCGTGGGAATTCGCGGCGGTGAGTTCTCGCGGCTCGTGATCCAACGCTGGAAAATCCGTCCGCGTCTGTGGATCATCAATGCCGACGATCAGTTCGTGCACTTCTTCAGCAACGACCTCAACGTCACTCTTGGTCCGCAGAAGCAGCCCATTGCCGCCGTCCAGCGCAACCGACTACGGGGGTACCTGACGGTGGTCGGCCGCAATCTGCACTGGCGTATCGAGGACTTGATTGCGGCGTATCAGAATGGCCATTTCTCGCCCACCGGCCTCTATCGCAACATCGCTGATGGTGACATGGGGCTGGATGACAATCCGGGCTATGTCGCCTTGGGCAACAAGCCGATGCTGTCGGCCCGCGATCCCGACTGCCATACGACCCCCGCGATTGTCGACTATGCGAAGAGATTTCTCCATGAAGTGGGCGGAGAGGCCGTGCTCACATTGGTCCCGCATAGCCAGTCCTGCGTCCAGCAGGCGGCAGAACTGGCGAAGGAATTGAACATCGAACTGATCGCGCCGCCATTCGATGGCCTGACGACGATCGACGGCGGCGGCCATTTGGACAGGCACGGGGCGCAGATCTTTACGAGCTATCTCGCTCGCGAGATCGTCAAGACGGCGGCTTTCAAGCGGGCATTTCCCGTTGGAGCTGGCGACGGCAAATGATGCCGATTTTGCTGAATTCCAACCAAGGAGGAGCCGGCCGGCTCCACGCGGGGTCGTCCGACACGCTTCGTCCGAGCCCTCGCGCATCAGGTGGGGCTCCCCGAGACCAATCGGCGCCGGGCTTAAGATTCTGAATTCTCATTTCATCCGGTTATGCTCGCGTTCATCCCCATGTTCGGCTTGGAAAATTCCCGGCACCTCTGTTATAGCTGCGATCCAATCGGCTCAATCCTTGGTTGGCATTTGCGGCGGCGATGTCTCCACGGGGAATTCTCCCATTGGACCCGGCGAGCGTACTGTCCTTATCCCGAGACGTGATCCTTGGCGCGCAGGCGACTTGAATGGCCGGTCGTCCAGGCTCCTCCTTGATCCGAACGCGCGGAATCCGGGATTTCAAGGTTGTGTGGAACTTGGTCGTATGAAACTGCAAAAGCAAAGGCCGATGCGCGGCGGCCGCCGACGGTTTGTCTACCAGGTCTTCGTCATAGTCGGAGCGACCCTCAATCTGCTGCCGCGACGCGCGGTGTTCCTTGGTCTGGTCATCGCTTTCGCCGCGAGACTTCCACTCCGGCGGCGCCTTGCTCAGGCCTATTTTCCCTATGCGACGTCGCATCTTGCAGCTCGGCCGGAGTTTAGTTTTTCGACGGCTCTCAGCCGATATTTCCCCGGCGCTTCGATTCAAGCCCTGAGCAGCATCGGCGCCTATCGCGAGGCGGCCAGGACTGTCGGCCGCGAAACCTTGGCGTTCGATGATGCGGACACCAGATACGCGCTGGTTCGATCCTTGTTCGAACTGGGCGAGTTTTCGGAAGCGCGCGATGCCGCGGCGGGAGCGAAGCCCGAACAGCTCGAAGCGACGGTCGATCTCGCCTTCTACAAGGCCATGGTTGACGTGATCGAAGGGGATGAAGCTGCGGCGCTCGACGCGATGTTCTGGGCGGGCCGGAGCAGCCTGCATTTTTTCCGTCCCCACCAGAACATCGCAGCTCGGAATTCACCGCGCTATGTTCCCAACAGCCTCGATTTCCTCTGCGGCGCTCCCGGCCGGCTGTTCGACCTGTGCAACTTCACGGGCCAGCGCGTGATGCATGTCGGTCGCGGCGAGATTGCAATTCGGTTGTATGAGCGCGCCTTGGATGCGCAGCGGGAACTGCGGGCATCGCCGCCACCGCTTTCTGATGAGTTGAAGCGTCTGCTCGACCGGCTCGGCGTCACCTTCGATACGCTGCGGCTCGTTCCTGAGGAATGGGCGACGCAGATCGGCCATCTCGGCATGCTCGACATTCTGTTTCGGATGCGAGAGCTGGGCTGGTGGTCAGGCGAAGCCGTGATCGTCGTCCGTCCCGATAGCATCGCCAACGCGGTCTTCTTCAAGCTGTTTGAAGGTTTCGGCAAGGTCGTGGTGATCGGCGAAACCGTATCGGAGCGACTGGGTGAGGAGCTGCTGTCCTTGCAGCGCTGGTGCGGGTTGAACTTCAACGCGTTCAGGCTGCCGGATGGGCGGGTCGTGCCCTGGCAGGACGCGGGTGCGATCGCCATCGAGCAATGGGAGCGTGAGGGCAGAGGGCATCCGTTGCGTGATGCCTACGACCGGAGTGCGGCCGCCGCTGCGGCTCGCTTCGATGCGTTCCGTTCCAGGTACGGCATGAAGCCCGACGACTGGTATGTTTGCCTGCACACCCGGGACGCAGCGCATTATTTCGAGTTCATGGGCACAGGGCAGACCCACCGCAATGCGCCGATCGAGACGTCTTTGGACGCCATTCGTCTGATCGCCTCCCGTGGCGGATGGGTCATCAAGCTCGGTGGTCCGAACTCGCCGAGGCTTCCGCCGATGGCTCGCACGATCGATTACGCGCTGAGCGAATTCAGATCGGAGCCGATGGACATCCACCTGATCCGCCACGCCCACGCCTTCATCGGGACGACGTCCGGGTTGACGAATGTCGCTGTCAGTTTCGGCATTCCTTGTGCGATCGTGAATGCGATCACGACCGACGCCCAGCTGTGGAACAGCAACGTCCGTTTTGCCCTCAAGCCCGTCAGACTGGCAGACGGCACCGTGCTGACGCAGCACCAACTGACAACGTCGCCCTGGCGCTGGCGCGTGTTCGATGCAGCCGTGCTGGGCCGGAGCGGCGCGCATCCGGAGACCAACTCGGCGGACGACATCCGCCACACGGCGGATGAGGTCCTGGCCATCGCCGACGGTCGGTTGGCTGAATTCGAAGGCGATCACGATGGCGCACGACTGCTGTCGCGCTGGAGGCGTGCGCTGGGGCTGCCCTATTACTACGGCACCAGCCGTCCGAGCCTCGGTTTCCTGGCCAATCATGAGACGGAATTGCTGCACGACGCTGGTGAGGGTCACTGAGCCATGCAGATGGGGGACGAAGCAGCGGAGCGGGGACCATGTGCGGCATAGCCGGCCTGTTTCGCCCCGGCGGAGCCGACCAGGCCCAACTGGCCGGGATCGTCGAACGGATGACGGCAGCGCTGGCGCATCGCGGCCCCGATGCGTCCGGCAGTTGGATCAGTGCTGCGAAGGGGCTTGCCTTCGGACATCGCCGTCTGGCGATCCTCGATCTCTCCGAGGCCGGGGCGCAGCCGATGCACAGTGCCTGCGGACGCTACACCGTCACCTTCAACGGCGAGATCTACAACCATCTCGATGTCCGTGCAGAACTGGAGGCCGCCGGCGCCGCGCCGAATTGGCGCGGTCATTCCGACACCGAAACGCTGCTCGCCGCGATCAGCCGATGGGGCGTTGAGCCGGCGCTTCAGCGCCTGATCGGCATGTTCGTCTTCGGGCTCTGGGACGCCGAAACTCGGCAGTTGATCCTGGCGCGCGACCGCTTCGGCGAAAAGCCGCTGTTCTACGGCTGGAGCGGCGCCGATCTGGTGTTCGGCTCCGAGCTCAAGGCGCTGGCGGCGCATCCCTCCTGGGCGCCGTCGCTCGACCGCGCGGCGCTCACGGCGTTCATGCGCTATTCCTACGTGCCTGCGCCCGCCACGATCTGGACCGGCATCCGCAAGCTGCCACCGGCGTCGTTCGTGAGCTTCGCCTCGGATGCGGCTCCCGGCGGCTGGCCACTGCCGCAACCCTATTGGTCGCTGCGCGATCGCGTCGCTGCCGCCCAGGAGGATCGCATCGCCGACGAGCGCGAGGCCGTCGATCGGCTGGAGCAGTTGCTGTCGGTCGCCGTGAAGCGGCAGTGCCTGTCGGACGTGCCGCTCGGCGCGTTCCTGTCCGGGGGCGTCGATTCATCGACCATCGTGGCCTTGATGCAGGCGGGGGCGAGCCAGCCGGTCCGCACCTTCAGCATCGGCTTTGCCGAAGGTGGCTACAACGAGGCCGAGGACGCCCGCAGGGTTGCCCAGCATCTCGGCACGGATCATACCGAGCTGTACGTCGATGCGCGGACCGCGATGGACGTGGTGCCGAAGCTGCCGCGGATCTATGACGAACCGTTCGCCGACTCCTCGCAGATCCCCACGCATCTGGTCGCGCAGCTCGCGCGCCGGCATGTGACCGTCGCATTGTCAGGTGACGCGGGCGACGAGCTGTTCGGCGGCTACAACAGGCATGTCTGGGGCGGCGCGCTGCAGGCGCGTCTTGGTCGCGTGCCGATGCCGCTGCGGCGTGCCATTGGCGCCGTTCTCGGCGCGATCGCCCCAGAGCCGGCCGAGACGGTTCTCAGGGCGCTGCAGCCGGTGTTGCCGGCCCGATTGAAGGTTCGGCATGCCGGCGATCAGGTGGCCAAGCTCGGCCGCGTCATTGCCGCCGACGGCTTTGATGGCCTCTACCGGGCGCTGTGCTCGATCGATCAGGATCCGGCCGGGACGGTGGTGGGTGGCACGGAGCAGGAGAGTTGGGCGGGGAGCGAGATGCGGCAGCTCGCGGCGCGGCTCGATCCGCTCGACCGCATGACCCTGGCGGATTCCCTCAGCTATCTCAGCGACGACATTCTGCAGAAGGTCGATCGCGCGGCGATGGCGGTTGCGCTGGAGACGCGTGTGCCGTTCCTCGACAAGGACGTCGTCGAGTTCTCCGCCAAGGTGCCCGCCGGCATGAAGGTGCGGGACGGCCGCGGCAAATGGCTGGTGCGGCAGGTGCTGTATCGCCACGTACCGGCCGAGATGATCGATCGGCCGAAGACCGGCTTCAGCATTCCGCTCGAGGCGTGGCTGCGTGGGCCGTTGAAATCCTGGGCCTCGGACCTGCTGTCGCCGGAGCGGCTGAGGCGGCAGGGCCTGTTCGATCCGGTGCGGGTGACGCGCATGTTCGACGAGCATCTCAGCCGCCGCCACAATCATTCCTACTGGCTGTGGAACGTGCTGATGGCGCAGGCCTGGCACGACGAATGGGCGCGCGCCGCTTAGAGCATGATCCGGAAAAGTGGAAACCGGTTTTCCGAAAAGATCATGCTCAAACAAAGAGATGAGATCATGATGCGATTCCGTGGAATCGCATCATGATCCAGGTCAGTCTTCGACCGTCGCGGGAACGGCGAGGCGGCCGGCGCCTTTTTCGGCGCTGAGAATCCACACCAGCCCGCCCATGCCGCCGACGATGAAGTAGACCGCGCCGAACAGGATCGAGACCACGGTGCCGTCCGCCGGCGCCAGGCCGGCATAGCCGAAAGCCACCATCATCGTCGCCTCGCGCACGCCCCAGCCGGCGATCGAGATCGGCAGCATCGTGATCAGCATGATCGGCGGGGTCAGCAGGAACAGTTGTTCGAATGCGGCTGGCGCCGCGATGGAGCGCACCGCGCACCAGGCAATGACGACGGCCAGCACGTGAATTGACAGTGACAGCGCGGCGATCTTCGCAGCCGTGGTTCGGCCGAAGATCACCTTGTTCGCGATCACCGAGCAGGCATAGACGTGACGCGTCGGCCACCACGCCTTCATCCACGCCGCCGGCAGATGGCCGATGGTGAGGAAGCCGACGCCGGCCGCCAGCGCGGCGGCGTCGACCAGCACCAGGGCCAGCCGCCCGTGCTCGTCGGCGATCATGCCATAGCTCCACGGCAGGCTCGAGACGATGATCAGCGCTAGCGCAATGAAGCCGACGGCGCGGTCGGTCAGGATCGAGTAGCTGGCCGCGCGCCAGCCGGCGCCGGTGCGCCCGATCAGCCAGAGACGCACGGCATCGCCGCCGATCGAGGACGGCAGGGTCTGGTTGAAGAAGGCGCCGATCATGTTGTAGCGGAACGCCTGCAGGTCCGTCAGCGGCGCGCCGCACAGCGCGGAGATCTCGCGCCACCGCAGGGCGCCGATGAAGATCTGCACCAGCGTGATGGCTACCGCCAGCCCGATCCAGCCGATGTTGATCTGGCTGAGCCGTTCGCGGATCGCCGCAAAGTTGATCCCGCGCAACGCGAGATACAGCAGGGCCAGCGACACCACGATCCGGAGGAGAAGAATCAAAAACGCACGCATGCCAGGCTGGCTTCGCTCTTGGTTGAAACGGTCCAAGCCGAGTGCGATACGCGCAACTCCCGTCCTGGCAAGGCCGGACCCCGGTCGAGGGGGAGCCTTAGCCGCCCCTTGCGGTCCTGATGCACCGGTGGCTAAACAGTCGCAGGGGTGGCGTCAATGGCCTCCGAAACGACCGGAATATCAATTTATGTCTCATGGCCGGAAGATTGCGGTGATAGGCCTTGGCTATGTCGGCCTGCCGGTCGCGGCTGCGTTCGCGCGGACAGGCTGCCCGACGATCGGGTTCGATATCGATGCGGTCCGGGTCGCGGAGCTGAAGGATGCAAGGGACCGGACCTGCGAGGTCGATGCGGCCGACCTGCGCCGGCCAAGCCTGCGCTTCACCAGCGAGCCGGATGATATCGCGACTGCCGATTTTTTCATCGTCACCGTTCCGACCCCGATCGATAGCGCGCGGCGGCCCGATCTCGGCGCCATGCTGGCCGCGACGCGCACGGTGGGGGCCGTTCTGAAACGCGGCGACATCGTCGTCTATGAGTCGACCGTGTACCCGGGCGCCGTCGAAGAAGACTGCGTCCCGTTGCTGGAGAGCTGCTCGGGACTGAAGGCGGGGACGGATTTCAACGTCGGCTATTCGCCGGAGCGCATCAATCCCGGCGACAAGACGCATCGCTTCGAGACCATCACCAAGGTGGTCTCGGCACAGAATCCGCAGACGCTCGCGATCGTCGCCGCCGTCTACGGCTCGGTCGTCACCGCTGGCATCCATCGCGCGCCATCGATCAAGGTCGCCGAGGCGGCCAAGGTGATCGAGAACACCCAGCGCGATCTCAACATCGCCTTCATGAACGAGTTGTCGCTGATCTTCCAGGCACTGGAGATCGATACCGGCGACGTGCTCGCGGCTGCCGCGACCAAGTGGAACTTCCTGCCGTTCACCCCCGGCCTGGTCGGCGGCCACTGCATCGGCGTCGATCCCTATTACCTCACCTACCGCGCCGAGAAGGCGGGCTACCATCCCGAGGTGATCCTGGCGGGCCGCCGCATCAATGACGAGATGGGCCGGCGCATCGCGCGCGAATGCATCCGCGGATTGCTGCGGCGGAAGGGCCGGGGGGGCGTCGTCACCATTCTCGGCATGACGTTCAAGGAGAACGTGCCGGACATCCGCAATTCGCGGGTGATCGACATCATCAGCGAATTGCAGTCGTTCGGCGTCGAGGTGCAGATCGCCGATCCCCTCGCCGATGCAGCGGCGGTGCACGAGGAGTATGGCATCGGCCTGACGGCGATCGAGGCGCTGCGCCCAGCCGACGCGGTGGTGTTGGCCGTGTCGCACGATCAGTATCTCGCCGGAGGCTGGGCTCTCGTGCAGGGCCTGCTGCGCGAGGAGAGCGGCCTCGTGCTCGACGTGAAGATGAAGCTCGACCGCGCGAGCAAACCCGCCGCCATCGAACTGTGGCGACCCTGACGGAGCGACCATGGCAGATCATCCCATCCTCGTGACCGGCGCCGCCGGCTTCATCGGATTCCACCTGTCGCAGCGGCTGCTTGCGGAGGGGCGCCGGGTCATCGGCATCGATAACGTCAACGCCTATTACGATCCGAAGCTGAAGGAGGCGCGCCTCGAGATCCTGAAGGCGCAGCCGGGTTTCGTTTTTCATAAGCTCGATCTCGTCGACCGCGCCGGCATCAAGGCGCTGTTCGCCCAGCATCGCTTTCCGGTCGTGGTGCATCTCGCCGCTCAGGCCGGCGTGCGCTACTCGCTGGAAAATCCGCACGCCTATGTCGACGCCAATCTCGAAGGCTTCATCAACGTCCTCGAAGGCTGCCGCCATCATGGCTGCGAGCATCTGCTGTTCGCCTCGTCCTCATCGGTCTATGGCGCCAACACCAAGCTGCCGTTCTCGGTCAAGGACAATGTCGATCATCCGATCAGCCTCTATGCGGCGAGCAAGAAGGCCAACGAACTGATGGCGCATTCCTACAGCCATCTCTACCGCCTGCCGGCCACCGGGCTGCGCTTCTTCACCGTCTACGGCCCCTGGGGCCGTCCCGACATGGCGATGTTCATCTTTGCGAAGGCCATCCTCGCCGGGCAGCCGGTCAAGCTGTTCAATCAGGGCCGGATGCGGCGTGATTTTACCTATGTCGACGACATCGTGCAGGCCATCGTCCGCCTGATCGGCCGCCCGCCCCAGGGAAACCCGGATTGGGATGGAAACAGACCCGATCCGTCGAGCAGCCGGGCGCCATGGCGGATTTACAATATCGGCAACAATCATCCCGAACAGCTGATGGACGTGATAACGTTGTTGGAGAAGGAATTTGGGCGGCCGGCCATCAGGGAGATGCTGCCGATGCAGCCCGGCGACGTCGAGGCGACCTACGCCGATGTCAGCGACCTCGAGCGCGACATCGGCTTCCGGCCGGCGACGTCGATCGCCGACGGCATCGGACGTTTTGCGAAATGGTACCGCGACTATCACCGAATTTAACGGGTTGATTCATGACCGGACGCATCATTCCTCTCATCATGTGCGGCGGCGCCGGGACCCGGCTCTGGCCGGCCTCGCGCGAGGTCAGGCCGAAGCAGTTCCTGCCGCTGTTCGGCGCCCGTTCCACGTTCCAGGACACGCTGCTGCGCGTCTCCGATGCCGATCTCTTCGAGCGGCCGATCATCATCACCAATCTGGCCTATCGCTTCATGGTGCTGGAGCAACTGGCCGAGATCGGCATCGAGGCCGACATCCTGCTGGAGCCGATGCGGCGCGATTCGGGCCCGGCCATCGCCGCCGGAGCGGCGTTCGCCCAGTCGCGCCATCAGGACGCTGTCGTGCTGGCCCTCGCGGCCGATCACGTCGTCCGTGACACCCCCGCTTTTCTCGCGGCGTGCCGGCAGGGGCTCGCGGCCGCCGAGGCCGGCCGCATCGTCACCTTCGGCGTCAATCCGGAGCGCGCGGCCACCGAATATGGCTATATCAGCCCGGGTGCATCGGTATCCGGGGAAGTGCGGGCCGTCGCGAAATTCGTCGAGAAGCCGGATCAGCCGACCGCCGAGCGCTACATTCGCGAAGGCTATCTCTGGAACAGCGGCAACTTCATGTTCCGCGCATCGGTCCTGCTCGATGAATACCGCAAGTTCGATGCGGGCAGCGTGCAGACGGTGATCGACGCTGTCTCCAAGGCCGGCCGCGACCTCGGCTTCATCATCCTGGACTCCGATGCCTTCGCGGCGGCCAAGCCGATCTCGATCGACTATGCCGTGATGGAAAAGACCGAACGTGCCGCCGTGGTGGCGGTGTCGTGCGGCTGGTCTGATGTCGGCTCCTGGCATGCGGTCTGGGAACTGTCCGACAAGGACGGGCAGGGCAATGCCGCGCGCGGCACCGCCGTGTTCGAGGATTCCCGCAACTGCAACGTGGTCACCGACAAGGCGCTGGTCGCGCTCGAGGGCGTCGATGATCTCGTCGTGGTGGCGGCGCAGGATGCCGTGCTGGTCTCGCGCCAGCGCGATGCCAACGGGTTGAAGCGGCTGGTCGCCAAGCTCAAGACCGTCGCGCCCGAAGTGACCGAGGCGCACATCAAGGTGCATCGGCCCTGGGGCAGCTATCAGTCGGTCGACAATGGCGAGCGTCATCAGGTCAAGCGCATCATCGTCAAGCCCGGCCAGCGGCTGTCGCTGCAGAAGCACTATCACCGCTCCGAGCACTGGATCGTAGTGCGCGGCGCGGCGCGGGTCACCATCAACGAGACGGTCAAGACCGTGCACGAGAACGAATCGATCTACATTCCGATGGGCGCGGTGCACCGGCTGGAGAACCCGGGCAAGATCCTGCTGGAACTGATCGAGGTCCAGACCGGGTCCTATCTCGGCGAGGACGACATCATCCGCATCGAGGACGATTACCGCCGCGAGTAGGGCGGGGTCTCGCCGCGAATCACGCGAGCCGTGCTAGATAGCCCCGGACGTCGTCCGCCGGAGAGCTTCCTTGCAAAGCACGATCGGATCGCGCGCGTTCCAGAACGCGCGCCTGCAGAAGAAGAACCGCAAGCAGGCCGACGGCCTGCTGCCGAAGGCCGTCGAGGCCTACCGGTCGGGCCGGCATGCCGACGCCCAGGCCATCTGCGGTCAGGCGCTGGCCCTCGTGCCCGATCATTTCGACGCCCTTCACCTTCTCGGCGCCTCCGCGCTCGACAGCGGTCGGCTCGACCTCGCCGAGCAGGCCCTGACCCGCGCCGTCGCGGTGGAGCCGCGCAATGCCGAGGCCCTGGCCAATCTCGGCCTCGTGCTGTTCAGCATGAAGCGCTACGAGGAGGCGCGCGCGGTGCAGGAGCGCGCCGTCGCGCTCAAGCCCAATTTCGCCACGGCGCTGACGAGCCTCGGCAACACCCTGATGAACATGCAGCTGTTCGCGCAGGCGATCGAGGTGCATGACCGCGCCATCGCGCTGAAGCCCGACTTCGCCGACGCCTACTGCAATCGCGGCATGGCGCAACTGCTCCTGCTGCGCAACGAAGAGGCCAGACAGAGCTTCGACCGCGCCTTGGCGCTGGCGCCGCGGCACATGCAGGCGACCTTCGGCAAGGGGTTGGTCAGCGTCAATCTGCGGCACCTCGAGCAGGCGCTCGCCGCCTTCAACGCCGCGCTTGCCATGAAGCCGGGCACGGCGGCCGTCATCGCGCAGCGTGGCCGCCTCTATGTGCAGATGGGACGGTTCGCCGAGGCCGAGGCCGATTTCGATGCCGCGCTGGCGACCGACCCCGGGCTCGAGGCGGCGCTGCTTGGCAAGGCGCATGTCTGCGTGCTCACCGAGCGGATCGCTCCGGCGATGCTGGCCTGCAAGCGGGTGCTGGAGCAGAATCCGGCGTCGGAGGTGGCGCTGATCTGGCTCGGCACGTGCCTCGCAAAGCAGGGAGATACCGCCGGCGCCATCCAGCACTTCGACCGCGCCCTCGAGATCAAGCCGGATTTCGAGGATGCGATCATGAAGAAGATCTTCGCGCTCGATTTCTATCCCGGTGCCGACGTGGCCGTGCATCAGGCCGTCCGCCGCGAATGGTGGGAGCGGATCGGCGCGCATGTCTCGCAGCGCCAGCTTGCCGCCATCGACCGCGATCCGGATCGCCGCATCACGGTCGGCTACGTGTCGTCCGACTTCCGCAGCCATTCGGCCGCGCTGACCTTCCTTCCGGTGCTGCGCCATCACGACCACGCGGCGTTCAAGGTCATCTGCTACTCGTGCTCGCCGCTGGTCGATTCGGTCACCGAGCAGTGCAAGGCGGCGGCCGATGGCTGGGTCGACGGATCTCAGCTCTCCGACGATGAGTTGGCCGATCGCATCCAGGCCGATCAGGTCGACATTCTCGTCGACCTCTCCGGTCATTCGGCCGGCAACCGGCTCACCGTGTTCGCCCGCAAGCCCGCGCCGATCCAGGTCACCGCGTGGGGCAATGCGACCGGCACGGGATTGCCCACGATGGACTACTTCTTTGCCGATCCAGTGACGGTGCCGGCGGCCGTGCGGCCGCTGTTCGCCGAGCAGGTCTACGATCTTCCGGCGCTGATCACCACGGATCCGCTGCCGGACGCGCAGCCGACGCCGCTGCCGATGCTGCGCAACGGCTACGTCACCTTCGGTGTCTTCAACCGCGTCGACAAGATCTCCGACGAGGTGCTGAGGGTGTGGTCGGCGCTGCTCCAAGCGTTGCCGGACGCCCGCATCGTCATCAAGAACGGCGCGCTGGAGGACGCATTCCTGCGCGACACGCTGATCGCCCGCTTCGCCGCGCACGGTGTCAACGAGAGCCGCCTCACCTGTCTCGGCGCTTCGATGCGCCACGAGCACATCGCGGCGTTCGCCAACATCGACATCTCGCTCGATCCGTTCCCGCAGAATGGCGGCGTCAGCACCTGGGAATCGCTGCAGGCCGGCGTTCCCGTCGTCGCCAAGCTCGGCAACAGCGCGGCGTCGCGGGCCGGCGGCGCGATCGTCAAGGCGATCGGGCTCGACGACTGGGTGGCCGAGGACGACGAGGGGTACATTGCGATCGCCCTGAAATACGCGGCGCGGCCGGCCGAACTCGCTCAGCTCCGTGCGGAGCTGCCGATGCGGGTGGCCGACTCGGCCGCCGGCAACGTCGAGACCTACACGCGCAAGGTCGAGGAGGGGTATCGCCAGTTCTGGCGCCGCTATTGCGCTACTGGCGGCTGAGGCCCATCCGTCGCGGCCTGAAGCAAGGTCGCGCGTGAACAAGCCCGATATGTAGATCCACGCGTTATTCGGAGGCCGTCTTTGGCAAGCGATGTCGGTTCCCGTGCGTTTCAGAATGCGAGGCTGCAGAAGAAACACCGCAAGCAGGCCGACGCGATGATGCCCACGGCCGTCGCCGCCTATCGCGGTGGTCGGCGGGCCGAGGCCCAGGCGATCTGCGGCAAGATCCTGGCGTTGCTGCCGGACCATTTCGATGCCCTGCATCTGCTCGGTGTGACGGCGCTCGACGGTGGCCAGATCGATCTCGCCGAGCAGGCCCTGACCAGGGCCGTGGAGATCGAGCCGCGGCATGCCGAGGCGCTCTCCAATCTCGGTCTCGCGCTGTTCAACCGCAAGCGCTTCGAGGAGGCGCGCAAATGCCAGGAGCGCGCCGTCGCGCTGAAACCGAATCTGCTCGTGGCGCTCACGGGCCTCGGCAACACGCTGATGCGCCTGGGCCGGCCGGAGGAGGCGATCACCGCGCATGACCGGGCGATCGCGCTCAAGCCCGACTATGCCGACGCCTATTGCAATCGCGGCATGGCGCTGCTTCCGCTCGCCCGCAATGCAGAGGCCAATGCGAGCTTCGATCGCGCGTTGTCGCTCAACCCGCGTCACATGGAGGCGATGTTCGGCAAGGGGCTGGCCAGCATCAATCTGCGTCACGTGACCGATGCGCTCGCGGCCTTCGATGCGGCGCTCGCCATCAAGCCCGGTGCACCGCAAGTGCTCGCCCAGCGCGGCCGGCTGCATCAGATGGCCGGGCGTTTCGACCAGGCGAAGGCGGACTACGAGGCGGCGCTGGCGCGTGATCCGATGCTGGAGATGGCGTTGCTCGGCAAGGCCCAGCTCGGCCATTTCAAGGACGTCGCCCAATCCGTCGACGCCTGCCGCAAGGTGCTGGAGCAGAATCCGCGCTCCGAGGAGGCCTGGCTGTGGCTCGGCGTCTGCTATGGCAAGCAGGGCGAGGTCGCCTCGGCCGTCGCACATTTCGATCGCGCCCTCGAGATCAGGCCCGATTTCGCCGAGGCGATGACCGCCAAGATCTTCACGCTCGAGTTCATGCCGGAGGCCGATTTCGCGCTCCAGCAGGCGGCGCGGCGCGAATGGTGGCAGCGGATCGGCGCCCACATCCCGCGCCGGCCGGCGGCCAAGCGCGATCTCGACCCGGAACGACACCTGACGATCGGGTACGTCTCGTCCGACTTCCGCAATCATTCGGCCGCGCTGACATTTCTGCCGGTACTCAGGCATCGCGACCCGCAGAATTTCGCGATCGTCTGCTACGCCTGCTCGCCGGTGCAGGACAGTGTGACCGCGCAGTTCCGTGCCTGCGCCGATCTCTGGGTCGACGCCGTGCAGATGTCGGACGACGAACTCGCCGACCGCATCACGGCCGATGGCGTCGATATCCTGGTCGATCTCTCCGGCCACTCCGCCGGCAACCGGCTGCCGCTGTTTGCCCGCAAGCCCGCACCTATCCAGGTCACGGCCTGGGGCAGCGGCACTGGCACCGGCCTGCCGACCATCGACTACTTCCTGGCCGATCCGGTGACGGTGCCCGACGCCGTGCGTCATCTGTTCGCCGAGCAGGTCTACGACCTGCCGGCGGTGATCACCACCGAAGCGTTGCCGGACATCGCGCCGACACCGCTGCCGATGCTCAACAACGGCTTTGTCAGCTTCGGCGTGTTCAATCGGCTCGACAAGATCTCCGACGCTGCGCTGATCGTCTGGACCCGCATCATGCAACAGCTGCCGGACTCGCGCATCGTGATCAAGAGCAGCTCGCTCGATGATCCCTTGTTGCGCGATCGTCTCCTGGCGCGCTTCGCCGCCCATGGTGTCGCGCCGGAGCGGGTCGTCTGCCTCGGCTGGTCGACGCGCGAGCAGCAGATCGCGCAGTTTGCCGAGGTCGACATCTCGCTCGATCCGTTCCCGCAGAACGGCGGGGTCAGCACCTGGGAATCGCTGCAGGCCGGCGTGCCGGTCATCGCCAAGCTCGGCTGCAGCGCGGCGTCGCGTGCCGCCGCCGCGATCGTCACGGCGGTCGGGCTCGGCGAATTCGTGGCCGAGGACGACGAGGGCTATGTTGCGCTCGCCGCGAAGTGGGCCTCTCAGCCGGCGGAGCTCGCCAAGCTGCGGGCCGCGCTGCCGGCGATGGTCGCAGGCTCGGCCGCGGGCAACGTCGAGACCTACGCGCGCAAGGTCGAGGAGGGCTACCGCCTGTTCTGGCGCCGCCATTGCGCCGGCGCCGGCTAGTCCTGGTGTCGCGGCATCCGCTCGTGCCGCATGTGAGTTCACCGCGTTCCCGCGATCTGCACGCTCCTCGTGGAGGCAAGTCTCTTGGCAAGCAATGTCGGCTCTCGCGCCTTCCAGAATGCGAGATTGCAGAAGAAGCATCGCAAGCAGGCCGATGAGCTCATGCCGCGCGCCGTGGCGGCGTATCGTGCCGGCCGTCACGCCGAGACGCAGGCGATCTGCGGCCAGATTCTGGCGCTGCTTCCCGACCATTTCGATGCGCTGCACCTGCTCGGCGTCACGGCGCTTGACGGCGGCCAGCTCGACCTCGCCGAGCAGGCCCTGACCAGGGCCGTGGAGATCGAGCCGCGGCATGCCGAGGCGCTCTCCAATCTCGGTCTCGCGCTGTTCAACCGCAAGCGCTTCGAGGAGGCGCGCAAATGCCAGGAGCGCGCGGTCGCGCTGAAACCGAATCTGCTCGTGGCGCTCACCGGCCTCGGCAACACGCTGATGCGCCTGGGGCGGCCGGAGGAGGCGATCGCCGCGCATGACCGGGCGATCGCGCTCAAGCCCGACTATGCCGACGCCTATTGCAATCGCGGCATGGCGCTGCTTCCGCTCGCCCGCAATGCAGAGGCCAATGCGAGCTTCGATCGCGCGTTGTCGCTCAACCCGCGTCACATGGAGGCGATGTTCGGCAAGGGACTCGCCAGCATCAATCTGCGCCATTCCGACGAGGCGCTCGCGGCCTTCGACGCCGCGCTTGCGATCAAACCCAACGCCGCGCAGGTGCTGGCACAGCGCGGCCGGCTGCATCAGCAGGCCGGACGTTTCGACAAGGCGATGCCCGATTTCCAGGCCGCGCTGGCGCTCGATCCGCGGCTGGACGTCGCGCTTCTGGGCTTCGCGCAGCTCAGCGCCATCAAGGACAATATCGCGCCGGCGATGGATGCCTGCCGCAAGGTGCTGGAGCAGAACCCGCAGTCGGAGGTTGCCTGGACCTGGCTCGGAGAATGCTTCTGCAAGCAGGGCGATCTCGCGACGGCCTTGCAGCACTTCGAGCGTGCGCTCGAGATCAAGCCGGATTTCGGTGATGCGATCACCGCGAAGATCTTCCTGCTCGACTTCATGCCGGATACCGATTTCGCTCAGCACCAGGCGGTACGCCGGGAATGGTGGACCAGGATCGGCAGCAAGATCACGCGCCGGCCGCCGCCGGTCCGCGACCGCGATCCGGAGCGGCGGCTCACCATCGGCTACGTCTCGTCCGATTTCAGGAATCACTCGGCTGCCCTGGTGTTCCTGCCGATCCTGCGCCACCACGACCATCAGGCGTTCAGGGTCGTCTGCTATTCCTGCTCGCCGCTGCAGGATGGCACGACCGAGCGATGCCGTTCTGCCGCCGACCTCTGGGTCGACGCCTGGCAGATGTCCGATGAGGAACTGAGCGACCGTATCGAGGCCGATCAGGTCGATATCCTCGTCGACCTCTCCGGCCATTCCGCCGGCAACCGGCTGCCGGTGTTCGCGCGCAAGCCGGCGCCGGTGCAGGTCACGGCGTGGGGCAGCGGCACCGGCACGGGGCTTCCGACCATCGACTACTTCTTCGCCGATCCGGTGACCGTGCCGGAGGCTGTGCGTCCGCTGTTTGCCGAGCAGGTCTATGATCTGCCGGCCGTGATCACCACCGATCCGTTGCCGGGATGGCAGCCGACGCCACTGCCGATGCTGCGCAACGGCACCGTCACGTTCGGCGTCTTCAACCGGATCGACAAGATCTCCGAGCCTGCGCTCGCGCTCTGGTCCCGCCTGATGGGCGCGCTGCCGGGCTCGCGGATCGTCATCAAGAACGGCGCGCTCGATGCGCCCTTGCTGCGCGACGGCCTCGTCGCGCGGTTCGTGGCGCATGGCATCGCGCAGGAGCGCATCACCTGCCTCGGCCTGTCGACGCGCGACCAGCACATCGCGCAGTTCGCAGGCATCGACATGTCGCTCGACCCGTTCCCGCAGAATGGCGGCGTCAGCACCTGGGAGTCGCTGCAGGCCGGCGTCCCCGTCATCGCCAAGCTCGGCCACGGCGCGGCGGCGCGCGCGGCCGCGGCGATCAACACGGCGGTCGGGCTCGGCGACTTCGTGGCCTCCGACGATGACGGCTACATCGCCATCGCGCTGAAATATGCTGCCGCACCCGCGACGCTGGCGAAGCTGCGTGCTGAACTGCCGGCCATGGTTGCCAACTCGGCCGCCGGCAATGTCGAGACCTACACGCGCAAGGTGGAGGAGGGCTACCGCCAGTTCTGGCACCGGTACTGCGCCTCCTCCTGACCGCATACTACAATCGCGCCGCGCCGACGATGCGCCCGTCCGCCGCTTCGAGAATCACGGCGGCATCCTCGCCCTCCGGCATGGGTTCGGTGAGGCGCAGCGCGGTGCCGCTCCAATCCCCAAGCGGACGCACCGAGCGCACCACGTTGAGCTCCTCCAGCGTGCGGCCGCCATTCTCGCCGCGGCGGATCGCCGTTTCATGCCGATGATCGAAGCCGACCAGGAGGAGGCGTCCGCGTCCTTCGCCGCCGTCGACCTCGACCGTGAGCCTGTCGCCATCGCGCGCGAGCTTGAGCCGCGCCGCCGTCGCGCTCGCGCCCCTGGCGCGATCGATCGCGGCTCCCACCTCGGCCCTGTTGGAGCCGACATGACCCGTCACCCCGTCGACGACGATCTCCGGCGTGTAGGAGCCGTCGCCGAAGCGGCTGCCGTAGCGGGCCTGGCGGTCGGTGGCGGCCGGCAACGAGAACGGATCCTTCCAGCCCAGCCGGTCCCAATAGGTGACGTGAAAGGCGAGCGGCAGCACGTCGCGGCGCTGCCGCACCAGCTCGTTCAGATAGGCATTTGCAGGCGGGCAGGAGGAGCAGCCCTGCGAGGTGAAGAGCTCGATGACGACAGGCCGATCCACCGCGGCCACCGACGGCGACCACGGGGCAAGCGAGGCGAGCAGCACGGCGAAGGATGAGGCGTAGCGGAGCGAGGCGAGGCTGAGGGTCATGGGTGTTCTCCGGCGATGTGACGTGATCTCCTTCGCCGGCGGGATCCACCGTGTTACCTCCTGCCGTAGCCAACACGCAGGCGTGAAGACGCATCGACCGTTACCTTCGCGGCCTGTCGTGACGCGTGAGCAGGGCGCTCGCCACACGTGAAGGGCATCGTGCACGCCGTTCAAAAGACAGCGCTTTTCGTCCGCACCCGATGTAACTTTCTGAATCAAATCGTGTCCTGAAAAAGGTTTCCGCATTCGCCTCGCTTCAAGCGGCATGCTAGGAGAGCTTCGACCGGTGATTTGCCGTTCGTTAACCGTTGCGGCCAATCCGTGACGTCGCAATCCGGGGACATTGATGGGGTCGATGACATGAGTTCCAAGGGGGCGGGCCACAAGGCCGAGCTGAGGCAGGCGCTGCGAGTCGGCGTGATCGGAGCCGGCGTGATGGGCAGCAATCATGCCCGCGTGCTCGCCGGTCTGCCCGACGTGCACCTCGTCGGCGTCGTCGATCCGCTGCCGGCGCATCGCAGCCGCGTCACCGAGCTTGCTAACTGCCCGACCTTCGAGACGCTCGATGAGCTCGTCGCCGAGGGCGTCGACGCCGTGACGATCGCCGCGCCGACCCATCTGCATCACGAGCTCGCGCTCGCCTGCATCGCCCGCAAGGTGCATCTGCTCGTCGAGAAGCCGATCGCCTCCACGGTCGAGGAAGGCAAGGAGATCGTCTCGGCCGCGCACCGCGCCGGCGTCACCCTGATGATCGGCCATGTCGAGCGCTTCAATCCGGCGGTTGCCGCGATCAAGAAGGCGATCGCCGGCGAGGACATCCTGTCGATCGCGATCACCCGCGTCGGCCCGTTCCCGCCGCGCATGTCCAATGTCGGCGTCGTCATCGACCTCGCCGTGCACGACATCGACCTGATCCGCTGGTTCACCGAGTCCGACATCATCGAGGTGCAGCCACAGCTCTCCAGCGCGGTCGCCGAGCGCGAGGACATCGCGCTTCTGCAGTTCCGCACCGCATCGGGCGTGTTGGCCCACATCAACACCAACTGGTTGACGCCGTTCAAGGCGCGCAACGTCACCGTGGCGACGCGCGGCAAGTACATCATGGGCGACCTGCTGACGCGCCAGGTCACCGAATGCTTCGGCTTCAAGCCGGACGGCAGCTACTCGATGCGGCATCTCCCGGTCGGCCATGACGAGCCTCTGCGCGCCGAGCTGATCGCGTTCCTGCATGCGGTGCGCTCGGGCACGTCGCCCGCCGTCACGGGCGACGAGGGCGTCGCGAGTCTGGCGATCGCCACGCAGTGCCTGGAAACCTCGAGCCATCGTCCGGCCGAGGCCGCCGCCACCAAGCTGCGCGCGGCCGGCTAGCCGGCCCGGCCTTCGCTTCATCCTCATTTCCGTTTGCGAACATGTGTCAGAGCTCATGAACCAGCACCTGCGTCATCAGCCTATTCCGTTCATCGACACCGCCGCGCAGCGCCAGCGGCTCGGCAAGTCGCTCGATGACGCCGTCGCCCGCGTGCTGGCGCATTGCCAGTTTCTCGGCGGCCCCGAAATCATCCAGCTCGAGAAGGAGCTGGCTGAATTCTGCGGCGCCAAATACGCCGTGAGCTGCTCCAGCGGCACCGACGCGCTGCTGATGGTGCTGATGGCCCAGGGCATTGGCCCCGGCGACGCGGTGCTGTGCCCGTCCTTCACCTTCTGCGCCACCGGCGAAGCGGTGGCGCTGACCGGCGCCACGCCGGTGTTCGTCGACGTGCTGGAGGACACCTTCAACATCGATCCGGCCTCGCTCCGCCGCGGCATCGCCACCGCGAAGCGGCTTGGCCTGAAGCCGAAGGCCGTCATCCCAGTCGACCTGTTCGGGCAGAGCGCCGACCACGATGCGGTCGCCGCGATCGCGGGGGACGAAGGCCTGTTCGTGCTCGACGACGCAGCCCAAGGTTTTGGCGCCAGCTACAAGGGCCGCCGCATCGGCACCTTCGGCCTCGCCACCGCCACCAGCTTCTATCCGGCCAAGCCGCTCGGCTGCTTCGGCGACGGCGGCGCCATCCTCACCGACGATGCTGGCCTCTTGGAGCGGCTGCGCAGCGTGCGCGCCCATGGTGGCGGCAGCGACAAATACGACAATGTCCGCCTCGGCCTCACCGCGCGGCTCGACACCATCCAGGCTGCGGTGCTGATCGAGAAGCTCAAGATCTTCGAGGACGAGATCGCCGCGCGCAACGCGGTGGCCGAGCGCTACACCGCGGCGCTGGCCGACGTCGTGAAGGTGCCGCGCCTCGCCGAGGGCTGCACCTCGGTCTGGGCGCAATACACCATCCGCCTGCCCAAGGGCGTCGACCGCGACACCTTCGCTGCCGCGCTGAAGGCGCAGGGCATTCCGACCGCGATCTACTATCCGAAATCGATGCATCAGCAGACCGCCTACCGCATCTTCCCGAGCGCCGATGGCGGCCTGCCGGTCAGCGAGCAGCTGTCCAGCGATGTCATCAGCCTGCCGATGCACGCCTATCTCGACGAGCCGACGCAAGGGCGCATCATCGACGTCGTCCGCGGCGCAGTCCGGGCCTGAGGCCTTACGCATCCTTGACGTCACGCCGCTTGCTGCGGCGCGGCTCACAGCGCCGGCGGGCGATCTGCCCCGTTGGCAGCCCCAAATCACACTGTCGTCCCGGCGAACGCCGGGACCCATACCGCGTGATCTCTGAAACGGGCAGGCGGCCCGATCCACGCGCCCCATCGGCCGCACGGCGTATGGATCCCGGATCAGCGCCCGCCGCCGCTTCGCGTCGGCCGGCTTGTCCGGGATGACAGCGGAGTGCTTGGCACGCATCTGGCGCCTTCTCCGGTGTTGTTCGTGCTGACGCCGCATCGGCACACTCATCGTCATTGCGAGCGAAGCGACTTGTCCGCCATAGCCCGAAGGGCGACGGCGGAAGCAATCCAGCGCTGCGCGTGCGGCCCTGGATTGCTTCGTCGCTGACGCTCCTCGCAATGACGGTGGTGAGTTGCGTGCTCGCAGCAAGCCTCGCCCCGATGAGCGCATCGACATCCGGAGTACTAATCGGCCCTACGGGCTGAGCGAAAGATCGTTGGCTACTGCGAACCGTTGATCACTCGGCCAGCTCTGAAGAGAACAGGGATGAGGGCAACGATGGCAATCACGACCAGCGGTCCGGCCCAAACGAACGTGCCGCTGTCAATGTAGCCCTCCGCCAACGCCGTTCGCAGCAGCGTGGCGGTGACCGGCAAATTGATGAGCACTGCAGTTGCAGTCCCCGGCGCATAGCGGCGCATCGCCAGTGTCGACAGAACATGCGGGACGGCGACGTTCAGCAGCATGGCCAGTGCGTAGCCACACAACAAGTAGGATCCGAGACTTTGCTTGCCCTGCAAATTCGCGAGAACGGCCGCGACCGCTGCCACCAGCGTCAACACCGCCAACGCAAACCGAAACTCACTGCTTCCTACGGTATGGTGCCATCTCCCAGCCGTTGCCGACCATCCCGGCAACCAAACGGCCTCTTCGACGTTGTGAACGGCAATTGCCGCCACAAAGAACCATGCGAGAGTTGAGTAGCTCACTCTGGGAACCAAGCTTCTAACAACGCCACATTGCATGCCTACCTTGGTCGGGACATGACCCATTTGACATGTCTCAAGTGTCCGCGAACCGGAGGTCGGACATCGGCCCGAGCATGCTTGCCAGCCGGCGGAGCGCAAGATCCGAGACGATATGTGCTGGCGCTGGCCGCAAGTCGGGAGAGGGGGCCGCGACCGGGTCGCCACAATTTACCCCCAAGCAGGCATCGCCCGCGTTCTCCGCTTCAAACCCGCCCCCCAATGCTCTAGAAGCCCCCCATGCTCGGACGTATCTTCACCGTCGGCGGCTATACGCTGCTGTCGCGCCTCACCGGCTTTGCCCGCGACATCATGCTGGCGGCGATTCTCGGCGCTGGGCCGGTGGCGGATGCGTTCTTCATTGCGTTCCGGCTGCCTAATCATTTCCGGGCGATCTTCGCCGAGGGGGCGTTCAACGCGGCCTTCGTGCCGGCCTATGCGCATGTCCATGGCGAAAAGGGGCCGGCCTCGGCGAGCCTGTTTGCCGACCGCATCTTCACCCTGCTGCTGGCCTCGCAAATCGTGCTGCTGGTCCTCGCCTGGGTGTTCATGCCGCAGGCGATGACGATCCTGGCGCCCGGCTTCACCGACGATCCGGCGCAGCGGGACCTGGCGATCACGCTGACCCGGATCACCTTTCCGTACCTGCTGTTGATCACGCTGGTGACGCTGTATGGCGGCATGCTCAACGTGATGCAGCGTTTCGCCAGCGCTGCGGCGGCGTCGATCTTCCTCAATCTCGCGATGATGGGGACCTTGGCGCTGGCGGCGTTCTTCCCCGGCGTCGGTCATGCCGCGGCCTGGGGCGTGCTGATCTCGGGCTTCCTGCAATATTTCCTGCTCGCCGGCGATCTCGCCCGTCACGGCGGGCTGCCGCGCTTCGCGCCGCTCAAGCTCGACGACGACATCCGCGCCTTCTTCAAGGCGCTGGGGCCGGCCACGCTCGGCTCGATGGGCACGCAGGTGGCGATGTTCGCCGACACCATCATCGCGACGTTCCTCCCCGCGGGCGCGATCTCGGCGCTGTATTATGCCGACCGTCTCAACCAATTGCCGATCGGCGTGATCGGCATCGCCATCGGCACCGTGCTGCTGCCGGAAATGTCGCGGCGGCTGACGGCGAACGATCATGAAGGGGCCATGGAGCAGCAGCGCCGCGCCTTCGAGTTCACGCTGCTGTTCTCGGTGCCGTTCGTCGCCGCCTTCCTCGCGGTGCCCGACGTCATCACGCGGGCGATGTTCGCGCGCGGCGCCTTCACCAAGGGCGATGCGGCGGCGGCGGGTGCGACGCTTGCCGCCTATGCCGTCGGCCTCATTCCGTTCGTGATGATCCGCAGCGCGGTCTCGACCTTCTACGCTCGGAAGGACACGGCCACGCCGGTGAAGGCCTCGCTCACCGGGCTGACCGCCAACGTCGTGCTGAAGGTGCTGCTGATGGGCTCGCTGGCCCAGGTCGGCCTCGCGCTGGCGACGGCCGTCGGCGCCTGGATCAACCTGCTGCTCGTGCTCGGCTTCGCCGTGCACAAGGGCTATCTGCGCTTCGATCGGCGGCTCACCATGTCGCTGCTGAAATTTGCCGGAACCGGCGTGGTGCTCGCGGCGGCGCTGTGGGCGACGGCGTTGGTGGCATCGGCCCATCTCGCTTCGCTCGGCCGCTTGCAGGACGAAGCCGTTCTCGGCCTGTTGATCGTGGTGGGGGCCGTCATTTATGCCGGCGCCATTCTGGTGCTGTTCGGCCCGCGCTGGCTCAAGGCCCTCGTGCGGCGCTGATGTTTGCGCTGCAGCATCGAGCTGGTGGCATGCCTGCGGAGAGTTGACCGCACGTGGGTCCAGGGGCGGCCATATGGCGTTTGCGCGAGTCTTCGTTCCGCTGCAATATGCCGTCCAATATTTGCGACAATGCAAGCGGGAAGTGAAACCAGATGGCAGCTCCTATCAAGTTCGGCGTCGGACAAAGCGTTCTCCGGAAAGAGGACGACGCGCTGATTCGCGGCAAGGGCCGCTATACCGATGATCTGGCGCCGGCTGCCGCCTTGCATGCGCTGGTGCTGCGCTCGCCGCATGCCCATGCCAAGTTCACCATCGATGTCACCCAGGCGCGGCTCTTGCCGGGCGTGGCGCTGATCCTGACCGCCGCCGACACCGCGGAGCTCGGTGGGCTGCCCTGCCTGTTCAATCTCGAGACCGATCCCTTCACCGCGCCGCCTTATCCGATCCTCGCCAAGAACGAGGTGCGCCACGTCGGTGACGCCATCGCCTTCGTCGTCGCCGATACGCTGGATCACGCGCGCGACGCGCTGGAGGCGATCAAGGTCGAGTGGACGACCTTGCCGGCCGTGACCGGCGTCGTGAACGCGATCAAGCCGGATGCGCCGCAGGTGTGGGCCGAACACAAGGGCAATGTGCTGTTCGACGTTTCGATCGGTGACAAGTCCGCGACCGAGGCGGCCTTCGCGAAAGCGCATGCGGTGGCCGAGATCCGCATCGTCAATCCGCGCGTGGTGGCGAGCTTCATGGAGACGCGCGCCGCGGTCTGCGAATACGACACCAAGCGCGATCATCTGACCCTGACGGCGGGCAGCCAGGGCAGCCACCGGCTGCGCGACATCCTCTGCCAGAACGTGCTGAAGATCCCGACCGAGAAGATGCGGGTGATCTGCCCCGACGTCGGCGGCGGCTTCGGCACAAAATTGTTTCCCTACCGGGAGTATGCGCTGCTCGCGGTCGCCGCGCAGCGGCTGCGCAAGTCGGTGCGCTGGGCCGCCGACCGCTCCGAGCATTTCATGGGCGACGCGCAGGGCCGCGACAACTTCACCACGGCGAAGATGGCGCTGGCCGAGGACGGCAAGTTCCTCGCCATGGACGTCGACCTGATGGGCGACATGGGCGCCTATCTCTCGACCTTCGCGCCGTACATCCCGCATGGCGGCGCCGGCATGCTGCCGGGCCTCTACGACATCCAGGCGTTCCACTGCCGGGTGCGCACGATCTTCACCCACACCGTTCCGGTCGACGCCTATCGCGGCGCGGGCCGCCCCGAGGCAGCGTACGTCATCGAGCGCCTGGTCGATGCCTGCGCGCGCAAGCTCGACATGAGCGTCGATGCGATCAGGCGCAAGAACTTCATTCCGCCGCGCGCGCTGCCCTACAAGACCGCGACCGGCAAGGTCTATGATTCCGGCGACTTCAATGCGCATCTCAAGCGCGCGATGGAGATCGCGCAGTGGAAGGAGTTTCCGAAGCGCGCCAAGGCCGCCAAGAAGCACGGGCTGATCCGCGGCATCGGGCTCGCGAGCTACGTCGAGGTCTGCGGCGTGATGGGCGAGGAGACCGCCAATGTGCGGCTCGACCCCAATGGCGACGTCACCATCCTGATCGGCACGCAGTCGAGCGGGCAGGGCCATCAGACCGCCTATGCCCAGATCGTCGCCGAGCAGTTCGGCCTGCCGCCGGAGCGGGTCCACATCCACCAGGGCGACACCCAGGAGATCGCGACCGGCCTCGGCACCGGCGGCTCGGCCTCGATTCCCTCCGGCGGCGTCAGCGTGCAGCGCGCCACCCATGAGCTCGGCGACAAGCTCAAGCAGATCGCCGCCGAAGCGCTCGAGGCCGGCCTCGGCGATCTCGAGATCGCCGACGGCGTGATCCGCGTCGCCGGCACCGACCGCGCGATCTCGTTCGCCGATCTCGCCAAGCGTCCGGGCACAGATCCCGCCAAGCTCAACGGCAGCGCCACCTTCGCCAGCGCCGATGGCACCTATCCGAACGGCACGCATGTGGCCGAGGTCGAGATCGATCCGGCGACCGGCATCATCAAGATCGTCAACTACGTCATCGTCGACGATTTCGGCGTGACGCTGAATCCGCTGCTGCTGGCCGGCCAGGTGCATGGCGGTGCGGTGCAGGGCATCGGTCAGGCGCTGATGGAGCAGGTGGTCTACAGCAACTCCGACGCTCAGCTCGTCACCGGCAGCTTCATGGACTACGCGCTGCCGCGCGCCGCCGACGCGCCGTCCTTCACCTTCGAGACCCACAACGTGCCCTGCAAGACCAATCCGATGGGCGTCAAGGGCGCCGGCGAAGCGGGCGCGATTGGCTCCTGTCCGGCCGTCGTCAATGCGATCGTCGAAGCCCTCTGGCGCGAGTACAAGATCGATCACATCGACATGCCGGCGACCCCGGAGCGCGTCTGGATCGCGATCCGGGAGCAGCATCGCCGTCATAGTCTCTGAGTACTCTCCCTCCGGATCTCCTCCGATATCCGCCTCAATTCCGGAATAACCCGCCGGCTGAGGGGTTGACCAACCAAGCGACCCGTCCAGGTGGGCTGGACGGGATTGTGACAACAAAGGAGCGAATTGATGAAGCGGACTGTCGTGGCTGTCGCAGCTTTGCTGCTAGGGGCCGGCGCCGTGATGGCACAGCAGGATCTGGTCAAGCATAGCCAGGACACGATGAAGGCCAACGCCAAGAACCTCGGCGGTGTCCTGATCGCGATGGTCAAGGGCGAGAAGCCGTATGATCAGGCCGCCGTCAATGCCGCTCTGGCGCAGCTCGAGGAGACCGCCAAGAAGCTGCCGACGATGTATCCGGCGAGCCTGAAGGGCGCCAAGTTCGAAGGCGACTACGGTCCGTCGCCGAAGATCTGGGAAGACCAGGCCGGCTTCAAGGCCAAGATCGAGACCTTCGGCAAGGTCGTCACCGAGGCCAAGGCCAAGATCAAGGATCTCGACAGCCTGAAGGCGACCGCGCCGGGCATCGGCAAGGAATGTGGCGGTTGTCACGAGACCTTCCGTCTCAAGAACAGTTGATCTGACCAGCCATCAACGGGGGCGGACGCGACATGGCGTCCGCCCCCGTTTGTTTGCGCCGCGCGGGCGTCCTGACGTATCACGGCGCCGCCGAGCTCCGGTGATGATCGCCGGGCCGACGATATCCTCCTGCTGTGACGGAGCCACCATGCTACGCCGCCTCCTGCTTGCTCTCTGCGTGCTCGGCGCCGCCGGCCTGGCGGTGTTCTGGTGGCTGACCCAACCGTCGACGATCACGCTCGCAGCGGCGACGCGCGCGCCGGATCTCGCCAACGGGCAGGAAATGTTCAACATCGGTGGCTGCGCGTCCTGTCACGCGGTGCCGAACCAGCCGGATCGACTGAAGCTCGGCGGCGGTCTGCCGCTGAGCTCGCCGTTCGGCACCTTCTATGCGCCCAACATCTCGCCCGACCCCACTGACGGTATCGGGCGCTGGAGCGAGGCCGAGTTCGTCAATGCGGTGGTGAGGGGCGTGTCGCCGGACGGCAGCCACTACTACCCGGCGTTTCCCTATCCCTCCTACGCGGCGGCGAAGATCGACGACGTCCGCGATCTCTTCGCCTACATGAAGACGCTGCCGCCGGTCGCCGGCGCCTCGCGCGCGCACGACATGCCATTCCCGTTCAACATCCGTCGCACCGTTGGGGTCTGGAAGCTACTGTTCTTCGACGACAGGCCGTTTGCCGCCAACGCCGCGCGCCCGGCGGAGTGGAATCGCGGCGCCTATCTGGTCAATACGCTCGGCCATTGCGCCGAGTGCCACAGCCCGCGCAACGCGCTCGGCGGCATCGTTTCGGCGCAGCGTCTGGCGGGTGGGCCGGATCCCGAAGGTCAGGGCTTCGTGCCGAACATCACCCAGAAGGGCCTGGCGGACTGGAGCGAGAGCGACATCAGCTATTTCCTCGAGACCGGACAGCTGCCCGACGGCGACAGCGCCGGCGGCTCGATGGCGCGGGTGATCCGCAACACCTCGCAGCTCACGCCCGAGGATCGCAAGGCGATGGCGGTCTATCTGAAATCGCTGCCGCCGGTTGAAGGCCCGCCGAAGCCGAAGAAGCCGGCAAGCTGATCAGTTCGGCGAGCGCGCGGACGCAGGTCAGATCGGCTTGAAGCTGCCGTCGCTCTGGATCACCGTCAGCGATACCGGCGGTGGATTCTCCTTGCGCGCGTTGCCGAAGCTGACCACCAGTCCGCCGATGTCGAACTGGCCGACCTCGTTGATGATGCGGAGCAGCTCGGCGCGGGTCGGGTTCGGCCCGGTCATCGCCAGGGCGCGGGCCACCAGGCGGCCGGTGATGTAGCCCTCGAGCCCGATGAAATCCGGCGTCTGGCTCGGATCGAGCGTCTTCATCGCGGCCTGGTAGTCGGCGACGACGCGGAGGTCGGTGTCCCACGGAAACGGGACCACCTCGGAGACGATGACGCCGCGTCCCTCCGGACCGAGCTCCTTTGCAAGGGCATTGCCACCGACAAAGGACACCGCCGAGAACGTCGGGTTGAAGCCGCTGCGATGCGCCATCTTGATGAACTCGGCGCACGGGCCGTAGGTGCCGACCAGGATCACCGCTTCCGGCTCCGCGCGCCGGATGACCTTGAGCGCCGCGCCGACCGCGCGCGTGTTGCGCTCGAACGTGCCTTCGGCCGCGAGCTCGAGGCCGCGGCGATCGAGATGCGTCTTCACGCCGGCCAGCACGTCGCGGCCGAACGAGTCATCCTGATAGAAGATGGCGATGCGGGTGAGGTGAAGCTCTTCGGTGAGATGCTTGATGGTGGCTTCGGCCTCGGCCGCGTAGCTTGCGCGGATGTTCACGACGTTCTGGAATTCGGGCGCCCGCAGGAATTCGGCGCCCGAGATCGGCCCGATGAAGGGGACGTCGTTCGACGCCGCGATCGGCGCGGTGGCCATCGCGGTCGGGGTGCCGACGGCGCCGATCAGCGCGAACACCTTGTCCTCGTAGATCAGCTTGATGGTCTCGACCACCGAGCGATCGGGGTCGTAGCCGTCATTGCGGCTCGCCAGCTTCAGCCTGCGGCCGTAGACGCCGCCCTTGGCGTTGAGCTCGTTGAAGGCCGCCAGCAATCCCTGGCGCGCCGCCTGGCCCAGCGCGGCCGACGGGCCCTCCAGCGCCGCCACCTGGCCGAACATGATGGAGTCGTTGGTGACGCCGAGCTCGTCGGCGCGCGCAGACCCGGGCGGGAGCACGCCGGCGATCAGGGCGAGAACGATGGAGATCCGAAGGCTTGAAAACCAGTTCATTGCGATCTTCGATGCACGAGTACGCTTGATGACAACTCAGTCTAGGCGTGTTGAATGAAGACCTCGCTAAAGACGTGGCCCGCGCTTGATCGCGTTTTGGGCGGCCCTCAACAGTCAGCCGTTAACCAAGCCCGGTTTCTGGTACGCCACGACGGATCATCTTTGACCGTCCTTAACTTACCGCGGCCAGCATCGGCCGCATCGTGGTGAGGGGCAGCCGTTTGGCGGGGGCCATATTGCAGGTTGAAGAGTACAGCGCACCGACGCTGCAGGAAAAGGATGATGCTCGCAGCGGTAGCGGGCGCGAGAGGCTGCGCGCGTCGCTATCGCGATACCGGCTTTATCGCCCTGCGATCATCGCGGCATGCGTCGGCGTCGTGCTGTCGGTCGTCGGGACGGTTGCCGTGGGACGCTGGGAAAACCGGCTGGCGCGGACAGATTTCGAAGGCGTGGCCGAAGCTCAGGCGATCCTGGTCCAGAACGGTGTCAACGAATATGTCAGCCGGCTGACCGCGCTGCGCACCCGCTTCGAATCCGCCAACGACGACATCACCCGCAGCGAGTACCAGACCTTCAGCGCGCGCCTGTTCGAGGCGCATCGCGGCATGCTGCGCTTGGCGTGGCTGCCGCGGATCAAGCGCAAGGAGCGCGGCGAATACGAGGCGGCGGCGATCACCGATGGCGTTCCCGCCTTTCGCATCAAGTCCTATCCCGACGGCACGGTCGCGCCGGAGAGCGACGAATATTATCCGGTCTACTTCTCCACCGAGGCGAAGACCTCGCCGGTCTACGGTCTCGATTATTGGAGCATTCCCGACCATCGCGCCGTGCTGGAGCAGTCGCGCGACTACGACGTGATCGGCGCATTGCGCACGCGTCAGAACCTGATCAATCAGAACGAGCGCAACAACGCCGTGATGATCGGCATCCCCGTCTACGCCAAGGGGACGTCGCGCACGACGGTCGCCGACCGCCGCCGCAATCTCAGCGGCTTCATCATCGGCGTGTTCGACCTGCCGACGCTGTTGCAGTCGGTGCGCGCGAACAATCCCAACAGCCCGGCGCTCGCGATCAACCTTCTGCCGCCCGAGCGCGTGATCAACGCCTCCGGCGTGGACCCGCAGCGCTGGCCCGCGGACCCCAGCATCTGGTCGACGACCTTGCGCATCGGCGATGCCGACTGGGTGTTCCAGGCGGCGCCCGCCGGTGGCAGCCTGATGGCGAGCCACAACCGCGCGCTGGCGCTGTATGCGGCCGGCATGGCGACGACGATCTTCCTCGCCGTGTATCTCGCGCTGTCGAGCCGCAACGCCCTGCAGCTCGCGCTCGCCAATCGCCGCGTGCTCGAGCTGGCGCAGACCGACGCGCTGACGGGCCTTGCGAACCGCGCCTTCTTCCTCGAGGAAATGGAGCGCATCAACGACGAGAAGAGCGGCCGCTTCACCGTCTTCCTGCTCGACCTCGACCGCTTCAAGAACGTCAACGACTCGCTCGGCCATGGCGCCGGCGACGAACTGCTGGTGCAGGTCGCTCAGCGGCTGAGATCGCAGCTGCGCGACGAGGACGTGCTGGCCCGGCTCGGCGGCGACGAGTTCGCCCTGATCCAGGCCGGATCCGCCGACCAGCGCGCCGCCGCGATCGAGCTTGCGCAGCGCATCACCAAGCTGATCGCCGAGCCGTTCCAGCTCGGCGGGCAACGGGTCGAGATCGGCACCAGCATCGGCATCTCGCTCGCGCCCCAGCACGGCCGCGACCAGGAGCACCTGCTCAAGAAGGCCGACCTCGCGCTCTATCGCTCGAAATCCGCCGGCCGCAGCTGCTACACGCTCTATGACGATGCGATGTCGGCCGAGCTCGAGGCGCGCAACACGCTCGAGGGTGATCTGCGCGACGCCATCGCGCAGTGCCAGTTCGAGGTGCACTATCAGCCGTTCTACGACGCCGAGACACGCGAGCGCCGCGGCGTCGAGGCGCTGGTGCGCTGGCGTCATCCGGTCAAGGGGCTGGTGCCGCCGGACAAGTTCATCCCGCTTGCGGAGTCGACCGGCCTGATCGTGCCGCTCGGCGAATGGATCATCGGGCGCGCCTGCGACGACGCCACCGCATGGCCGGACGACGTCAAGATCGCCGTCAATCTGTCGCCCGTCCAGTTCAAGCAGGCCGAACTGTTCGACGTCATCCAGTCGGCGCTCGCGAGGTCCGGCCTCGATCCGAAGCGTCTCGAGATCGAGATCACGGAGTCGGTGCTGCTGGAGCGCGCGGCCGAGAACGAGAGCTTCATCGACCGGCTGAAGGGCCTCGGCATCTCGCTGGCGCTCGACGATTTCGGCACCGGCTATTCGTCGCTGCGTTCGCTGACGGCGTTCCCGTTCAACAAGATCAAGATCGACAAGTCCTTCGTCGCCAATCTGAGCGTGCGCGACGAAAGTGCCGCCGTCATCTCCTCGGTCGTGACGCTGGCGCGGGGGCTTGGCATCCAGATCACCGCCGAAGGCGTCGAGACCGAAGAGCAGCTGGTGCAACTTCGCGCGCTCGGCGTCAACTTTGCGCAGGGCTATCTGCTGGGCCGGCCGATGCCGGTCGAGCAGCTCGAGCAGCATCTGGAGATCGCGCGCGCTGCGTCCGATGCCGACGAGCCGCAGCCGGCCGAAGACGCATCTGAGGACGACGCATCCGAGGACGACGACCCGCACTCGGCGGCCGTCGTCGCGCTCATTCCCCGGTCCGGGGCGCTGCTATCCCTCGCATCCAACGGCTGAGCGGCGAGGCGGTTTCGGCGTCCGCGTCGACCGGCAGGCGTGGCGAGCCCAGCATGGCGGCCTCGCGCGCGGCGCTCGGCGTGATGCCGTAGGCGGCCTTGAACAGCCGCGTGAAATGCGCATCGGTCCCGAGCTGCCAGCGCCGCGCGACCTCGCTGATGCGCTGCGTCCGCGATCCCGTCCCGGCGAGATCGAAGAATGCGCGGTGCAGGCGGCGGCTGCGGATGTAGTCGGCGATGCCGCCGATCGGCGCGAACAGGCGATAGAGCGACGCGCGAGACATCCCGAAATGCAGCGCCACCGCGTCGGCGCTGAGTTCAGGGCTCGACAGCCGCGCTTCGATATATTGGCGGACGCGGAGCAGCGAGGCGTCCGGCGTCACGCTGCGGTCGGCATCGCGGCGTTCGAGCTCGCCGCGCAGGCACGCCGAGATCAGCGCGATCGTGCCCTCGACCGCGGCCTGGCACTCGTCGAAACTCATGCGCGGTGCACAGTCGAGCAGCGCGCCGAAATGCCGCGCCAACAGCGGCGCCAGCGCGCCGCTGCGCGGCAGCACCAGGCCGTGCAGGTCGTCGACCTGCAGCAGGCGCGCATCGAACATCGGACGCGGCACCACCAACGTGACGTTCTCGAACGGTGTCGCGCGCGTTTCGAGTGTCTGGGCGAGATCGAGCACGCAGAGGTCGCCGGCCTCGACCCGGATCGGCGAGGCGCCCGCGACGCCCTCATAGCTGCCGTTCACGTAGAGCTGCAGGATGATGTGATCCACGCCGCTGCGGGCGACGGTTTCGGCCGATCGCCGGAACCGCTGGCCGCTCGCACGGGCCGATCCCAGCAGCACGGAGCCCAGCGCATAGGACAGCACGTCCGCTCTGAACGGAGCGGCCTCGCCGGCCGCGAGCTGGTCGACCTCGAAGAACGTCGACGTGGCCTCGCGCCACGCCGCAATGTTCGCCTCGGTGTCCATCTGCTCGGCGCAAAAGCCGTAGCTCGGCAGCAGGGACGAAACGGCTTTGATCTCACTCTTCACGCGGCGCCGCAGTCATTCTTGAGTTTTCGTCTCAACTTCTTGATCGACCGTATCGGATCGGCCGCCCGCCTTGACCCGGTGCTCCGCGTACCCGCTATAGAACGCCTGTCGCCAAGTTGCCGAAGGGAAAGCCGGGCCGTTCGACGGTCCCCCCATTGCCCCTCACGATCGAAAGGTCCGGCTTTCCGGCCCACTGGTGCGAATTGGCGGACAACGGTCTCCGGCCGCCACCGTCTTTCATGACGAAACCATGCTTGACTCATTTTCAGGACCTCGGCGCCCGTCGGTCACGACGGGCGCCTTTGTCGTGAGGCAGGTGTTGAGGCAGGCGCCCGACGGGCAGGCCGCGCCGGGTGAGAAAGCGCGCCTCGTCAGGTGGCGCCGAAGGCCTTGAACGTGATGATGGTGTGGGTGTCCTGAATGCCGGGCAGGATCTGGACCTTCTCATTCACGAAGTGGCCGATGTCGGTGGCATTGTCGACGTAGAACTTCACCAGCAGGTCGTAATTTCCCGCCGTCGAGTAGATCTCGGAGGCGATCTCGGCTTCCGCCAGCGCATTGGCGACCGTGTAGGACTGGCCAAGCTTGCACTTGATCTGGACGAAGAAGGGAACCATTGCGGGCTGTCTCCGGAAGGCATCTTTCGCCTCAATATAGCGTTTTCCGACGAAGTCGATACGCTTTCTCCGGTGGGCCGGCCTGCTTGCCGGGCGCGGCCGGCCCGCGCTAGGAAGGGGGCATGAGCACCCCCGTCGCACTTACCATCGCCGGTTCGGATTCCTCCGGGGGAGCCGGTATCCAGGCCGACCTCAAGACCTTCGCGGCGCTCGGCGTCTATGGCGCCTCGGTGCTGACGGCGCTGACCGCCCAGAACACCAGGGGCGTGACCGGGGTGCATCTGGTGCCGCCCGATTTCGTCGCCGCGCAGATCGATGCGGTGTTCGATGACCTCGCGGTCGGCGCGGTCAAGATCGGCATGGTGGCGCAGGCGCCGATTGCCGACGCCATTGCGGCAAGCCTCGCGCGCTGGCGGCCGCGGCACGTGGTGCTCGATCCGGTGATGGTCGCAACCTCGGGCGCCCGGCTGTTGCCGGAGGATGCGATCGACGCGCTGCGCCGCGGGCTGATCCCGCGGGCGTCGCTGATCACGCCGAACCTGCCCGAGGCGGCCGCGCTGCTCGACGAGCCGGTCGCGACCTCGGACGAGGCGATCGCCGCGCAAGGCCGCCGGCTGCTCGCGCTCGGCTGTCCGGCCGTGCTGATCAAGGGCGGCCACGGGCAGGGCGCCGACAGCACCGATTACCTGATCACATCAGCAACCAGCATCCCATTGCCGTCGCCGCGCATCGACACGACGAACACCCACGGCACGGGGTGTTCGCTGTCGTCGGCCGTGGCCGCAGGGCTGGCGAAGGGGGAGAGCCTCGAGGCGGCCGTACGCAACGCCAAGGCCTTCATCTCCGGCGCGATCGCGGCTGCCGATCGCTTCACGGTCGGACGCGGCCACGGCCCGGTGCATCATCTCCACCGCTATTATTGAGGTCACTCATCTTTGAGGTCACTTCCCGTGGGAAGTCCGCTTAGCTGGCGACAGCCGAAATAGCTGGGGTGGGCAACGGCTGCATCATGTCTGCGCCCCGGGGGAGATGACGGAATGATGACGCGTTTCGCCGCGGTGGCCGCGGTGCTGTTCGCCACGGTCGCAACACCGGTGCTGGCTCAGCGGGCCTATTCGGCCCAGGAGGAGCGCAACAAGGCGATCGTGCTCGACTTCTATGAGCAGGGCCTCAATCGCAAGGATTTCGAGGCGGCGTCGAAATATCTCGGCACCTACATCCAGCACAATCCGAATGCCGAGGACGGCCCGGAGGGATTTCGCAAGTTCATCGAATTTCTGAAGGCCAAATTTCCACAGTCGCACAGCAGGATCACGCAGGTGCATGTCGACGGCGACTTCGTCGTGCTGCGCGTTCACGCCGTCCGCGAGCCCGGCACGCGCGGCAACGCCATCGTCGACATCTTCCGTCTCAAGGACGGCAAGATCGAGGAGCATTGGGATTCGGTTCAGCCCGTTCCCGAGCAGTCGGCCAATCCCAACGGGATGTTCTGAAGAACGCGTCTGAAGCCGTCTCCCGCCGGCGGATCATGGTCCGCGCGCGACAGCGACTTCCCGCCGCACGCCCTCCATCAGCCGCGAGCGGTATTCGCCCGGTGATTCGCCGAACCAGCGATTGGATGCGCGGAAGAAGGTGCTCTGGTCGGCATAGCCGAGCAGATAGCCGATGTCGGTGAGCGTCATGCGGAAATCGGCGAGATGGCGCTGGGCGAGCTCGCGCCTGACATCGTCGACGAGATCGCTGAAGGAGAGGCCTTCGTCCGCCAGCCGGCGCTGGAAGGTTCGGTCGCTCAAGCCCAGCTCGGCTGCGATGGCCGAGCGCAGCGGGCTGCCGTCGGGCAGCAGCCTGACGATCGCGGCGCGGGCGCGATACGCAGTGTCGGCCTTGACCAGACGCTCCAGCGCCTCGTCGGCGATCCGATCGTGGATTGCCGAAAGCTCGGGCGCCGAGGTCGTCAGCTTGCAGGCGAGATCCTGATCCGACACCAGGAAGCCGTTGAATGGCGCGTCGAATTCGAGTGGGGATTGGAACGCCCTGTTGTAGCACGCGATCGATAGCGGCACCGCATGCGAGAAACGCGTGGCGAGCGGCGTCAGCGGACGATCCAGCATCCACCGGCATAGATTGAGCAGATTGACGACGCCGTAGTCATAGCGCTGCCGCGGAATCGGGCATTCACCGCCGAACACGTCGGTCCGCACCCAACGGCCGCCATTGCCCTGCTCGAGCGTGATGGTCACCGCGTCGCTCACCAGGCACATGTAGCGGATCAGTCGCGTCAGCCCGGCGAGGAGCGTGGGGCTCGACATCATGGCATAGCCGGCGACGCCATAGTTGTCAGGTCGCGGCGCATCGAGCTTTGCCAGCCCGATGTCCGGATTGCCCGAACGCTCGGCCGCCAGCACCCACAACCGGCTCAGCGCCTCGGTCGGCCAGCGGCGATCGCAATCGTCGAGATCGTCGATCGACAGGCCTACGTCGGCGAACAGCGCAGCCGCATCCAGACCTTGCTCGTTCAGCGTCGTCGCGACGCCGCGCATCCAGGACGACGATGTGGTTCGAATCTGCTGAGCCATCCCTTGGCCTTCTGGGGCCAGTGCTTTGGCCTCCTCGGGTCATTGTGCAGATGCACATGAGATTGCATAGCACCGGGTATTGGCGATCGCGACACGAAATTCGTTGGTGCGACCGCATGGCTGGCGCGCAGGAGAAAATCATGCCCGTTCTGAAAACCAATGACGGCACAGAGCTTTACTACAAGGATTGGGGCTCCGGCCAGCCGATCGTGTTCAGCCATGGCTGGCCGCTGTCAGCGGATGATTGGGATGCGCAGATGCTGTTTTTCCTCAATCACGGCTTTCGCGTCATCGCCCATGATCGCCGCGGCCATGGTCGTTCGGCCCAGGTCGCCGACGGTCACGACATGGACCACTATGCCGACGATCTCGCGGCCTTGACCGCGCATCTCGATCTCAAGCGCGCGATCCATGTCGGCCATTCCACGGGCGGCGGCGAGGTGGTGCATTACCTCGCGCGCCATGGCGAGAGCCGCGCGGCCAAGGCTGCCATCATCGCCGCGGTGCCGCCGCTGATGCTGCAGACCGCGGCCAATCCGGGCGGGCTGCCGAAGTCGGTGTTCGACGACTTTCAGACCCAGGTCGCCACGCGCCGCGCGGAATTCTATCGCGACGTCGCCGCTGGGCCGTTCTACGGCTACAACAAGCCCGGCGCCAAGCCGTCCGAGGCCGTGATCCAGAACTGGTGGCGGCAGGGCATGATGGGCAGCGCCAAGGCGCACTACGACGGCGTCGTCGCCTTCTCGCAGACCGATTTCACCGAGGATCTCAAGAAGATCACCTTGCCGGTGCTGGTCATGCACAGCGAGGACGACCAGATCGTGCCTTACGCGGATTCCGCGCCGCTGTCGGCCAGGCTGCTGAAGAACGGCGTGCTGAAGACCTACAAGGGCTTTCCGCACGGCATGCCGACCACGGAGGCGGAGACCATCAACGCCGACCTGCTGACCTTCATCAAGGGCTGATCAGAGGAGGCTTGCATGACCTGGGGAATTCCGACGGCCCTGTTTCTTCAGATCCACGTGGTGCTGAGCCTGATCGGAATCGCGACCGGGCTCGTCATGCTCGCCGGCATGCTGGCAGGCCGCCATCTGGCGGCCTGGGCGGCGCTGTTCCTGGTCACGACCTTCCTCACCGGCGTGACCGGCTTTCCGCTGCCGCCGTTCGGTCTCGACCCGCCGCGCATCATCGGCATCATCCTGCTCGCGCTGTTGATTGCGGCCAGCGCCGCACTCTATGCGTTCGCGCTGTCGGGATGGTGGCGACGGGTCTACGTCGTCACCGCGCTGCTCTCGCTCTATCTCAACGTCTTCGTCGCGATCGTGCAGTCGTTCCAGAAGATCGGCGTGCTCAATGTCCTGGCGCCGACGCAGAGCGAGCCGCCGTTCGCCGCAGCTCAGCTCGTCACGCTCGCTCTGTTCATTGCTTTCGGTGTCTTCTCGTGGCGGCGTTTCGCGCCAACCACGCTGGCGCCGCGAGCTTCTCTCACCTGATCGATTCGACCCTTCAAGGAGAACCTCGTGTCCAAGCTCGAAATGCTGACCCCGCAGAACTGCGCCGTGGCGCTGATCGACTATCAGCCCGCGATGTATCAGGGCGTGCAGTCTCATGACCGCCTCGGCGTGTTCAACAACATCCAGATCGTCGCCAAGGCGGCCAAGCTGTTCAAGATTCCGACCGTGCTCACCACGGTCGCCAAGGACTCGTTCTCCGGTCCCTTCATGCCGGAGGTGACCGAGATGTTTCCAGAGCACGACATCGTCGACCGCACGGCGATGAACTCCTGGCTCGATGCCGGCTTCCGCAAGCAGGTCGCTGCCACCGGTCGCAAGAAGTTCATCATCGCGGGACTCTGGACCGAGGCCTGTGTGCTGTTCCCGACGCTCGACATGCTGCGCGAAGGCTATGAGATCTACATCCCGGCCGATGCCTGCGGCGACCTGTCGCTCGAGGCGCACAACAGGGCGATGGACCGCGCGGTGCAGGCCGGCGCGGTGCCGATCACCTCGTGCCAGTTCGCCTTCGAGCTGCAGCAGGACTGGGCGCGTGCCGAGACCTATGACGGCATGATGGAGATCCTGAAGGCGCATTCGCCCTACGGCATCCAGATCCGCTTCTCCAAATGGGCGCTTGGAGAGCACGCCTCGGAGGGCGGGGCCAAGTAGTCCCGGGACGAACGATGAAGATCTATCTGTTTTCGCTCGGGGCAGGGCTGCTGGTCGGCGTGATCTACAGCCTGCTTCAGGTCCGCTCGCCGGCGCCGCCATTGGTGGCGCTGGTCGGCCTGCTCGGCATCCTCGTCGGAGAGCAGGTGATCCCCGTGGGCAAGCAGCTCCTGAACGGGACCACGCTTGCTGCCGCGTGGCAGAAGGCGGCCTGCGCCACGCACATCTTCGGCCTGCTGCCTGGCCACCACGGCCGGGCAGAGACGACCAATTCTACTGTGCAGAATGAGAAGGCCTCATGAGCGATTACCCCGATCTCATCCTCCATCACGGCCTGTTCACGACGCTCGATCGGTCCAATCCCACGGCGAGCGCGGTGGCGATCAAGGACGGCGCCTTCACCGCGGTCGGCCACGAGCAGGACGTGATGAAGCTCGCCGGTCCCCGAACGAAGATCATCGATCTCAAGGGCCGTCGCGTGCTGCCGGGGCTGATCGACAATCACCTGCACATCATCCGCGGCGGGCTCAACTTCAACATGGAGCTGCGCTGGGACGGCGTGCGCTCGCTCGCGGACGCGATGGCGATGCTCAAGGCCCAGGTCGCCATCACACCGCCGCCGCAATGGGTGCGCGTGGTCGGCGGCTTCACCGAGCATCAGTTCACCGAAAAGCGCCTGCCGACGATTGACGAGCTCAACGCCGTCGCGCCCGACACGCCCGTGTTCCTGCTGCATCTGTACGACCGCGCCATCCTGAACGGCGCCGCGCTGCGTGCCGTCGGCTACGACAAGGATACGCCGCAGCCGCCAGGCGGCGAGATCGCGCGTGACGCACAGGGCAATCCGACCGGCCTGCTGCTCGCCCAGCCGAACGCCGCGATCCTCTACGCGACGCTGGCCAAGGGTCCAAAGCTGCCGTTCGACTATCAGCTCAACTCGACGCGGCACTTCATGCGCGAGCTGAACCGGCTCGGCGTCACCGGTGCGATCGATGCCGGCGGCGGCTTCCAGAACTATCCGGACGACTACGCCGTGATCCAGAAGCTGGCCGATGACGGCGAGCTCACGATCCGACTCGCCTACAATCTGTTTACCCAGAAGCCAAAGGGCGAGAGAGACGACTTCCTGCGCTGGACGCAGAGCTCGACCTACAAGCAGGGCAACGACTATTTCCGCCACAACGGCGCCGGCGAGATGCTGGTGTTCTCTGCCGCCGATTTCGAGGATTTTCGCGTACCGCGGCCGGACATGCCGGCCGAGATGGAAGGCGAGCTCGAGGAGGTCGTGCGCATCCTGGTCCAGAACAAGTGGCCGTGGCGGCTGCACGCGACCTATGACGAGACCATCTCGCGCGCGCTCGACGTGTTCGAGAAAGTCAACCAGGATACGCCGCTCGAGGGTCTGCACTGGTTCTTCGACCATGCCGAAACGATCTCGGACCAATCGATCGACCGCATCGCGGCGCTCGGCGGCGGCATCGCCGTGCAGCACCGCATGGCCTATCAGGGCGAGTACTTCGTCGAGCGCTACGGCTTCGGCGCGGCCGAGGCGACGCCGCCGGTGAAGAAGATCCTCGACAAGGGCGTCAAGGTCTCCGCCGGCACCGACGCGACCCGCGTCGCTTCCTATAACCCCTGGGTGTCGCTGTCGTGGCTGGTGACCGGCCGCACCGTCGGTGGCCTGCGGCTGTATCCGCAGCGCAACTGCCTCGATCGCGAGACCGCGCTCAGGATGTGGACCGAGAACGTCACCTGGTTCTCCAACGAAGAAGGCAGGAAGGGCCGCATTGCGGTCGGGCAGTTCGCCGATTTGATCGTGCCGGATCGCGACTTCTTCTCCTGTGCGGAGGCCGAGATCGCCGATATCACCAGCGACCTCACCATGGTGGGTGGCCGCATCGTCTACGCCGCCGCCGCGTTCAAGCCGCTGGACGACGCGGCTCCGCCGCCGGCCATGCCGGAGTGGTCGCCGGTGCGCCGCTTCGGCGGCTACGGCGCCTGGCTGGAGAAGGACGATCACGGCGGCATCCGCGCCCAGGCGATGCAGATGTGCGGCTGCGCCAGCGCATGCGGCGTGCACGGCCATGACCACGCGCGGGCATGGTCCTCCAGCCTGCCGGTCTCCGATCTCAAGAGCTTCTGGGGTGCGCTCGGCTGCGCCTGCTGGGCGGTCTGAGATGGCGGGGATGTCCGACACGCCACGGCCGATCGCCGCGGTGCTCGACTGGCGCTGGCTGTGGCACGCGGCGCGGGTCGCGCTGGTTTCAGCCTATCTGATCGGCGGCATCCAGAAGTTCATGGACTTCCCAAGCGCGATTGCCGAGCAGGCGCATTTCGGCCTGCAGCCAGCGGCGCTGTGGGCGGCGGCCGCGATCGCCGTCGAGCTGATCGGCTCGGTGCTCGTCATCGCGAACCGGTTCGTCTGGCTCGGCGCCGGCGCGCTCGGCGTGCTCACGCTCGTTGCGATGCTCGCCGCCAATGATTTCTGGCACATGTCCGGTCATGACCGGTTCATGGCGCTGAACGCCTTCTTCGAGCATCTCGGCCTGATCGCCGGCCTCGTGCTCGTCTCGATCATCTCCTGGCGCACGCACCGCGCTTGATCCACATCTGCTCATTCGAGGTCGTCATGGTCCGTTCCTGTCATCTGCTCGGCGCCGTCATCGCCACCACGCTGCTCGCCGCGCCCGCGTTCGCCAAGGACGCGGCGCCGCTGATCGGCGTGGGCGCGCAATACGACACCACGCATGTCTATGTCGCGCCGGACGACGTCGAGAAGTTCGCCACCAGCTTCCTCGCCACCTTCGGCGGCCAGAGCACCAAGCAGGTGGTTGCGACGGTGACGCCTGCTCCGAGCAGCACGACCTCGCAGCTGTTGCAGACGCCAGTCGGCACGGTCTCGCTGTTCGGCTTCAAGACCGGAATTCCGTATCCGTTCGGGGCCGAACGCACCGGCTATCTGGTCACCGATCTGGACGCGGCGATCGAGGCGGCCAAGGCCGCCGGCGCCGACGTGCTGGTCGCGCCATTCCCCGATCCGATCGGACGTGATGCCGTGATCCAATGGCCGGGCGGCGTCAACATGCAGCTGTACTGGCACACGACCAAGCCGTCCTATCCGGCGTTCGACACCGTTCCGGAGAATCGCGTCTATGTGTCAGCCGACCGCGCCGAGACCTTCACGCGCGCCTTCCTGCGCTTCTCCAAGGGCAAGGTCATCTCCGATGACACCAGGGCGCCGGGCGTCGAGATCGGCCGTCCGAATGATCACTATCGGCGCATCCGCATCGCGTCGGTGTTCGGCGGCATGACCGTGCTCGTCACCGACGGCCATCTGCCGTATCCGTTCGGACGCGAGACGACCGGCTACGAGGTGACTGATCTCAAGGCAACCCTGGACAAGGCAAAAGCAGCGGGCGCCACTGTGCTGGTCGAGCCGTTCAACTCGGACAGGCGCGAGCAGGCGGTGGTGCAGTTTCCCGGCGGCTATGTCGCGGAGATTCATGCGCCATTGAAGTAGGATGCTGCGGCGATTCCTGAGAGGTCATGGATGGCGTGGCTCCTGAGAAAGACCCTGGTCGCGAGTACGCTGCTCAGCGCGCTGTGTGCAGCCACGCCAGCTTTCGCCGAGGACAACGCCTCGCGTCCGGCGATCCGCACCAACCGCTGGCAGGAGGACTGGTCGGTGCTGGCCGATCCGGCGCTGCGCACGGCGCCATCAGATCCGATCAAGTACATCCCGCTGCAGCAGGACCATCCGCAGAGCTACGTCTCGTTCGGCATGAACCTGCGCGAGCGGTTCGAGAGCCTGGATGCCGCGAGCTTCGGCATCGGTGGAACGCGACCCGATCAGCATGTCCTGCAACGGCTGCAGATCCATGCCGACGCACATCTCAACGAGAACTGGCAGTTGTTCGTCCAGCTGGAGGACGACCGTGCCTTCGGCAAGGCCAAGATCACGTCCGTCGACCAGGACCCGCTCGACCTCCGGCTCGCCTTCCTCGCCTATGTCAATACGACGGACAGCGGCACGTTCAAGGCCCGGGTCGGGCGGCAGGATTTCGACTTCGACCTGCAGCGCTTCGTGTCGTCGCGCGACGGACCGAACGTGCGCCAGTCCTTCGATGCGCTGTGGGCCGACTGGGAAAGCGGCCCATGGCGCTTCATCGGCTTCGTCAGCCAGCCGGTGCAATATAATCTGGTGCGTCCGTTCGACGACACGTCGAACGGATCGTTCCTGTTCCACACCTTCCGCGTCGAGCGCCAGGTGCTCGGCACCAACGAGTTGTCGTCGTATTATTCCTACTATCAGCGCGACAATGCGCGTTTCCTCGACGCAGCCGGCCTCGAGCAGCGCCACGTGCTGGACATCCGCTTCGCCGGCAAGCTCGCGGGCTTCGACTGGGATCTCGAGGCGATGGGGCAGGCGGGCTCGGTCGGGGCGAAGCAGATCCGCGCCTGGGGCGCCGGCGCCCGCGCCGGCTACACCTTCGCCGACCTCGCCTGGCAGCCGCGCATCGGCCTTCAGCTCGACGGCGCCTCCGGCGACCGCCATCCCGGCGACAACAGGGTCGAGACGTTCAATCCGCTGTTCCCGAACGGCTATTACTTCACGCTGGCCGGCTTCACCGGCTACACCAACCTGATCCATCTCAAGCCGTCGCTGACGGTGAAGCCGACCGCCGCGCTGTCATTCATGGCCGCGATCGGCCTGCAATGGCGCGTGACCGATGCGGACGCGATCTACGTCCAGCCCAATGTCGCGGTCGCCGGCACCGCGGGGCAGGGCAGCTCGTGGTCCGGCGTCTATGCGCAGTTGCGCGCCGACTATCGCTTCAACGCCAACCTCACCGGAGCGTTGGAAGCCGTGCACTATGAGATCGGCGAGACGCTGCGCCGCGCCGGCGGCCATGACTCCGACTACATCGGCATCGAATTGAAATACGCGCTCTGAGCAACGAAAGTAGGACGACATGTCGCAATTCGAGTCCCGCAACGTGGTGCCGCTGCTGCTCAGCGTCAATGCCGGCTATGTCGACACCGCCGGCTTCCTGGCGCTGCAGGGCCTGTTCACGGCGCATGTCACCGGCAACTTCGTGACGTTTGGCGCGGCGCTGGCGCTCGGGACCTCGGGCGCGACCGCCAAGCTGCTGGCGCTGCCGGTGTTCTGCGTGGTCGTGATCGCGACGCGGCTGACCGGCACCTTGCTGTCCCGGCGGTGGTCACGCGCTTTCGAGATCCTGATCGGCGTCAAGCTGGTGCTGCTCGTCCTCGGCGCCGTGCTCGCCATCCATTTCGGCCCGTTCCATGACGGCGACAGCCGCGAGGCGATCATCACCGGCATGGTGCTGGTCGCGGCGATGGCGATCCAGAATGCCGTGCACCGGATCCATCTGCCGAGTTCGCCGCCTTCGACCCTGATGACCGGCACCACGACGCAGGTGATGATCGATCTCGCCGACAGGATCTATGTCGGCGACAAGGGCCAGGCGTCGCCGCCGGCGCGGCTCATGCAGATGGCCATCAACGTGCTCGCCTTTGCGCTCGGCTGCGGCGCCGCCGCGCTGCTGTTCGTGCGGCTGGGCAGCTGGTGCTTCGTCGTGCCGCCGGTCATTGCCGCGCTGGCTCTCGCCGTGCGTCTCGCCGGGCCGGAGCCGGCGCGCTGAGAACGCCGTCAGGGGCCGGTGCCGCGCGCCGGCCGGACGTGCGGTGCCGGCGCCGCCGGCGGCAGCCGTGTGCGCGTGTTGTATTTGCCCGAGTTCATCGAGCCATCGCGATGACGTGAGACTGCAACCGCGGCGGCGGAACGCAGTTGACGTTGCTGACGGCGGACCGCGGTGAAGGCGCAGCGGAACGCGCGCCGGCGGCCTTCAATGACGAAAAGTTTAGCCGTCCGCATCGCGGCTCGCCATTGCGTCCACCTGCCTCACCCCCAATTCTAGAAACGAAACGGTTCCGTTCTATTCAAGGAGACGTGATGACACAGCAAGCTCTGTCATCGGCCGAGGTCCCATCGGCGGCCAACGACGATCCGGCGGTCTCGGCCCGCGATCGGGCCGTGCAGCAATGGCGCGGGCGGGCCTCCGGCGAGCCTCGGCAGCAGGTCGAGGCCAAGATGCCGGCGGCGGAGCCCGGCCCGTCGCCGACGGAGCACGGGGAGCGCCAGGAGGGGTCCCGGAGGAGCCTGATCCGGCGGCATCCGCTCGGGGCAGCGCTGGGTCTCGTGCTGCTGCTCGCCGTCGGCGCCGGCGGCTACGTCTACTACGATGCGGCCGGTCACTATGAGACCACCGACGACGCCTTCATCGCGGCCCGCCAGTTCTCCATTGCGCCGAAAGTCTCCGGCTACATCACCGCCGTCCCGGTCACCGACAACCAGCACGTCAAGGCCGGCGACGTGATCGCGCGCATCGACGATCGCGACTACAAGACCGCGCTGGCGCAGGCCGATGCGCAGGTGAAGTCGGCGCAGGCGGCGATCCGCAACATCGATGCGCAGATCGACGTGCAGCAGGCGCAGATCACCGCGGGCCAGGCCCAGGTCGAGCAGGCCCAGGCCGGGCTGACCTTCGCAGAGCAGCAGGCCAAGCGCTATCAGGACCTCGCCCGCACCGGCTCCGGCACGGTGCAGAGCGAGCAGCAATACACATCGCAGCTCCAGCAGCAGAAGGCGGCGCTGACCTCGGCGCAGGCCAACCTCTCGGTCGCGCAACGCCAGTTGGAGTCGCTGAAGGCGCAGCACGAGAGCGCCGACGCCAATCTCGCTCAGGCGCAGGCCCAGCGCGACCAGGCCCAGCTCAATCTGTCGTACACGACCGTGACCGCGGCGCAGTCCGGCCGCATTGTCAATCTCAGCGCCGCTGATGGTCAGTTCGCGGCACAAGGGACGGCGCTTTCGATGTTCGTGCCCGATGACGTCTGGGTGACCGCCAATTTCAAGGAAACCCAGCTCGACGAGATGCGGCCCGGCCAGCCCGTGACCCTCGAGATCGATGCCTATCCGGAGCGCGAGATCCGCGGCCATGTCGCCAGCGTGCAGTCCGGCTCGGGCCCGGCATTCTCGCTGCTGCCGCCGCAGAATGCGACCGGCAACTACGTCAAGATCGTGCAGCGCGTGCCGGTCAAGATCGACATGGACGATCCGCCGACGGACGTCGCGCTCGGCCCGGGCATGTCGGTGGTGCCGACCGTTCGCGTCGATCCCAAGCCGTCGCTCTATGAGCGGCTGAAGGCCGTGCTGTGAGAGAGGTCCGCCATGAGTGAGGCTGCTCCGCTCGCCGCGTCGCGATCCGCAGGCAGTCCGTGGATCATCGCGGTGCTGGTGGCGCTCGCGACCTTCATGGAGGTGCTGGACACCACCATCGCCAACGTCGCGCTGCCCTATGTCGCCGGCGGCATGGGCGTCAGCCAGGACGAATCCTCCTGGGTGGTGACGACCTATCTCGTGTCCAACGCGATCATCCTGACCGCCTCGAGCTATCTCGCCAAGCGCTTCGGCCGCAAGACCTTCTTCCTGCTGTGCCTCGGCCTGTTCACCTTGAGCTCGGTGCTGTGCGGCTTCGCCTGGAATCTGCAGGTGTTGTTGTTGTTCCGGATCATGCAGGGCCTCGGCGGCGGCGGCATGGTGCCGGTGGCGCAATCGATCCTCGCCGACTCCTTCCCGCCGGAAAAGCGCGGCCAGGCGTTCGCGCTGTTCGGCGTCGCCGTCGTGGTCGCGCCCGTCGTCGGTCCGACGCTCGGCGGCTATCTCTCCGACAACGTCTCCTGGCACTGGTGCTTCCTGATCAACGGCCCCGTCGGCGTCGCCGCGATGATCCTGATCGGGCTCATCCTCAAGGAGCCTGAAGAGGTCACGGCCGATCGGCGCAAGCAGGCGCATGGCTTTGACGTGGTCGGCTTCGTGCTGGTCGCGACATTTCTCGGCGCGCTCGAACTGATGCTGGACCGGGGCCTTGAGGACGACTGGTTCGACTCGCGATTCATCATGGTGACCGCCGCGGTCTGCGTCGCGGCCTTCATCGCGATGATCCCGTGGGAGATGAACCAGAAAAATCCGACGGTCGATGTCCGCATGCTGGCGTCGCGCCAGTTCGGCGCCAGCTTCCTGGTGATGCTGGCGACCGGCGCGATCCTGCTCGGCACCACGCAGATGCTGCCGCAGATGGTGCAGCAGGATTTCGGCTACACCGCCACCTGGGCCGGCCTCGTGCTGTCGCCGGGCGGCCTCGTCACGATGGCGATGATGTTCGTCGTCGGGCGCCTCTCGGGCAAGGTGCAGCCGAAATACATGATCATGACGGGCGCGGCCGTCGTGGCGTTCGCGATGTACGACCTCACCCGGGTCTACGCCAATGTGGATTTCTGGTTCTTCGCCGAATCCCGCATGCTGATCGGAATTGGCCTGCCGCTGATCTTCCTGTCGATCACGACCGCGTCCTACAACGGCATTCCGCCTGAGAAGACCGACCAGGCCTCGGCGCTGATCAACGCCGCGCGCAACACCGGCGGCTCGATCGGGGTGTCCTTGGCCGCCAACATCCTGGCGCATCGAGGGCAGTTCCACCAGAGCCGGCTGGTGGAGAATGCGATTCCATCCAATCCGGCCTATCAGGACACGCTGCACCAGGTGACCAACTACTTCACCGCGCATGGCAGCTCGCTGGTCCAGGCGCAGCAGCAGGCGCTCGCCTGGATCGGCCAGACCGTGCAGATGCAGTCCTCGCTGCTCGCTTATGTCGACGTCTACTGGGCGCTGATGCTGATCTCGCTGTCGGCGATTCCGCTGGCGCTGACGCTCCGCAAGGTCAGGCTCGGCGGCGGCGCGGCGATGGCGCATTGAGTAGGCTCTGTTGTTCGGCTGTCATTCCGGGGCGATGCGCAAGCATCGAACCCGGAATCTCGAGATTCCGGTTCAGCCCTGGCGGGCTGCCCCGGAATGACGGTCAAGAACATCAGGGGCGCTTACACCGCCTCGTCGGCGATGCCGTTCCGCAACAGCCCGATGCGGTCGATCTCGACCTCCACCACGTCGCCCGGCTTCATCCACAGCGGCGGTGTTCGGCGCGACCCCACGCCGCCCGGCGTCCCCGTGGCGATCACGTCGCCCGGCTCGAGCCGGGTGAACGACGAGCAGTATTCGATCTGGCGCGGGATATCGAAGATCATCTGGCTGATCGTGGCGTCCTGCACCACCTCGCCGTTCAGTCGGGTCTGCAGCCGCAGCGGACCGAGATCGTCGATCTCGTCCGGCGTGACCAGCCACGGGCCGAACGCGCCGGTCGCGGGAAAATTCTTCCCCGGCGTGAACTGGTGGGTGTGACGCTGGAAGTCGCGCACGCTGCCCTCGTTGTAACAGGCATAGCCGGCGATGTGCTGCCAAGCCTCGCTGCGCGGGATGTAGCGGCCGGGCTTGCCGATGACGATGGCGAGCTCGCCCTCGAAATCGAGATCGGTCGAGACGCGCGGGCGGATGATGTCGGTGAGATGCCCGGTCTGGCTGTTGGCGAAGCGGCCGAACACCGTGGGGTTCTCGACCTCGGAGCGGCCGGTCTCCTTGCGGTGCGTCTCGTAGTTCAGGCCGATGCAGAGGATCTTGTCCGGGTTCGGAATCACCGGCAGGAAGCTGATGGCCGAGAGCGGATACCGCCTTGCGCCCGAGGCCGCTGCAGCCGCTTCCTTCAGCGCGTCCGCTGCGATCGCCGATTTCAGATCCGGGAAGCGGTCGCGCAGGACAGCACCGAGATCGGCGATGTCAGTGCCCTCGACCAGTCCCCAGGTCGGCGCATTGTCGATGGTGAAGCTTGCAAATCTCATCCGATGTCCTCAGGTCGAAACCGCCGCTACGGCGGAGGGAGAAGCCGGTTCTTGCGCCGATTTCGCGAAGCGCGCGATGGTGCGCTCCGGGAAGATCAGCGCGAAGGCCGAGATGGCGCCAACGATCAGCACGCCGGCGGTGAAGGTCATGGCGTGGGCGTAACCAAGCGGCGCGTTGCCGCCGGCCTCGCCGACGATCCAGCCGGTGAGCGCATTCGACACCAGCGCGGATGCCGCGTTGCCGGAATAGATCACGACGATGAGCCGGCCGCGCTGGATCGCCGGCGCCACGGCGCCGAGCGCGACGGGGCCGAAGATCGTGGTGAGGCTCGGTGCGGCGAAGGCGATCGCGATACAGGCGAGCTGCAGCGGGCCCGAGGTGACGATGCTCAACAGCAGTGCGCAGCCGGCGGCGAGCAGCGCGAGACCGGAGGCGTGGCCGAGGCAGGCACGCAAGCTGAAGCCTTTGCGCTGCAGAACTTGCGTCAGCCAGGAGCCGCCGAGCAGCAGCGGCGACTGGAACAGATAGATCCCTGAGATGATCCAGCCGACATCGACCTGCTTGTAGCCGAGCCCGAGCTGCAGATAGGGCGGCAGCCAGGTCGCGGACATGCCGACGATCCAGTACGACGCGGTCGACATGATGATGACGCCGATCACGGTCGGATCGGCCCACAGCACGCGCGCCGGCAACGCCTTGTCCTTGGCCGCCGCAGCCTCCGGCGCATGGGCGGAGTAGGGTCCTTCGCCGCCGATGAAGAACCAGCCGAGCATCCAGGCCAGCCCGAGCAGGCCGCAGAACAGGAAGCCGGTGCGCCAGCCATAGCTCACGATGACATAGGTCAGGATCGGACCGCCGGCCAAGAGGCCGACGCTGATGCCCTGCAGCACCACGGCGCTCGGCACGCTGCGCCGGTCGGCGGGAAACCAGTTGTAGCAGGCGTGCAGCGCGGTCGGCAGCCCAGGCCCTTCGCCGGCGCCGAGGATGATGCGGCAGATCACCAGCACGGCGATCGAGCCGGAGAAGAAGATCGGGATCTGCGTCGCCGACCAGACGCCGGCCATGATCAGGAGCAGCCATTTCACCGGGAAGCGGCCGACGACGAACATGCCGACCGCCATGCCCGACAGCGAGAACAGCAGGAAGAAGCTGCTGCCGATCAGCCCGAACTCCTTCGGGCTCAAGCCCAGCTCCTTCATCATCGGCACGGCCGAGAGGCCGAATACCAGCTTGTCGAAGAAGTTCAGCGTCTGGAACAGGAACAGCATGATGAGGACGGCGATCGCGCGTCCTCCCACATTGGGTCTGGCGGTGTCCGATGTTGTCGTCATGGCGTTTCCCCGTTTGATAGTCTCTTGTTATGATGAGTGCAGTCGTTGGTTCAGCTCGCTCAGCAGCGAGGCGAGCCCTGGCGCGTCCGTCGCGACGCCGTAGACATAATGGTCGGGTCGCACCAGCGCGGCGCCGCAGCCGTGGCGTTCGAACCAGCGTGCGACGACGGCGCTCTCCTCGTGCAGGCCGTGACCGCCGATGGCGATCAGACTGATGCCGGCGTCGCGGGTGGCAGCGTCGATCGCGCTCGAGTTCAGCGTGCCCCGCCCGTCGATGACCAGCCGCCATCCGGTGCCGGCGACGGTATCGAGCAGGGCACGCCCGCCATCACCGACGATCCAGGGCTGCGGAAACAGCGTGCCGTTGGCCGCATTTGCCTTGGTCGCGAGCAGTCCCTGCGTCAGCGGCGGCACGATCTCCTGCCGGGTGATGGTGCGCGGCGCGCCGCCGCCTTCGGCAAGGATACGCGCGTCGCGTGCCGCTGCGGCCTCCGGATCCTGCTCGCAGATGACGCGGCCGATCGCCTTGATGCGCGTGGTCAGCTCGCGCACATGCGTGCTGCGCTCGATCTCGTAGCTGTCGAGCAGCGCCGCGGTCGATTGGCCGCGCAACACGCGCGCGAGCTTCCAACACAGATTGGCTGCATCGCGCAGGCCCTGGCACATGCCCTGGCCGATGAAGGGCGGCTGCTGATGCGCGGCGTCGCCGGCGAGCAGGACGCGCCCCTGGCGCCAGCGGCGTGAGACCAGCGCATGGAAGCGATAGCTGGCCGCGCGCCACAGCGTTGCGTCCTCGGGCCTGAGCCAGGGTGAGAGCAAACGCCAGACCTGCTCCGGCTGCTCCATCGCGTGGCGGTCTTCCCCCGCTCGCAGCATGATCTCGAAGCGGCGATGGTTGACGGGGCCGATGATGTAGGTGGTCGGACGCGCGGGATCGCAGAATTGGGCCGCGGTGGCCGGAAGCTTGCCGACACCGCCGTCATTTACGAGAAGATCGACCACCAGCCACGGCTCGTCGAAGTCGAGATCGTCGAAGCTGATGTCGAGCTGCTGGCGCACGGTGCTGGAGGCGCCGTCACAGCCGATCACGTAGTCGGCGGTGACCTCGCGAACTGTACCGTCCGCCCGCTGCAGCACAACGGTCGCCGCCGTCGCATCCTGCCGGATCGTGACGAGGGTCGTGCCGAGCTCGACCGTGACGGAAGGACAGCGGCGAGCACGATCGCGCATCACCTGCTCGACCGGCGGCTGGGTGAACACCATGCTCGGCGTGTAGCCGAGGGGATAGGGCTCGCCCACCATGTCGATGCGGCGGATCAACTGCCCTTGGGCGCCGAAATGCTCGGACGCCGGGAACGGCGCGACGTACCGGCTGACTTGTTCGGCGATACCGAGATTGTCGAACAGCCGCATGATCTCGTGATCGAGCGCGATCGCGCGCGGCTTGTCGTAGATCTCGACAGCGCGGTCGATCGCGAGCGTTTTGATGCCCTGCATGCCGAGCAGGCTCGCGGCGATGGCGCCGGTCGGACCGAAGCCGACGATCACGGCCTCGAAATGCTTGTGATCTGACGTGGCGGACATGGATCTGGAAACTCTGGAGTTGGAAAACGAGTCAGGCGGCGTAGCCGACCGCGAGCTGCGCGGACTTGACGTGCTCGGCCTTGGGCGGAGCGATGCCCCATTGATCGATGCGGCCGGGCGGCCAGACCCAATGCTCCGGGCCGCGCACGACGTAGTCGTCGTCGACCTGCAGCACCTCGGCGGTGTATTCGATCACGGTCCCGACGGGATCGATGAAGTAGGCGAAGACATTGTCGCCGGGGCCGTGGCGTCCGACGCCCCACGCGATCGGATGGCCGGCATCGATCATGCGGCCCGCACCGCGCATCACGCCTTCCCAGGTCGGCATCAGGAAGGCGACATGGTTGAGCCCGTTGACCTTCGCCGCAGCGATCACGACGGCATGGTGGTCCGAATTGCAGCGAACGAAGGCCATCGCCGCGGAGCGGTCGGTCAGGCGGAAGCCGAGCGCCTTCTCGTAGAAGGCCGCCGAACGATCGACATCGGTGCTGTTGAGATTGACGTGGGCGAGCCGCTCCGGGAGCTCGGGCCGCGGCGGCCTGGCGTCGTGCCTGATGTCACCATGCACGAAGCGCAGCACGCCGCCCTCGGGGCCGCGCAGGCTCATGATCACGCCGCCGTCGGGGCCGGGGTTCGGCGCCGGCGCTGCGATCAGCGTCGCGCCTTCATGGATGGCGTTGCGGCTGATGGCATCGAAATCACTGGACTCGGCGAGGCGGAAAGTCACCGCCTGCAGCTCGGTGCGCTCGCTCTGGTGCAGCGCCACGACATGATGGTCGCTGCCGGTCGCGCGGAGGTAGACGATGCCGGGGGCTTCCGCGACGCGCTCCAGCCCCCAGGTCTGTCGATAGAACGCTTCCGAACGCGCGAGATCTGGCGTGCCCAGATCGACGCTGCGCAGAGCCGCGACCGGAAACCGGGTCATGAGCGTGTCCTCCTGCGCGATGCCCGGGTGAGGACGCGCGACGTTTCTGTTCCTGGCCGGCGAAACCGGCTGGCCCCTTTTATTACATAAAAAATCGAAATCAATCAGAATTTATAAATTTTATGTTCTGCAGCCTCGCTCTATACATGTCGTCTGATTCAGAGGAGATCGGGCGTGGATGCGGTTTTGGAGGCCGAGGGGCAAGGCCCGTCGACGCAGGCGAGTCATGTGTATGACCGGCTGCGCGAGGACCTGCTGTCCGGCCGGCTGGCGCCATCGCGCAAGCTGCAGATGCGGTTTTTGACCGAGACCTATCAGACCGGGCAGACACCGCTGCGCGAGGCGCTCAACCGCCTGACTGCCGACGGACTGGTCGAGGTGCGCGAGCAGCGCGGCTTCTACGTCAAGGACATCAGCCGCGCCGAGCTCGCCGAGCTGACCAAGACGCGCTGCTGGGTCGAGGCGCTGGCGCTGCGCGAGTCGATGGCGGCGGCGACGCCCGATTGGGAAGAGCAACTGGTGCTGGCGCAGCATCGGCTCAGCCGCGCGCCGCGCTCGCTCAGCGCGACAACGTTCGAGGACAATCCGGAGTGGGAGAGGCTGCACCGGATCTATCATCGGGTCCTGATCTCGAACTGCGGCTCGCAGTCGCTGATCGCGTTCTGCGGCCAGCTTGCCGACCAGCTCTATCGCTACCGCCGGCTGTCGATCCGCAAGGCGTTTCCGTCACGCCCCGTCGGCGACGAGCACGCCGACATCGTGAACGCCGTGCTCGACGCCGACACCGAACGCGCGGTTGCGCTGCTCACGGCGCACTATCAGCGCACCGCGGACGTGATCCTGCAGGACGAGACGATCTTTCCGGAGCTGCGCAAGGACAGAAAGATTTAGGATCACGTCGTCGCGGCGAGGAAGAAGTCGACGCGCTTCTCGACATGCGCCTGGGCTTCCTTCTTCAGGGCGCGCATGTCCTCGCCGAGCAGGCTGCGGATCAGCACGGCGAACACGACGAGATCGAGGAAGATCCGTGCGCTGTCCTCGATGCGGTCGGCCGAGAACGCGCCCTTGCCGGCGAGACCTTCGGCGCGCGCGAGCTCGCCGATCGCGTGGCTCACATTGCAGGTGGCGCGCTTGCGCGCCGTGTCCTGGATCTCGAGCGTCAGCTCGGGAAAGCGCGGACTTTCCGCAATCGCGGTGCGCATCAGGCCGATCGTGTCCTCGACGAAGGCGCGCTCGATCAAGGTGAGCCCGAGGCTGATCAGCCGGGCGCGGAAGGTGCGGCCCTGCGGCACCAGGTTCTCATACTGCGTGTTGCGCGCGGCCTGGCGGCCGATGACGGCCGCGAACAGCGCGGCCTTGCTGGGAAATCGCGCGTAGATGGTCGGCTTGCCGGCGCGCGCGGTCTGCGCGATTTCGTCGACGCTCGCGCCTTCGAAGCCGTTTGCGAGGAACACCGTCTTTGCCGCGTCGAGAATGCGCTCCTCAACCTCGCCGGCACGTTCGAGCGGAGGCCGCCCCACCTTGCCGCGCGCCGTCCTGGAAGCAACCATTCGATCCGCCATGGCTTTCTTTCGAGGCCTTTGTGTTCCCGTCCTGTTTGGCACAGGGGTCGGGATTGTTCAATCAACGCGGCCTGGGCCGCCGCTCATGCCTGGGCTGTTAACGCGTTCCACGGAATATCAGCTTGCCCGTGGGGTCTCGAACACCGAGACTGCACAAAACGATTTGGGAGGAAAACCATGGGACGGACATTCGTTCATTTGGCGTTGCTCGCCGTCGCCTGGGTCGCGGCCGCGCCGATGGCTCGCGCCGAAACCGTTGTCTTGAAGTCCGAGCTCAAGGCCGCCAACGAGGTGCCGCCGAACGCGTCCGCCGCGTCGGGCGCGGCCGAAGCGAGCTTCGACACCGCAACCAAGACGCTGAGCTGGAAGGTCACCTTCTCCGGCCTCAGCGGGCCGCCGATCGGCGCGCATTTCCACGGTCCCAGCGAGCCCGGCAAGAATGCCGGCATCGCGCTGCCGTTCAAGAGCCCGGAGCCGCCGATCACGGGCTCCGCCGTGATCACCGATGCGCAGGCGGCCGATCTGCTGGCCGGCAAATGGTACGCCAACGTCCACACCCAGGCGAACCCGGGCGGCGAGATTCGCGGACAGATGACCCGGCAGTGAGGCGCGTGCCCGACGCGCGCGGGCTCGCCGTCAGGCGGCCAATTCCGGCTCGCCGGCCTGGCCGGGAACGGCCGAGGCCCGGCGCACGTCGAGGAACTGCTTGAAGCGGCCGAGCGACAGCGGCGGCGCGACCAGGTAGCCCTGGCCTTCCTCGACGCCGCAGGCGATCAGCGCATCGACCTGCTCCTGATGCTCGATGCCCTCGGCGACCACGGACATGTCGAGCTCGCGCGCCAGCGCCACCAGCATCTGCACCACCACGATGGCGGACTGGTCGCGGGTGATCGCGTCGACGAAGAACTTGTCGATCTTCAGGATGCGCGCGCCGAGCCGCTGGATATAGGACAGGCCACTATGGCCGATGCCGACGTCGTCGAGCGCGACGCGGAAGCCGAGCTCGCTGAGCTCCTTTACGACATCAGTCGCCTTGGCGAGATCGGCGAGCTCCTCGCGCTCGGTGACCTCGAGCACGACCTGGCGGGTGGAGACCGATGACGACGCGACCGTCTTGCGCAGATCGTCGATGAAGCGGTCGCCGAGCAGATGGCGCGGGGTGATGTTGACGGACAGCTTGAACAGCTTGTCCTGCTTCATCTCCGGCTGCAGCTCGCGCAAGGCGGTCTTGAGAAGCTGCCAGGTCAGCTTCTCGATGCGGCCGGTGGTCTCGGCGAGCGGGATGAAGCTCATCGGCGGGATCAGCCGGCCGTCCGGCTTCTCCCAGCGTGCCAGGATCTCGCAGCCGACGATGTCGCCGGTCTTCAGTCGGAAGGTCGGCTGTACGTAGGGCTTGAACTCGTTGGCCGCGAGCGCGCGGTCGAGCTCGGCGACCGGGTCCACCGGCCGGCTGAGATAGCTCGCCAGCAGCAGGCCGAACATGCCGCCCAGCGTGCCGGCGGCGAGCATGGTCAGGAGATAAGCGAGGTCGCCGCGGGTGCTCAGGCTCTGCGGCCGCACATGGATCGTGGCCTGCAGCGGATAGCGGTCGGACACGGTGGTGAACGCGACGGTCTGCGCCGGAGACTTGGCGGATGCATCGGGATGATAGCCGGCCACCTGCTCGCCATCGGGCAGGGTCAGGGTGACGTTGCTCTCGGCGCGCAGGCCGACCGGCATCACGTCCAGCAGGTTGCCATCGATGCGCAGGATCGCAGCCAGAGACCGTTGCGCGTCGATGTCGCGCATCACGCCGAACGCGGCGCCGGTGAACTGCTCGACGCGGAACAGCCGCAGCTCGCCGTCGGCGGACTTGAACATCTCGTCGCGCCGCGCCCAGCCATTGTCGAATTCGAGCGTTTCGGAATAGGCCGCACACTCGACCGCGCCGTCGCGGTCGACGGTGCGGATGTCTTTGATGATGGTGCCTTGATAGACGTGAAGGCGCAGCGCCTGCAGCGCGACGGCGCTGCAGTCCATCGGACCTTTCGCGATCAGGCGGTTCAGGATCGATCCGGCCGAGTCGATGGCCGCCTCGGAGCGGCGCAGCGCCACCTTGCTGAGCTCGCTGAGCTGCCGCGCGGTCTGGTTGCCGATCAGCGCGGTCACGGCGAAATCGGCGCCGGCCAGGAAGATCCCGACGCAGGCGGCCACCGCCCCGACGCGAAGCATGTGTTTGCGCTGCAATGCCATCGTGTCGTGAATGACCCCCGTATGACCACGGGTATCCTTCAATCCAACCTTCAACTTTCCGTATATGCGCTCATGGATGCCCGTCCGCAGCGGCACGGTGAGCGGTGGGCGCAGAAAGCTGGTTAAGAAAGGGCTACCGGCTCAAGCCGCCTTGTCGGTGGTGTCGAGCGGCACCGCCGTCTCGGCGCGCTCGGCCGGCAGCAGCATCAGGGCGGCGAGCGCCGACAGGCTGAGGCTCGCTGACACGATCAGCACGCCGCGGCCGAGCCCATCGATCAGCAGGCCGAACAGCAGCGGCGCGAAGGCCTGGCAGATCCGCGACGGGGCCCCGATCAGGCCGAGCCGGTAGGCGTAGTTGACGGGGCCGAAGATGGCGAGCGGCAGGGTGCCGCGAGCGATCGTCAGGATGCCGTTGCCGGAGCCGTGCAGCAGCGCGAACGCCGCCGCGGCGCCCCCGCCGAACAGCCCGATCGTCACGGCGCCGATCGGATGGGTGATGCAGGCGAGCCGCGCCGAGGCGAGCGGATGGAAGCGGCTGAGGAAGCCGGCCTCGAACACGCGCGCCGCGACCTGCGCCGGCCCGATCATCATGCCGGCGAACAAGGCTTGCGCGGGCGTCGCGCCGAACGCCTGCATCAGCCGCGGCAGATGCACCGCCATCGCCGCGGTCACGGTCCAGGCCGCCGCCATCGCGAACGCGATCAGCACCATCGGGCGGTCGAGCGGGATGTTGGGCTTGCCCGTCGGGATATCGCCGGGCGCCATCACGGTCGCCCGCGGCAGCGACAAATTGAGCGGCAGGCCGATCACGAGATGCGCGATCGCCCAGGCGAAGCAGGTCTCGCGCCAGCCGATCGTCGCGAGCCCCAGCGTGCTCAGCGGCCAGCCGACGGTGGAGGCGAAGCCCGCGATCAGGGTGATGCCGGTGATCGCGCCGCGTGCATCCTTGCCATAGATGCGCCCGAGCGCGCCGAACGCGGCGTCATAGAGGCCGAGCCCCATGCCGACGCCGAGCCACAGCCACGCCAGCGCCATCACCCACAGCGAATGCGACAGGCCGAGCAGTGCGAGCCCGATCGCCAGCACGATGTTGGAGGCGCACAGCACCTGGCGGCCGCCGACGCGGTCGATCTGGCGGCCGATGCGCGGACCCAACAGGCCGGAGATGATCAGCGAGGCGGAAAAGGCGGCGAAGAACCAGTTGTTGGACAGGCCGAGATCCCTGGCGATGGGGTCGGCGAGGATGGCGGGAAGATAGTAGCTCGATCCCCAGGCCAGCGTCTGGGCGGTGCCGAGAGCGATGACCACGCCCAGCCGTCTTGCCTGCATTCCCGTCGACCTCTCCTTGGCTCGGCGTCATGAGCAGCCGCAGCCGCTGCGGCCAGCCAGCTTGGCTTTGGCGTCATCGGCACAGCAACTGTCTACGCCCGATGGCGCCGGTCCGCCACAGCAGCCGGGCAGGGCTGCAATGCTCTCCACTCCGCCGCGGGTGCAGACGCCGGTCTCCGGCAGTTTCAACTCGACACGATGCGCGGCGGCCTTGTCCCCGGCGATGTCGGCGGTGATCGAACGGACCTGCTCATAGCCCGTCATCATCAGGAAGTTCGGCGCGCGGCCATAGCTCTTCATGCCGGCGAGATAGAACCCGGGCTCGTCGGCCTGCGCCAGCTCGCGCGCGCCATGCGGCCGCACCGTGCCGCAGGAATGCTCGTTCGGATCGATCAATGGCGCGAGCGCAACAGGAGCCTCGATCGCGGGATCGAGCCGCAGGCGCAGCTCCGCGAGCAGCGACAGATCGGGGCGGAAGCCGGTGGCGACGATCAGCTCGTCGGCGGTGATGCGGCGGTCGCCGTCCGCGGCGATCCGCAACCGGCCGTCCTCATCGGTGATCCCCGTGACGCCGAAGCCGGGCTCGAGCCGGATGCGGCCCGAACGTACCAGCGCGGCGAAGGCCAGGCCGAGTTCGCCGCGCGCGGCGAGCTGGTCGGCGCTGCCGCCGCCGAACGCCTTCGCGGGATCGTCGCCGCGCAACAGCCAGATCGCCTGCGTGCCCGGCGCGACCTCGGCCAATGCGGCCAGGTCGATCAGGGTGCCGATCGCCGAGTGGCCGGCGCCGAGCACCGCGACCGTCCTGCCAGCATAACGGCTGCGCTGCGCGCCGCGGACGTCCGGCATCGCGTAGGCGATGCGCGCCGCATGCGCGGCTTCGCCGAGCGCGGGCAGTCCGCTATGGCCGGCAGGGTTGGGCGAGAACCAGGCACCGGAGACATCGATAACGGCGTCGGCCTGCAGCGCCGCCTCGCCCTTGCCGTTGTGGATGCGGATCTCGAACGGCGCATCGGCGCGTCCCTTCGACGTGGCCTTGTCGAAGCCGGCCCGGCTGATCGCGGTGACGCGATGCGAGGTCCTGACGACGTCGCGCAGCGCAGTGCGCGTCGCCAGCGGCGCGAGATAGGATTCGATCAGCTCGCGCCCGGTCGGATAGACCTCGGGCTCGGGCGAATTCCATCCCGTCGCAGCGAGCAGCCGCGCCGCCGCGCTATCGATGTTGTACTTCCACGGCGAGAACAACTGGACGTGCTGCCATTGCCGCACCGCGTGCGCGGCTTCCGGACCCGCTTCCAGCACGACCGGGGTCAGGCCGCGCGCCAGCGCATGGGCCGCTGCCGCCAGCCCGACCGGGCCGGCGCCGATGATAGCGACCGTCTTGGCGTCCGTCATGTGCGTCCTCCTATACTTCTAGAATAATCGAATTAAAGGGCGAAATCATCAGGCCGCCGGCCTCGCGGTGCCGCAGTCGCGCTCCTCGACGCAGCATTCTGAGACGAGAAAGCCGAGCAGGGAGCGCATCACGTCGTATTCGGCATGGCAGACCAGCGTCGTGCCCTCGCGCATTTGCGAGATCAGCCCGACCGCGACCAGCGTCTTGACGTGGTGCGACAGCGTGGAGGCCGGGACCTTCAGCCGCTCCTGCAGCCGGCCGACCGGCATCCCGGCATGCCCGGCGCGCACCAGCGCGCGGTAGATCTTCAGGCGCGTGGTATTGCCGAGGGCTTCCAGGCGGGCAGCGGCGTCATCGAGCTTCATGGTGTGGAGGATGCGGCATGCGGCCCGCCGGAGTCAAACGATATTTCTAGAATATTGGAAATATCCATGAGTGCGCGCCGCGCGCGGTCGGTTGTCCGGCGCGCTATCGCAGCCGGTAGCCGGCATGGCAGCCGACGCAGGCCGCCATCGTCTCGCCGAGCGCCTTCAGCGCCGGCTTGAGGTCGCCGGTCACACCCGCATTCTGCGCTTCGATGGCGAAGCGGCTCGCCGCTTTGTGCATGGCGGTGCCGGCCTCCTGCATGCCCTGGGGCATGAACCCGGCGACCTCGGCGGCGCCGTGCAGGCGCAGTGAGCTCATGCCCAGGCGTTGCTCGGCGATCTGGCCGGCTTTGTCCGGCTCGCCCGCCGCAAGCGCGTCGTTGATCTGCTGCAGCGCCAGCAGATGGTCGCGCATGTTGGCGAGGGTGTGCTCGGCGAGATCGGGCGGAAACGCCACCCGCTCGCGCTGGTCTGGCGGAAGCGCCCCATGGCTGCCGTGGTCGTGATGGCCGTGGTGCTGCGCCGTGGCGATGCCTGCGGACGCAACAAGGGCCAGCGTGATGGCGGCGAGACGCAGGCGCATGAGGACCTCCATTTCAGCGAACGCGGTGGCGTCTTCCCTAGACCGCGCGGCCGGGCGGCGCATATGATCCTGATCATATGCCGAGGACCTGCCATCTCTCGCCCGAGGGCACGCGCCCGTCGCTCGACTGGCGCGCTCTTGCACGGCTGTCGCCGTTGCTCGCCGCGCTGCCCGCGGCCGCGCGGTTGCAGACCCGGCGCATCCAGGTGCCGCGCCAGGGCACGGTGTTCTGCCGGGGGGATCGGCCGCGGGCGATGTTCTTCGTGCTGACCGGCGAGGTGAGGCTGGTGCGCCGCTCGCGCGCCGGCGACGACATCGTCCTGCAGCGGGCCCGACGGGGCTTTCTCGCCGAGGCCAGCCTCGATCAGTCAACGTATCATTGCGACGCCGTCGCGACACAGGACTCAGCGCTGCTCGCGATCGACCGCGAGGCCTTCGCCGAAGCGTTGCGTCGTCCCGAGATCGGGGACCGATGGTGCGATCATCTCGCCCGCGAGTTGCGCAAGGTCCGGGCGCAGTCGGAGCGGCTCAGCCTGAAGACGGCGCGCGAGCGGATCGTGCATTTCATCGAGACCGAGGGGGAGGGCGTCGAGGTCGAGCTCGGCCGGTCGAAGAAGGACTGGGCCGCCGAGCTCGGCGTCACCCATGAGGCGCTCTATCGTGCGCTGGCACGCATGGAACGGGACGGCGAGCTCACCGTCGATGGCACCCGCCTGCGCTTGCGGTGAGCCTTCGGGCGCCTCGTCTCCCGATCGTCGACACGGACCATTCGAACTCGTCAGCCTTGACGCCGGATCATCATATCGATAGTTCTGGATATATGGAAAACGAGCAAGCCGTTCTGGCCTTGGCGGCGCTGGCGCAGCCGACGCGCCTGCAGGCCTTTCGCACCCTGGTGCAGCACGAGCCCGACGGTCTGCCGGCCGGCGAGCTCGCACGTCTGCTGGAGGTGCCGCAGAACACGCTGTCGGCGCATCTGTCCGTGCTGTCGCGCGCCGGCCTCGTCAGCTCGATCAGGCACAGCCGCTCGATCGTCTACCGGGTCGACCTCGCGCAATTTCAGAAGGTCGCGCTGTTCCTGCTGCAGGACTGCTGCGGCGGCCGGCCGGAGGTCTGCGCGCCCGTCATCGCAAGTCTCACGCCGTGCTGTCCGCCGAAGCGCAAGGAGAAGAGCCGTGTCTGACCGCATCTACAATGTATTGTTCCTCTGCACCGGAAATTCGGCACGCTCGGTGCTGGCCGAGTCGATCCTGCGCAAGGACGGCGCGGGCCGCTTCCACGCCTTCTCCGCCGGCAGCACGCCGAAGGGCGCGGTGCATCCGTTGGCGCTCGAGACGCTCGCGCGCATGGACTATCCGACCGGCGATCTGCGCTCGAAGAGCTGGAGTGAGTTCGCCGCCGCCGGCGCGCCGGCGATGGATTTCGTCTTCACGGTCTGCGACAACGCCGCCGGCGAGGCGTGTCCGATCTGGCCGGGGCAGCCGATGACTGCGCATTGGGGCATCGAGGATCCGGCGGCGGCCGCAGGCACGGAGCTGGAGAAGCTCGCGGCGTTCACGACCGCCTTCCGCTATCTGAAGAACCGGATCGACGCCTTCATCAATCTGCCGCTCGGTCGCATCGATTCGATGTCGCTGGGCACGCGGCTGCGCGAGATCGGGACGGGCGAGGGCGCAACGTCGTTCCGCTCCGACGTGGCCTGATCCGATGACGATCTTCGAGCGCTATCTGACGGTCTGGGTCCTGCTCTGCATCATCGTCGGCATCGGTCTCGGCCATCTGATGCCGGGGCTGTTCGCGGCTGTCGCGTCGGCGGAGGTGGCGCGGGTCAATCTGCCGGTCGCGGCCCTGATCTGGCTGATGATCATTCCGATGCTGCTGAAGATCGATTTCGCCGCGCTCGGCAACGTGAAGGAGCATTGGCGGGGCATCGGCGTCACCCTGGTCGTGAACTGGGCGATCAAGCCGTTTTCGATGGCTCTGCTCGGCAGCGTTTTCATCGGCCACGTGTTCGCGCCGATGCTTCCCGCAGGCCAGCTGTCGTCCTACGTGGCCGGTCTGATCCTGCTGGCGGCGGCGCCGTGCACGGCGATGGTGTTCGTCTGGTCGAATCTGTGCGACGGCGAGCCGCACTACACGCTGAGCCAGGTCGCGCTCAACGACGTCATCATGGTGTTCCTGTTCGCGCCGCTGGTGGGCCTGCTGCTCGGCGTCGCCTCGATCTCGGTGCCCTGGACCACCCTGCTGCTGTCGGTGCTGCTCTACATCGTCGTGCCGGTCATCGTCTCGCAACTCTGGCGCCGGGCGTTGCTGCGTAGCACGGGTGGGGCATTGGAGCGCACCTTGCGGGTACTGCAACCGGTCTCGCTCGTGGCGCTGCTCGGGACGCTCGTGCTGCTGTTCGGCTTCCAGGGCGAGCAGATCCTGAAGCAGCCGGTCGTCATCGCGATCCTGGCCGTGCCGATCCTGATCCAGGTCTATCTGAACGCGGGGATCGCCTATTGGCTGAGCCGCCGGCTGGGCGTGGCCTGGTGCGTCGCGGCTCCGGCCGCCTTGATCGGCGCCAGCAATTTCTTCGAACTGGCGGTTGCCGCCGCGATCAGCCTGTTCGGGCTCGACTCGGGGGCCGCGCTCGCGACCGTCGTCGGGGTTCTCGTCGAAGTCCCCGTGATGCTCTCGGTCGTGCGCATCGTCAGGGCGACGCGTCGCTGGTACGAAGCGGGACTGCCGGCTTAGCTCCGGTCAGTGCTTCGGCAGAGCCGGTTTGCCTCACCGCCGCGACTCGTCCTGATCGTCGTCGTCGCCTTCGCGCTCCCGGCGGGCCGGCTCGTAGCTCAGCGGCTCGCCTTCGGCCCGCGCATGCAGCGCCGCAAGATGCGGGTAGGCCCCAAGACCAGCTCCAAGATCAGCTCCAAGACCAGCTTCAAGACCGCCGTCAACGGCACGGGCCACCGGCACCAGCGTGGGCGCTGCGTTCCGGCTGGCTTGTGACATGGCCAAGAGGCCGCCCAGCCCCGCCAGCACGGCTGCCAATGTCATCGTCTTACGCATTCTCGTCTCCGAACTCACCGCGCCCCCGGCTCGCTCCGTCCGGACGCGATGATGTCGCAACGAGCGTGACAGCATCCTGTCAGGTTGAGTCAGCGAGACGTCAGCTTGTCTCGGGCAGGATGCCGATCCCTTGGAGTTTCCCACCCCCGCATCGGCCTGAGCGCAATTCCGACATCGGAAGTTCAAACTAAAATCCGCACCATCTCCTTAGCATTTGCGAACGCTCCGCAAGTCGACCCCCGCAAGTCGAACCCCGCAATTCGAACCCAGTGGCGAGAGCGCAACAAATCACGACGAGCTTTGAAGATCAGAGCGTCAGGCCCCGGGAAATTCATGCATTTGCCTCAAATCGGACGGTTCATGCGCATCACGGTATTTGCGATGCTGATCTCGACGGCGGCATCCGCGGCGACGGTGGCGCGCGAGGACGATCGCGAGCGCCGTGACGCCGTGCGCCGCGCCGTCGAGGCGGGCGACGTCCTGCCGCTATCGGAGATCCTGCCGCGATTGCGCGGCCGGGTCGCCGGCGACGTGATGGGAATCGATGTCGACCGCCAGCGGGGCCGCTGGCGCTATGAGTTTCGGGTGATCGGCCGCGATGGCCGCGTGCGCGAGGTCTATGTCGATGCGCGCAGCGGCGAGATCGAACGGATCGAGGAAAAATAGATGCGAGTGCTGCTGGTCGAGGATGATCCGCGGCTGGCGTCCGACCTGGCCCGGACGCTTCAGGCGGCGGGCTATCTGGTCGAAACGTCCGACAACGGCGAGCAGGCCTGGTTTCTCGGCGACACCGAGGACTATGGCGCCGTGATCCTCGATCTCGGCCTCCCCGGCATGGACGGGTTGTCGGTGCTGAAGCGCTGGCGCGGCGCCGGGCGGCACGTGCCGGTGCTGATCCTGACCGCGCGTGCGAGCTGGGCGGAGCGGGTCGATGGCATCGATGCCGGCGCCGATGACTACCTGCCGAAGCCGTTTCGCAATGAAGAGCTGTTGGCGCGGCTGCGCGCGATCGTGAGGCGCTCCGCCGGCCATGCGGCGCCCGTGCTCTCGTCCGGCGACCTGACGCTCGACGAGCGCCAGATGAAGGTCAGCCTGTCCGGCGTGCCGGTGATGCTGTCGCAGCTCGAATACCGGCTGATCGCCTATCTGCTGCGGCAGAGCGGCCGCGTCGTGCCGCAGCACGAGCTGGAGGAGAACGTCTACGGCCTCGGCCACGAGCACGATTCCAACGCGCTCGAGGTGCTGATCCGGCGCGTCCGCAAGAAGCTCGGTGCCGAGATCATCGAGACCCGCCGCGGCTTCGGCTACATGATCCCGGAGACGGCGGAATGAGGCTCGGCTCGCTGCGGCTGCGGCTGGTGGCGGCGGGCACCATCGCGCTGCTGGTCGCGCTCGGCGTCGCCGGCTTCGGCATGGTCGTGCTGTTCAAGCGCCACGTCGCGCGGACGCTCGCCTCCGATCTCGACATTCACCTGCGCCAATTGCTGAACGGCCTCGAGGTCGATGCGGAAGGGCGCATCGTGGTCGCGCGGCCGCCAGCCGATCCGCGCTTCGTGGTCCCGCTGTCGGGGCTGTACTGGCAGATCTCGGACGATCACGGCCAGTTGCTGCGCTCGCGCTCGCTGTGGGACACCATCCTGCCGCTGCCGATCGACGAGCCCGGACCGAGCGACGTGCATCAGCATGAGCTCGCCGGGCCGGATGGCGAACACGTGCTGGTCGCCGAGCGCGGCATCCTGATGAATCCGGAAAGCCAGATCCGCGTGCGCGCGGCCGTGGCCTACGACCTCGACGGCGCCACCAGCGCGGTGCGGACCTTCGCCAAGGATCTGTCGATCGCGCTCGCCGTGCTGGCCGTCATCCTCGCCGTCGGCACGTCGGTTCAGGTCACGCTCGGCCTGCGTCCGCTCGGCGTGCTGCGCCGTGGCGTCGCCGAGATCCGCAGCGGTCGGCGCCAGCATCTTCCCGTGGACGTGCCGACCGAGGTGGCGCCGCTGGTCGACGAGGTCAACGCGCTGCTTGATGCGCAGAGCCGCGAGATCATGCGCTCGCGCAGCCGTGCCGCCGATCTCGCCCACGGCTTCAAGACGCCGCTCGCCGCACTCGCGGCCGACGCCGCGCGGTTGAGGGAGCTCGGCCAGCTCGAGCTGGCGCGCAACGTCGAGGATGTCGCCGAGGCGATGAGCCGGCAGGTCGATCGCGAACTGGCGCTGGCGCGGCTGCGCGGCAAGGCCCGCGGCGGGCCGGAGGCCGCGACCGAGCTGGCGCCCCTGGTGAATGCGCTGCTCGGGACGCTCGGCCGCACGCCGGCGGCCGCCCATGTCAGCTTCGATGGCCAGGTGCCCCCAAGCCTGCGCGTCGGCATGGATCGGACGGATCTCGCCGAGGTGCTCGGCAATCTCTTGGAGAACGCCGCGCGTCATGCGGCGAGCACGGTTCGCATCGTCGCCAGTGCGACCCCTCTGATCGTCACTGTCGAGGATGACGGTCCGGGCATTCCGGACGCGAAGATCGGCCGCGTGCTCGAGCGCGGCGGCCGCCTCGACGAGCAGGGGCCGGGCAGCGGGCTGGGGCTCGCGATCGTGCAGGACGTGCTCGAAGCCTATGGCTGGCGGCTGCAGATCGGCCGTTCCCAGCTCGGCGGCGCCAGGATCACGATCGCGCCGGCCATCGTCTCGGCACTCCGCTGGCCGCAGCCTGCGACGTCCCAGGCCACCCCGGCGCCGTCCATTCTGACAGCAGGCTGACATCCCGCGTCAGCGGCGCGACGCCCCCGGTCAGCTATCTCCTCCGGTCCTACCACCCCGCGCTCCGGCTTGCCGGCAGCGGGGCCAAATGGCCGAAGGAAGCTGATCATGCGTATTCGAAACTCCGCCAAGACGTATGGCTCCGTCGCGATCGCACTGCACTGGATCGTCGCCGTGCTGGTGCCGGCGGCCTGGATTTCAGGCCATCTCGGCGACATGCTGCCGCGTCCCTCTCATGACACGGGCCTATTCATGCACGTCTCGCTCGGGCTGGCGATGCTGGGCTTCGCGCTGGCGCGCCTGGCCTGGCGTCTGGCCGATCCGCCGCCGGCGCCTGCAGCGACCAAACTCGGCCCGTGGACGGTTCATGTCGGCGAGATCACGCATCTGCTGATCTATGGCATCATGTTCGCCATTCCGGTCCTCGGCATCGTCACCCAGTTTGCCCGCGGCTACGGCTTGCCGGTGTTCGGCCTGTTCGAGATCGCCTCACCCTGGGTCGGCGACCGCGGCTTCGCCCACGACATGAAGGAGATGCACGAGGCGCTGGCCAATGGCCTGATGATCCTGATCGGCCTGCACGCAGGCGCTGCCTTGCTGCACCATTACTGGCTGCACGATCGCACCCTGCGGCGAATGGTGCCGGGACTGCGGTGATCGCTCCTGTCATCCGGGCCTGCTAAAGGGCCTCCGTCGAACACGCCATCGGAGGCCGCCATGCCGGCAACGCCGCATATTGAAAAGCACTTCACCGCGTCGGAGGTCGTCCGCGACGTCGTCATCGGCATGGCCGACGGTCTCACGGTGCCGTTCGCGCTCGCCGCCGGTCTTTCGGCGGCGGTCGCCAAGACCGACGTGATCGTCACGGCCGGCCTCGCCGAGGTCGTCGCCGGCGCGATCGCGATGGGGCTCGGCGGCTATCTCGCCGCCCGCTCCGACGCCGAGCATTATGCCGCCGAGGAGAAGCGGGAGCACGACGAGATCGAGAAGCTGCGCGGTCGCGAGGTCGAGGAGGTCGCGGCGATCTTTCGCGGCTATGGTCTCGAAGGCCAGGCCTTGACCACCGTGGTCGACGCCATCGCGTCCGATCGCAAGCGTTGGGTCGACTTCATGATGCGCTTCGAGCTCGGTCTCGAACGCCCGGATCCGAAACGCGCGCCGGTCAGCGCCGTGACCATCGGCGGCTCCTACGTGATCGGCGGCCTGATCCCGCTGATCCCTTACATGCTGGCGCCTGACATCTCGTCTGCGCTCCGGATCTCCGTGGTCGCCACCGGCATCGCGCTCCTGATCTTCGGCGCCATCAAGGGCCACTTCACCGGCGTCAACAAGATCAAGTCGGCGCTGCAGACCGCGCTGGTCGGCGGCCTCGCCGCCGGCGCCGCATTCTGGCTGGCGCATCTGTTCGGGTGAGGCGGGACAGGATTGCGGCTGCGATATTCGCCAGCCCGTCACGGGTCTTAGTGGTTCCGCCTGCCATGCGGCGCAACGCGTCCGCTCGTCACTTTGCCCACCGCAGCCAAGATATATCCCCACGTCATTCCGGGGCATCGCGAAGCGATGAGCCCGGAATCCATAACCACGAATTGCTGTGGCGTGCGTGACGGCGGCGACGAGCTTCTCGGGCCCTACGGGCATCCTGAGTATGGCTTCCGGGCTCGCGCTGACGCGCGCCCCGGAATGACGACGAGGGGAGAGTTGCCAAGCGCACTTGCATCCGTGCGTGGAGGACCATTCCACGTAGATCGTCAATCCATCGGGGACCAGGAAGCATAAGCGACAACGCCGCGTCGCATCGTGCCCACCACATTCGGGCGGTGGCAATGGTGGGCGCGCGCGGCCTGACGGCAGGGCGTGCCATCTCGACGCAAGCGTCAAGAACGGTGGCACGCTGGATCAACGAGCACGGTGTCGTCGCGGCGAACGCCGGGACCCATAAACCGAGGGAGCCGTTTGGGGCAGGCGCGTTGGCGCGGATGCACGGTAGTCACGCGCCGCTTCGCCAGCTCGGTGCCGCGTCAAGATTGATGGCGCGCTGGATTAACGAGGGACCGTGTAGGGTGCGCAACGGCGCGCCGCGTTGCAGTCTTGTCGGGCGAGCTTTCGCGCGCGCCGTGTCCACCGCCCGCACCCAGCGCCGCCGATGGTGGGCACGCGCCGCCTTTGGTGTCGCTTTGCCCACCCTACGGCAGCATCGTCTGCGGCAAAGGGCTTTACCCGAGTTCGAGATCTTTGGTGCCCTGCGGATATGGAGACGCTCTGCCGTAGCGTCCTGACGACGGCGTTGGGTTGAGACCATTTGTCAGCCTTGAATTGGCATAGCTCAGCTTTAGGCCAGAGAGCCGATCGTCTTGGTCGGGATGCGGCGGCTTTGGCCACAAGCGGAATCCTGCTCGGCTTGATGAGACGCTTTCGCATAAGATTGACTCCTGTCAGAATGCGTGCGCGCACGGCCGTGATGCAAACCGCCGCAAACAGGTGACGAGTTGGATCTCTCGAAGCAAGCATTGCTCGTAGTTGATGTTCAGTCGAGCTTTCATGTGCCCGATGCGATCGTCGCGGGTATCACCGAGCTCACACGGAAGGTTCCTACGATAGCCACCGTGGAACGGCATAACGAGGCCGTCACGCCCTTTCTAGGTCAGTTGGGCTGGACCCCCAGTGCAAACGACAAGTGTTTGGTGCCTGCTGACAAGGTCTTTATCAAGCACGGCTATCTTCCGCCTAAGGCCGCCATTGACTATCTAAAGGACCTTGCTGTGGACCGAGTGCTCGTCTGCGGCATACAAGCCGACACCTGCTGTCTGGCTGCGGGCTTCATGCTGTTTGACGCAGGCCTAAGGCCGACGCTCCTGAAGTGGCTCAGCGTAGGGTCGTCCCTCGATCGATCAGCTACCTTAGGAGCTAAGCTCTGGAAACATCATTTTGGATGCGTGCTGAGCGAGCCTAGTGAATTGCAGATCTAGACCACCGCGTTGGAACGGACAAACCGCAAAGTGTTTGGGGGAGCGAGGTTCACTACAACTAACAATACTGAGCGGAGACCATTGCATCACAGGAATACAGGGACGCTCAGACCGACCATGTCTGATTCGGGTCGCTGTCGAGGAAGGCTGGTCGGCTTCACCCAGGAAAGCCATACGTCGGCGGGCAGCCCCCCATCAGCTTCGGTCGGCGGGCGTGTGCACCGGAGCAAGAGATGGTCACCTGACAACGCGGATACCGAAACCCGCCGCGCCTGCAGATCAAGCCCGCGTGGACGTGGCCGCGCCGGCAGACCCTTTCGGATTGGTCAGCCTCATGCCATGATGTGCGATGATGCGCGCGCTTCTCCTCATGACTTCGATCATCGTGCTTGCAACCGCTCCAGCCGCAGCTCAACGGTTCGATGGCAATGATCCGGTGTGCCTCCAGACATGCGAATGGGGCGGTTCCAGCACAATCTCGTGCCAGTATCGGTCGTGGGAGGCGTGTAGAGCGGGGGCTGCGGGCCTTTCGGCCATGTGCTTGCCGAACCCCTATGCACAACGCCCGCCGGAGCCAAGCCGCCGTCGGCCTCCCCGATAGGCGCCGGTTGCGGTCTGACAACACCCCAAGCTTCAACGGAGCTGGCACGTGCCATCCGATGCTTGCTCGGGCTGATTGGATCCGGTCTTCATTCTGAGAAAAATAAATCGATTGCTATTTTTCAGAATATGTGCTTGATTGTCGCCATCCCGTGCTCCTCGAGAGGGACGCTTCGCGATCGTCACGGAACGTTGGGCGCGGGATGCGATGGCTGCAGGGTGCCGCAGCGTGGGGCGACTTGCGCGGACGAACGGCAGCTTGCGGACGCGAAGTCGCGTGGTCCTGGCGCCCCGATGCCGGCGCCAAGTCGTCGGGCGATGATCCCGAGGGCGACGGTGGCTACCAAGCCGGACACCGGGGAGATCGCGAAGTAAGCGTGAAAACCATCGCGCGGGGAATGCCGGGATGTCTCGGCTGAACCTGTGGTGACTGCCGCCTGCTTTTTTTCTGCAGGCGGGCCATGGGGGCGGCCAGCTCCCGGCATTCCCTGCGCCCTCTGCCTGATCAGGGGGCAACACCGATGACATCACTCGGGCGCATGGCGCCGCGAGAGCGGCGACGCACGTCTTCATGGCGATGCCCAGGGGGGAGGGAGCCCGTCGCGGGAACCAAATTCCGCAGCCAAGGTTAGCTGGCATGCAGGAGGACTCCCGATGCGCCGTCCGAAGATTCAGCCATCCCGCAACAAGCTCGACATGACCGATCAGGCCCAGGTCCGCGTGGTGACCAAGCGGCTGAAGATGTCGCCCGGGGAATTGACCGAGATGGTCGAACGCATTGGCAACTCCATCGCAGCCATCACCAAGGAAGTCGCGCAGCAGCGGGCCGCGAAGGCTGCGCCGGAAGGAGCCGTGATCGCCTCGGTGACGGTGACCGAGACCAAGGCGGAAGTCATCGTGCCGGACGAGACGCCAGCGGCAACCTAGCAATCGACGCTGATCATCGAGACCCCCGGCAATCGATCTGGGGACTCGGACGAAGGGGGCAAAGGATGGACCAACGCACCGACCTCGGTGACGCTTTGACGCAGGCGGCGTTCAATCTTCGCAAGACCAGGATCAGCGAAGGCCGTCCGTTTCCTCTCGGCGCGACCTGGGACGGGCTCGGCGTCAACTTTGCGATCTTTTCCGCGCATGCGACCAAGGTCGAGCTGTGTCTGTTCGACGACACCGGCGAGACCGAGCTCGAGCGCATCGAGCTGCCCGAATACACCGACGAGGTCTGGCACGGCTACCTGCCGGCCGCGCGGCCCGGCACGGTGTATGGCTATCGCGTGCACGGACCCTACGAGCCGGACGCCGGTCACAGGTTCAATCCCAACAAGCTCGTGATCGACCCCTATGCCAAGCAGCTCGTCGGCAACCTGCGCTGGGGGCCGGAGCTGTTCGGCTATCGGCTCGATCATGCCGACAAGGATCTGTCGTTCGACGACCGAGACAGTGCGCCCTTGATGCTGAAGTGCCGGGTCATCGATCCCGCCTTCACCTGGGGAGGCTCGCGCAAGCCGGAAATTCCGTGGGAGCGGACGATCTTCTACGAGATGCACGTCAAGGGGTTCACCAAGCTGCATCCAATGGTGCCCGAAGCCGACCGCGGCACCTTCGCCGGTCTCGCGCACCAGGACATTCCGGCCTATCTGCGCTCCCTGGGCATCACCTCGGCCGAGCTATTGCCGATCCACGCCTTCATCGATGACAGCTATCTGGTCGAAAAGGGCCTGCGCAACTACTGGGGCTACAATTCGATCGGATTCTTTGCGCCGGAGCCGCGCTATCTGAAGACGCCGTTCGCGACCGAATTCAAGACCATGGTCAACCAGTTCCACGCCAACGGCATCGAGGTGATCCTCGACGTGGTCTACAACCACACCGCCGAAGGCAACGAGCTCGGGCCGACCTTGTCGTTCAAAGGCATCGACAATGCCAGCTACTACCGGCTGATGCCGGACCAGAAACGCTACTACATCAACGACACCGGCACCGGCAATACGGTGAACCTGTCGCACCAGCGCGTGCTGCAGCTCGTCGCGGACTCGCTGCGCTATTGGGCGACCGAGATGCGGGTGGACGGCTTCCGCTTCGACCTCGCCACCATCCTGGCGCGCGAGCCCTATGGCTTCGACGAGGGCGGCAGCTTCCTGGATGCCTGTCGTCAGGACCCGGTGCTGTCCAGCGTCAAGCTGATCGCAGAGCCCTGGGACATCGGTCCGGGCGGCTATCAGGTCGGCCAGTTTCCGCCGGGCTGGGCGGAGTGGAACGACAAGTTCCGCGACACCGCGCGGGCGTTCTGGAAGGGCGACGGCGGCACGCTCGCCGATTTCGCCAAGCGCATCTCGGGCTCGGGCGACCTGTTCAACAAGCGCGGCCGAAGGCCCTGGGCGAGCGTGAACTTCATCACCGCGCATGACGGCTTCAACCTCAACGACCTCGTCTCCTACAACGACAAGCACAACGAGGCCAATGGCGAGGATAATCGCGACGGCCACAGCAACAACCACTCCTGGAATTGCGGCGTCGAGGGACCGACCGACGACCCCGAGATCACCGCGTTGCGGGAGCGGCAGAAGCGCAATCTGCTGGCCACGATGCTGCTGTCGCACGGCACGCCGATGCTGCTCGCCGGCGACGAGTTCGGCCATACCCAGAACGGCACCAACAACGCCTATGCGCAGGACAATGAGACCACCTGGCTCGACTGGATGGGCATCACGCCGCAGGGGCGGGCGTTGCGCGAATTCACGCGCAAGCTGATCGCCATGCGCAAGGCGTTTCCGATCCTCTATCGCAGCCGCTTCCTGATCGGCTCGCACAATGAGGACCTCGGCGTCAACGACGTGACCTGGCTCGACCCGTCGGGCGAGGAGATGACGACGGAGCAGTGGACCGACGATCACGCGCGTTGCTTCGGCATGCTGCTCGACGGCCGCGCCCAGGAGACCGGCGTCAAGCGGCGTGGCTCGGATGCGACGCTCCTGCTGGTCTACAACGCGCATTTCGACGTCGTGAACTTCACGCTTCCGTCCGTGCCCGAAGGCCACAATTGGCTGGCGCTGCTCGACACCAACCAGCCGGATGCTCAGCCGCAGTCGTTCCCGTTCGGCCACGTCTACGCGGTGACCGGGCGATCGCTGCTGGCCTTCGGCCTGTCGTCGGAGCAGCAGCCGATGCGCGGCCTGCGCCATGGCCTCGGCGCGCTGCTCGACGTCGCGGAGGCGCCGCTGGGGTAGGATGTTCGGCGGATCTTGCGGTCAGGCACCGCGGGCGTATTTCGCAAGCCGCGCGTCGAGCACGCCGAGCATGGCCTCGCGCGCCGGATCGCGCGAGCCGCGCAGCCAGACGGCCGCGAGCGGAAGCCGTCCGGCGGTGCTGCCGCGTGTCATCCGCAGCGGCACGAAGCGGACGCCGGAGACCGCGAGCCGCGAGGTCCAGCGCGGCACGATGGCGATGCCGAGCCGCGCGGCGACGAGATGCACGATGGTCTGCTTCTCATCGGCGAACTGCGCGATAGCCGGCGACAGCCCGGCCTGTGCGAACAGCTTCATGGTGAGGTCGTGGCTGTGCGGCCGCGACCGGCGGTCCGGGACGATCAGCGGCTGGTCGGCAATGTCGGCGAGCGAGACCACGGCACGCGAGGCCAGCCGGTGCCGTTGCGGCAGGGCCACCACGGCGCTCTCGCTGAGCAGCGCGCGGAATTCGAGCCTCATATCGGTGCGCTCGGGCGGCCTGACAAAGGCGAGGTCGAGCGCGCCGGACAGGATCCTGGGCAGCAGCCGGATCGTCTTCTCCTCCGTGAGCTGCACCGCGATGTCGGGATGCCGCGCGCGAAAATCGTGCAGCAATTGCGGCAGCAGCCCGGCGGCCGCGCTGTCGATGGCGCCGACGCGCAGCCGCTGCGCCTTCGTGCTTCGGGTACGGCGGCGGAAGCCGGTTTCGACCGCCTCGACACGGGCCAGGATCGCCCGGGCATCGCGCAGCAAGGTCGTGCCGTGCTCGGTCAGCGACACCGCGCGCGTGGTCCTCGCGAACAGCGGGGTCGCGAGATCCTCCTCCAGCAGCTTGATCTGGCGTCCGAGCGCCGAGGGCAGCATCTGCAGCCGCTGCGCCGCCTTGCCGAAATGCAGTTCCTCGGCGGCGGCCACGAAGCAGCGGAGCTGGTGCAATTCCATGGTGGGGTCCTGAAGAGGCGATGGGCCAGATTATATCATTTTTTTGTATAATGATGCGAGCATTGAAGCCGGCCTGGTTCGACGCCTACGCTTGTCAGATCAACGACAAGACGGGACAGGGAGGTGACGATGGCCGGAGAGCTGGAAACGCGCGTGCTGCGCAGGATCACGTTGCGCATCGTGCCCTTCATCATGCTGCTCTATTTCGTAGCCTTCATCGACCGCGTCAACGTCGGCTTCGCAGCGCTGACCATGAACAAGGACATCGGGCTGTCAGCCTCGGCCTATGGGTTCGGCGCCGGCATCTTCTTCTGGGGCTATTTCCTGTTCGAGGTCCCCTCCAACCTTGCGCTGGACAAGTTCGGCGCGCGCATCTGGATCGCGCGGGTCATGATCACCTGGGGCATCGTCTCCGGCGCGATGGCGTTCGTGCAGGGACCGACGAGCTTCTATGTGCTGCGCTTCCTGCTTGGTGCTGCGGAAGCAGGCTTCTTCCCCGGCATCATCCTCTATCTCTCCTACTGGTTCCCGGCGCGCCAGCGCGCAGCCGTCACCGCGCTGTTCATGGCCGCCGCGCCGCTCTCCACGGTTCTCGGCTCTCCGGTTTCCGGCGCGCTGCTGGAGATGGACGGCATTCTCGGCTTCAAGGGCTGGCAGTGGCTGTTCCTGATCGAGGCGCTGCCGGCGGTGCTGCTCGGCTTCGTCGTGCTCGCCTACATGACCGATCGTCCGGAGCAGGCGCGCTGGCTCGCCGACGACGAGCGCGACTGGCTGGTGCGCACCATGAATGCAGAGGTGGCGAGCAAGGCCGCCACCGCGAGCCACAGCATCTGGCGCGGGCTGGCCGACATCCGCGTGCTGGCGCTCGCGCTGGTCTATTTCGGCACCTCGGCCGGCCTCTACACGCTCGGCGTCTGGGCGCCGCAGATCATCAAGCAGTTCGGCCTGTCGTCCTTCACCGTCGGCTTCCTCAACGCGGTGCCACCGACCGTGGCCGTGGTCGTCATGATCCTGTGGGCGCGCCATTCCGACCGTACCGCCGAGCGCACCTGGCACGTCGTGCTGGCCTGCGTGGCCGCAGCCGTCGGGCTCTGGTTGGCCGGGCTGTCGACCAGTGTCGCCGCCGTCCTCGCTGCGCTCACGCTCGTCAATGTCGGCATCTCCTCCTCGAAGCCGCCGCTGTGGAGCATGCCGACCATGTTCCTGTCCGGCTCGGCCGCCGCGGCGGGCATTGCAACCATCAACTCGATCGGCAATCTCGGCGGCTTCGTCGGTCCCGCGATGATCGGCTGGATCAAGGACCAGACCGGCAGCTTCAATGGCGGGCTCTATTTTGTCGCCGGCCTGCTGGTGGTATCGGCGGTGCTGACCCTGTTGCTGTCACGTTCACAAAGTGCGAAGGCCCAAGCAGCCACGCCGTCCTGACCTCATCAACGGAGCTCTTTCATGCGCACCCATTCCATCGCCGCCATTCCCGCCGACGGCATCGGCCCCGAGGTCATCTCCGAAGGCGTCCGCGTGCTGGAGGCGCTCGCCAAGCGCGCGGGCGACATCAGCTTCAACGTCAAGACCTTCGACTGGGGCTCGGACTACTACAAGAAGCACGGCGTGATGATGCCGGCCGATGGACTCGCGGAGCTGAAAAAGTTCGACGCGATCTATTTCGGCGCGGTCGGCGCTCCCGACGTGCCCGACCACATCACGCTGTGGGGCCTGCGGCTGCCGATCTGCCAGGGATTTGATCAGTACGCCAACGTCCGTCCGACCAAGATCCTGCCCGGTGTGGCCTCGCCCTTGCGCAATGTCGGCGTCGGCGATCTCGACTGGGTGATCGTGCGCGAGAATTCCGAGGGCGAATATGCCGGCATGGGCGGCCGGGCGCATCGCGGCCTGCCGGAGGAGGTCGGCACCGAGGTCGCGGTCTTCACCCGCGTCGGCGTCACCCGCATCATGCGCTACGCGTTCAAGCTGGCGCAGTCGCGCCCGCGCAGGTTCCTCACCGTCGTCACCAAGTCGAATGCGCAGCGCCATGGCATGGTGATGTGGGACGAGATCGCCGCCGAGGTGGCGCGGGAATTCCCCGACGTGACCTGGGACAAGATGCTGGTCGATGCGATGACCGTGCGCATGACGCTGCAGCCGAAGAGCCTCGACACCATCGTCGCGACCAATCTGCATGCCGACATTCTGTCCGATCTCGCCGGCGCGCTGGCCGGCAGCCTCGGCGTGGCGCCGACCGGCAACATCGATCCGGAGCGGCGCTTCCCGTCGATGTTCGAGCCGATCCATGGTTCGGCGTTCGATATCACCGGAAAGGGCATCGCCAACCCGGTCGCGACGTTCTGGACCGGCGCGCAGATGCTCGAGCATCTCGGCGAGACGGACGCGGCCGCGCGGCTGATGGCTGCGGTCGAGAAAGTCTGTGCAGCGGGCATCCTGACCCCCGATGTTGGCGGCACGGCGACGACCAAGCAGGTGACCGACGCCGTCATCGACGCGATCCATGGCTCCAACGCCTGAGGCGTGCTGTTCTCTTGCACAATTCTGGCGTGTTCCGTGTCGCGCTTGCAATGGACGCTGCGGGGCGTATATCAGCGCTTCCGCTGCGTCCGCGCATGCCAATCACATGCGTGTCATAGAGACGCGAGACACGGCTTAAGGAGAAAGGACACATCATGCGTCGTCACCGTCGAGCCAAGATCGTCGCGACTGTCGGTCCCGCGAGCAATTCTCCGGAGATGCTGAAAGCGCTGTTCCTCGCCGGTGTGGACACCTTTCGTCTCAATTTCAGTCACGGGACGCAGGCCGATCACGCCAAGGTCCATGCCGCGATCCGCGCGCTCGAGAAGGAAGTGCGGCGGCCGATCGGCATCTTGATGGATCTGCAGGGACCTAAGATTCGCGTCGGCACTCTGCGCGATAAGAAGATCCAGGTCGAAGCCGGCGAGACGATTCGGTTCGTCCTCAACGGCACCGAGGGCGACAAGACGTCGATTCCGCTGCCGCATCCGGAGATCTTTGCGGCGGTCACGCCCGGTCACGATCTTCTGATCGATGATGGCCGCGTCCGCGTTCGTGTGACAGGCCTCGGCGACGACTGGATCGAAGCCAAGGTGATCGTCAGCGGCGCGATCTCCAATCACAAGGGCGTCAATCTGCCCGGCACAATTCTGGAGCTGTCGCCGCTGACGGCCAAGGACCGCTCCGATCTCGCCTTCGGGCTCGATCTCGGCGTCGACTGGGTGGCGCTGTCCTTCGTGCAGAAGCCGTCCGACGTGCTGGAGGCGAGGGGCCTGATCGATGGCCGCGCCGGCATCATGTCCAAAATCGAGAAGCCGGCGGCGCTGGAGCGCATCGACGACATCATCCAGCTGTCGGACGCGATCATGGTCGCGCGCGGCGATCTCGGCGTCGAGATTCCCAACGAGGACGTGCCGGGCAAGCAGAAGGAACTGGTCCGCGCCTGCCGGCTCGCTGTGAAGCCGGTGATCGTCGCGACGCAGATGCTGGATTCGATGGTGGCGACGCCGACGCCGACGCGCGCCGAGGTCTCCGACGTCGCGACCGCGATCTATGACGGCGCCGACGCGGTGATGCTGTCGGCGGAATCGGCCAGCGGGCAATATCCGCGCGAGGCCGTGGCGATGATGGACAGCATCATCAAGGCCACCGAAGGCCACAAGATGTATCGCTCCATCGTCGAGGCGACGCAGCCGGGCGAGGAGCAGACGGCGCCGCATGCGGTGGCGACCGCGGCGGCCGATCTCGCCTCGGCGATCCACGCCAAGGCGATCGTGGCCTATACGTCGAGCGGCACCTCGGCCTCGCGCGTTGCGCGCAAGCGGCCGAGCCTGCCGATTCTGGCGATCACGCCGAATGAGGACACCTCGCGGCGCATGTGCCTGTTGTGGGGCGCGCACAGCGTGTTGTCGCAGGACGTGAAGAGCTACGAGGAGATGGTCGAGCGCGCGACCTTCTTCGCCGTGCAGGAGGAGTTCGCTGAAGCCGGCGACCTGCTCGTCGTCGTCGCCGGCATTCCGTTCGCGCAGACCGGCACCACCAACAATCTGCGCGTCGTCACCGTGCCGAGATAGGAGGCTGATTTTCCCTGTTCGCGCTGCCCGCCTGTCGCCTGATTGTCGCACCCCGCTGGTATCGCGGGGCAGTGACGAGGGACATCGCGAGTCGTCAAACGAGCGGTGTCCGGTCGCGGTCCGGCAGGATGGGTTCTGCCGGTGCGGCGTTTCGTCATCGCGGTGTCATCAGGGACTGTTAGGTGGGCGCGCATGGGACTTGAGACTGCTGGTGAAGAAAGCCCGGCTCGGCGCTTTCGGACGTTGTTCATCTCGGACGTTCATCTCGGAGCCCGCGGCTCGCAGGCCAATCTCCTCGTCGATTTCCTGCGTCACCATGATGCCGACACGATCTATCTGGTCGGCGACATCATCGACGGCTGGGCGCTCAAATCGAGCTGGCATTGGCCGCAGTCGCATAACGACCTGGTGCAGAAGATGCTGCGCAAGGCGCGCAAGGGCGCCAAGATCGTCTATGTCCCCGGCAATCACGACGAGTTCCTGCGCGGTTATTACGGCACGCATTTCGGCGGCATCGACGTCGTCGAGAACATCTTGCACACCGGCACCGACGGCAAACGCTATCTGGTGATCCACGGCGACATCTTCGATCTGGTCGTGCAGAATGCGCGCTGGCTCGCCCATCTCGGCGACAAGGCCTATGACTTCGCCATCCAGATGAACCGTCTGGTCAACTTCTTCCGTCGCATGTTCGGCGTTCCCTATTGGTCGCTGTCGCAATGGGCCAAGCAGAAGGTCAAGAACGCCGTCAACTACATCGGCGCGTTCGAGACGGCGCTGGCCTCGGAGGCGCGGCGGCATGGCGCTGATGGCGTGATCTGCGGCCACATCCATTGCGCCGTCATCCGCGACCAGGACGGCATTCGCTACATGAATTGCGGCGACTGGGTCGAGAGCTGCACGGCGCTGGTCGAGCACGAGGACGGCCGTTTCGAGATCCTGACCTGGACCGATCCGCAGCGGCAACCCGCGCCGGTTCCGCAGCTGGCCGCCCGCGCCGCCTGACACCGGTTCCCTTGCCTCTCGGCAATCGGGCGCGGTAAAATAGGGGTATGACAGCTCATTCCCCGATCCTGCCCGTGACCGCCGCCGACATCGAGGCGGCGGCACGCGTCCTCGCGCCCGTGGCCGTGCGGACTCCGCTGCTGCCAGCCCCCGTGCTCAACGAGCGGTTCAAAGCGAACGTCTTCGTGAAGCCGGAGGTGCTGCAGCGGACCGGCTCGTTCAAGTTCCGCGGCGCCTACAACAAACTGGCGTCGATCCCGCAAGCAGCGCGCGGCAACGGCGTCGTCGCATTCTCCTCCGGCAATCATGCGCAGGGCGTCGCCCATGCCGCCACATTGCTGGGCATGGACGCCACGATCGTGATGCCCTCGGATGCGCCAGCGGCCAAGCGCGAGCGCACCAAGGCGTTCGGTGCCGACGTCGTGCTCTATGATCGCGATCGCGAGGACCGCGAAGCGATCGCGCGCGACATCGCAGCAAAGCGCGGCTCGACGGTGGTGCCGCCCTATGACGATCCCTACGTCATCGCAGGGCAGGGCACCGTCGGTCGTGAAATCGCCGAAGATCTCGCGGCGCTCGGCCTGTCGCCGGATCTGGTGATCGTCCCGGCTTCGGGCGGTGGACTGCTTGCCGGCGTCTCGACCGCGGTCAAGGCGCGCTTTCCCAACACCCGGATGGTCGTGGCCGAGCCAAAGGGTTTTGACGACCATGCGCGCTCGCTACGGGCCGGCCACCGCGAGGCGCACGACGCAAAGGGCCGGACCATCTGTGACGCGCTGATGGCGGCGATTCCAGGCGAGATCACCTTCGCCATCAACAGCCAACTGCTGTCGGCCGCGGTCGAGGCTTCGGATGAGGAGGTGGGGCGCGCGGTCGGCTTTGCCTTCCGGGAGCTGAAGCTCGTGGTCGAGCCCGGCGGTTCGGTCGGGCTTGCAGCATTGCTGGCCGGCCGGCTGGATGTGGCGGGCAAGACGGTGGTGATCGTTTTGTCCGGCGGCAATGTCGATGCTGAGCTCTACGCCAGGCTGATCGCCTGACGATCAAGCCTCAGTGAAAGCTGAGGCCGCCTTTTGCAAATCCCCCGCCGCCCATCCGCAGTCCGGACTGCGCGACGTGCGGCGTGCTCCGCGCCGGGCCGCCCTGCATCCCGCCTTGGCCACGCGCCATCGACGGATGCGACGCGTTGATGTTCGGCTTGAACGGTCCGGAATTGCCGGGGAAGGGACGCCGCACTTCGCGGGCGTCGAATGGCCGCCCAGGACTGCGCTTCAGTGGATCGCGCTGGATTTTCGTAGCCACGGGCGGATTTGTCGGCGGCACGATCCTGTCGCGCAACTTGGTCTGAGCGATAGGCCCGGGATCGACGACCTTGTTGGGACCCGCGTTGTTGATGGCATTGCCTTTCGTGACCACCGTTGGCGGCAGCGGTCCGTGCGGCACGGTGGCGGCCGGCAGCGTCGGTTGCGGGGCTGGATGGCTCTGGATCTGCGGACCGGGATTGAACGGTCGCGCGATCGGTGCCAGTTGCGGTGGCATCATGAGACGGCTCGGTTGCAGCACGGGGATGGGCCGAGGCTGTCCCTGCAGCCGCAGTGCGACCGGCGCATATGGGCTGTCGGCATAGGATTCACGGAAGCTCTGATAGGCGGCCGGCGAATTCGCCAGCACGGCCTGGTGCCACGCCGCGGCCTGCACGAGGCCGGCGAGCAGTGCGCGGATGCGGTCGGCGAGCGGATCGCGCGGATACAGCTCGATGAACTCGCGATAATATTGCGGACGGTTCTCCGACAGCACGTAGTCATAGGCCTGCCGCACGGAACGGCTCGGCAGGTTGGCCGCCATCTGGATCACCGGCGTATTCTCGGCAGGGCGCGCCGCCGCGACCAGCGTATCCCCGAAGAAGGTGAAATCACTGGTCAACGAGGAGCTTTCCCATGGCGTCTGTCGTCCGTCGGTGCTCTGGTTCACCTGTAGGCGAATGCGCTTGAACAATTGCTCGATCGGCAGGTTCGGCTGCCGCGCCAGGTTCAGGAACGCCTGCGCGTACGGGCTGTGCTCGCCACGCCCGTCGAGCGCCTCCGCGCCAGGCGAGGTCGAGTATCCGAGGATCGAACCGTTCGGCGCGTCGACGATGGCAAGTCCGCGTCCGGCATCGTTGATGGCAGGGAATGGATTGTTGCGGCAGGCGTCCAGCACGACGATCCGCATGCGGCTCGGGATGGCGTCGAGCGTTGCCATCAGGTCCACCAGACGGATGGTCCCCGTCGTCAGGTCGGAGGGCGCTGAGATACGGGCATCGATCGGGATCAGATAGTTCTCGCCCGCGAGCTGAACCCCGTGGCCGGCGTAGTAGACCATTGCCACGGTGTTCGGGCCGTGTGCTGCCACCCGGCTCGAGAAATCCTCGACGACCTTGAGCATCTCGTTCTGCGTCAGATCGGTCGCCGTGATCACCTCGAAGCCGGCCGAGTTCAACAGCTTGGCAACAGCATGGGCGTCGTTGTCCGGGTTCTCCAGCGGCGGCGCGTTCTGATAGCTCGCATTGCCGATCACGAGCGCGACGCGTGGCTCGGCTCCTTGAGGGATCGCGGCGGGCGTGTTGCTCTCCTTGGCCGGTGAGGGAGCTGCCAGCGCGCGCGGTGGTGTGTGAAGGTTGTCGAGCTCACTGCCGGCGGCGAACGCCGAGTCCGGGCCGACCCAGGCCATCAGGCCCAGCAGCGCGGACATGAGCAGGGATTTCCAGGCGGATGTTACAGCGCGAAATTTCGGAACGGACACGGCGTTCTCCTCGAGCATGCGCAAAGCGAATGGCTTGAGGATCAGGCTACGCAGGTCACGCAGCAGCGTAAGTGATCCGCGTCACCCATCAATGCGGCACCTTTCGGTGCTCAGCGATCGAGGTTCAACAGGAGGCGGCCGAGATGCACTCGCCCTACGAGAAGAATGCGATCTTCTCAGGCTGGGTCATGCGACGGATCGGCGCCAACGAGTCGTTGGCGGGTGCCTGCGGCCGCTGCAGAAGGCCGTTCGACAGCAGCGTCGATCCCAGCGACGGCTCGTAGGCAGGCTTGGGCATCGCGGACGCGCTGGTGCTGTGAGCCGCGGCGGCGGTCGGGCGGACCTGCTGGATCGGCGCAACGTCAGCCTTCGGGGTCGCTGCGGGAGATTGAGCTGCGACCGCAGCCGCCACGGCGGCCAGGGTCTCGATGGTGATCGCCTCCGGAAGCGGTGGCGATACGGGCACGCTGGGGACCGGCGCCGGGGCTGCAGGCGAGGCCATGCGCGGGGCCGCCGCGGGCGGGGCCGGCATCGGAGGGGAAGACATCGGCGGAGCCGACATCGTGGGCGCAGCGGGAGCCGGCGCCGCGCTGGCAACCGGGGCTTCTGCCGTGGTCAGCACGAGATCCGGCTCCGACGGCGCTGTCTCGCTGAAGCTCGCGACGATGTCGTCGTCGACCGAGGTCGGCTCCTCAATGTCGAAGCCGAGCGTCCTGGCCCGGCTGAACTCCTCATCGTCGATCGGATCGGGGGCACCCATCTCCGCCGCGACCAATTCCAGGATGGCTTCGTCGTGGGCTTCTGCGGCGACGGCGTCATCCAGGGCCGCCGCGGCGTGCTGCTCGATCTCGAGCAGGGCTTCGTCCACCGACGGCTCGGTCGCAGCTTCCGGGGGCTGCACCACCGCCGAAGCGGCGGTGTCGACCATCCTGGCCTCAACCGCTGCAGCCGCCATGATCACGGCATCAGCGCCGGAGGATGTCTCGACCGATTCGATCGCGGCCACTGCGGCAACGAGCGGAATGGTCATCTCGAGCCCGGCTTGGGCCGCCTCCATCTGTTCCGGCACGGGCTGCGGCTCCGAAGCCACCTGTGGCTCAGCCGAGACCGTCGCCGCCGCAGTCGGACCCGATGCGACATCGGGTGTCGGCGGGGCCGCAGCCTCGGTCGCCGGTTCGATCTCGTCAGCCGCGGGCGGAATGCTTGCTTTCTCCGCGTCGAACTCCTTCAGCCGCGTCTTGATGATCTCGAAGGCCGCAAGCAGCGCGACCTTGGGGTCGGCGCACGCAAGCTGGTCGCAGGCGGCCTCGATCGACGTGACCTGTGAATCGATCAGGTCGCAGATCCGCGAGTCCGCACCGATCTCGCGCCAGCGCCAGGAAATTTCCTTGATGATTCGGATGCCCTTGCGCACCGGCGCCAGGTTCTGCTCGAGGGCCATGCTGTCGACCGCAGTGGCGGCGGCGAGTGCGGCGTCTTCGACCGTGGCGCGGATCGCGGCCAGCGCTTCGGGCAGTGCCTTGCTGTCGGCCTGCTCGAATTCCTGCTGCTGCTGACGCTGTGAGGCCAGCGCATGCTCGATGCGGGCCACCGCGTCGAGCACCATGCTGGTGTCGGCATTGCGGTTGCGCTTGGCGTATTCGCCAAGGAACCAGCGGCCTCGGGACGTCTCCATGAAGGCGTCGCGGATCGCCTCGTAATCGGCCTCGTTCGGCTGAGCCGCACGGGCGGATATCGGCGAGAGGGCGAAGACTTCATCGACCATGGCAAACCTATCGCGCACATTGCTGCGCGTTGGCATAACGATCACCATGATATTGATCGAATCGCAATTGAATTGATGCCACTGTCCCGACAAATCTCCACCACATCGCCGGTATTGTCGCGCCGATTCGCGGACAGGTTGGGGCTGTTCTATGGCGCTGTGTTCGTGCTCTCGGGCACGCATCTGCCGTTCTTTCCCGTATGGCTACGGGCGATCGGGCTGGATGCCGCATGGATTGGGGTCATCGTTGCGGTTCCCGCCGTAACCCGCTTCACCGTCCTGCCGCTGATCACCGCGGTTGCCGAGCGCCGGCAGGCCCTGCGCGCCGCGATGCGGCTGACCACCTTCGCAACGGCATCGGGCTTTGTGGCTCTTGCCTTCCAGCGCGAACCCTGGCTGGTATTCTTGGTCTACGTGGCAACCTGCTGCCTCTGGACACCCGTTGTCCCGCTGACGGACGCTTATGCGCTCCGTGGCGTGATGAGCTATGGCCTGAACTACGGTCGCCTGCGGCTGTGGGGATCGGCCGCATTCATCGCCGGAACGCTGCTGTGCGGCGGGCTGGTCGACTTCGCGCCGTCGTCCGAGCTGATCTGGATCATCGTCTCGGTCGCGCTGTGCGGTGCGGCAAGCAGCCTGCTGCTGCAGGCGCTGCCGCCGCTGCCGCATGGCGCCGGCCTGGCCCGGGACGGGCGCAGTCTGCTGGGCAATCCGAGCTTCCTCTGCATCATCGCCGCTTCGGCGCTGATCCAGGCAAGCCATGCGGCCTACTACACGTTCTCCGCCATCGAGTGGAAGGCGCAGGGCTTCAGCGGGCTGACCATCGCTTGGCTCTGGACCATGGGCGTGCTGGCCGAGATCGTCGTGTTCGCCCTGTCGCCACGGTTCACGCTGTCGCCCGCCAGCCTGGTCATGATCGGTGCAGTGGCGGCCGTGCTGCGCTGGAGCCTCACGGCCCAGGAGCCGCATGCGGCCGGGCTCGCCGCGGTCCAGATCAGTCACGGCTTCACCTTCGGGCTGACCCTGGTTGGAACCATGGGGCTGTTGGTCCGCCAAGTGCCGGCGCAGCTGACGGCGCGCGGGCAGGGCTATTATGCGGCTGCGAGCGGCGTGGTCGGCTCGGCGGCATCGGCCCTCTCTGGGCCGGTCTATGCGGCCTATGGACCCGGTGTCTACTACGTGATGGCCGCGATGGCCGGAGCGGGCGGCGTCCTGATGTGGATCGCGCACCGAAGCCTGTCGTTTCAGCCCCACAACGCCTGATCGGGCGGATAGACCAGGCTGTCCTCGTAGTGCAGGCCATGCTCGCAATCCTCGGCGAGCAGCAGCGGACCGTCCAGATCGACGAAACGGGCGAAAGGCGTCAGCAGCATGGCCGGTGCCATCGACAGCGATGTCGCCACCATGCAGCCGACCATGATGTCGAAGCCGACCGCGCGCGCGGCTTCGACCATCGCAAGCGCCTCGGTTAGTCCTCCGGTCTTGTCGAGCTTGATGTTGACGGCGTCATAGCGTCCGCGCAGCGCTTCGAGCGAGTCGCGGTCATGCACGCTCTCGTCGGCGCAGACGGTGAGCGGGCGCGCGATCTTTCCGAGCGCTTCGTCTTTCCCTGCGGGCAGCGGCTGCTCGACCAGCGTGACGCCGGCGATGGCGCAGGCTGCGAGATTGGATTCCAAATTCGCTTCGGTCCAGGCCTCGTTGGCGTCGACGATCAGTTGTGACTGCGGCGCCGCCGCTCGCACGGCTGCAATCCGCGCAGGATCGCCGTCGCCGCCGAGCTTGATCTTGAGCAGCGGGCGATGCGCGGCCTTGGCCGCAGCTTTGGCCATCACATCGGGGCTCCCGAGCGAAATCGTGTAGGCCGTGACGCACGGTGCCGGTGCGCGACGTCCGAGCAGGTCCCAGATGCGCCGGCCGCTCCGCTTGGCTTCGAGGTCGAGCAGCGCGCAGTCGAGCGCATTGCGCGCCGCGCCCGGCGGCAACGCCGTCTGCAGGGCGGCGCGGTCGAGACCAGAGGCGACCGCATCGCGCATCGCGAGCAGGGCGCTCAGCGCCGCATCGGGCGTTTCGCCATAACGCGGATAGGGCACGCATTCGCCGCGGCCAACCATCGTCCCGTGTCGCAGCTCCGCGATCACTGTCACGGCTTCGGTCTTGGCGCCGCGGCTGATCGTGAAGCTGCCGGCGATCGGCCAGTGGCCGATCCGGGCGTCCAGTATTGGAAAACCGTTGGAAGTCATTTGAAAGTCTGGCGCTTTGTGAACCGGAATGAGGCGCTTGGGACTTGCGCGATCTGACCGACTATGGCTGTTGATAGTGGTCTCCGGCAAGGTGGTAGCGACGCGGTGGGATTTTTCTCGTCAAGGAGCGGACGTCCAAGGCTCCGAGGATGGCCGTCGTGAAGGGCGGCCCTGATTTGCAGCGCAGTGGCGATGGCAACGCGCTGTCGCTGCGCGCGACCGGCGCCTGGACTGCGCCCTTTGCGCCGTCGCTCGAACGGCTCGTCGCCGATGCCGAAAAGCTCGCCGGCAAGAAGATCGATGTCTCCATCGACGTCTCCCAAGTCTCCAAGCTCGACACGTTCGGCGCCTGGCTGATCGAGCGGCTGCGCCGCAGCTTCACGACCGGAACCGTCGAGGTCCGGATCGATGGGCTCTCTGCGAACTACGCCAGCCTGGTCGACGAGGTTCGACGCGTCAGCACCGCGCCCAATGGCGACGCGACGATGGTGACCATCACCGGCATGCTCGGCCAGATCGGCCTCAGTGTCGCCGGCATCTTCGGCACGATCGCCGCGCTGATCGACATGCTCGGCGCCGTGATCGTCGCCAGCGGCCGGGTCCTCATTCATCCCCGCAGCTTCCGATTGACCTCGACCATCCATCATCTCGAGCAGGTGTGCTGGCGCGCGGTGCCGATCATCGTGCTGATCACCTTCCTGATCGGCTGCATCATCGCTCAGCAGGGCATCTTCCATTTCCGAAGGTTCGGCGCCGACATCTTCGTCGTCGACATGCTCGGCGTGCTGGTGCTGCGCGAGATCGGCGTGCTGCTGGTGGCGATCATGATCGCGGGCCGGTCGGGTAGCGCCTACACGGCCGAGCTCGGCTCGATGAAGATGCGCGAGGAGATCGACGCGCTGCGCACAATGGGCTTCGATCCGATCGAGGTCCTGATCCTGCCGCGCATGCTCGCGCTGGTGATCGCACTGCCGATCCTGGCCTTCCTCGGCGACATCGCCGCGCTCTATGGCGGTGGGCTGGTGGCCTGGTTCTATGGCGGCGTCGATCCCGAGGCCTTCCTGCTGCGCCTGCGCGATGCGATCTCGATCGATCATTTCAAGGTCGGGCTGCTCAAGGCGCCGGTGATGGCGGCGGTGATCGGGATCGTCGCCTGCGTCGAAGGACTGGCAGTGCAGGGCAGTGCCGAGTCGCTGGGGCGCCACACCACTTCGTCGGTGGTGAAGGGCATCTTCTTCGTCATCGTGATGGACGGCGTGTTCGCGATCTTCTTCGCCGCGGTCGGGATGTGAGCTGAGATGACGCAGGAGGTCTCCGATCCGATCATCCGCGTGCGTGACGTTACCGTGCAGTTCGGCAAGACGCGCGTGCTCGACGGGCTCGACCTCGACGTCAAGCGCGGCGAGATCCTGGGCTTCGTCGGTCCATCCGGCGCCGGCAAGTCGGTGCTGACGCGCACCATCATCGGCCTCGTGCCGAAGCTGTCGGGCAACATCGAGGTGTTCGGCGTCGATCTCGACGCCGCCGATCGTGCCGGCCGCCGCGCCGTCGAGCGGCGCTGGGGCGTGCTGTTCCAGCAGGGCGCGTTGTTCTCCTCGCTCACCGTGCGGCAGAACATCCAGTTCCCGGTCCGGGAGTATCTCAAGGTCTCGCAGCGTCTGCTCGACGAGATCATGATCGCAAAGCTGGTGATGGTCGGATTGCGGCCCGATGTTGCTGATCGTTTCCCGAGTGAGCTGTCGGGGGGCATGATCAAGCGCGTGGCGCTGGCACGCGCGCTCGCGCTCGATCCGGAGCTGGTGTTCCTCGATGAGCCGACCTCGGGGCTCGACCCGATCGGCGCCGGCGATTTCGACGAGCTCGTCCGGACCCTGCAGCGCACTTTGGGACTGACGGTTTTCATGGTAACCCATGATCTCGACAGCCTGTATACGGCGTGCGACCGCATCGCCGTGCTGGGCGACGGCAAGATTATCGCCGCGGGATCGATGGCCGACATGCAGGCCTCGGAACATCCGTGGCTCCGACAGTATTTCCACGGCAAGCGTGCCCGAGCCGTGATGGGGTAGCGCGACGCGCCCCAGGGACGATTTTTGTGAGCGGGAGTGGGGACTGCCGCGACAAAGTTGATGGGGTGGGTGCCGCTGTCCGGCGCCAACCGACAGTGCACGGAAGCGGGGGCCGGATGACCGCCGCGACGTGCCGGTACCGGAGTTGGTAATGGAAACGCGGGCGAATTACGTCCTGATCGGGTCGTTCACGCTGGCTGTGATTGCCGCGGCGATCGGATTTGTCCTCTGGTTTCAGAGCCTGCACACGACCAAGCAGCGCAGCCCGCTGCGGGTCGTGTTCGAGGGTCCGGCCGCGGGTCTGCGCAACGGCGGCAGCGTCAACTTCAATGGTATCCGGGTCGGTGAGGTCATCTCGGTCAAGCTCGACAATCCGCGCCGCGTCGTCGCGCTGGCGATGGTCGAGAACAACGCACCGATCCGCAAGGACACCCTGGTCGGGCTCGAGTTCCAGGGCCTGACCGGCGTCGCCGCGATCTCGCTGAAGGGCGGCGAGGAGGCTGCGCCGCCGCCGCTGCTCGACGAGGATGGCGTGCCGATGCTGCGTGCCGATCCGACCCGGCTGCAGGACGTGACCGAAGCGATCCGAGCCACCTTGCAGAACATCAACAAGGTGGTCGCGGACAACCAGGACGCCGTGAAGAACTCGATCAAGAATCTCGAGGTGTTCACCCAGTCGCTGGCCCGCAATTCCGAGCGCATCGATGGCGTCATGAGCCGTGTCGACGGCATCATGGGCAAGGCCGATACCCTGATGCTCGGTCTCAACACGCTGGCCGGCGGCAAGGATGGCGGCGAGCTGTTCCTGACGGTGAAATCGATCCGGGAGCTCGCCGAGGATCTGGACAAGCGCTCCGGCGCGCTGATGGCCGATGGACGGCGCACGCTGTCCGACATCAGCCGCGCCGTGAACAATTTCGACCGCAATCCGACCCGGGTCCTGTTCGGGGCCAGCAACGCCAGCCCGAGCAACGCCCAGGCCTCGCAGCCCGCGCCCGCGGCGCCCACCAGCGGGCGGCGGTGAGGGAGGCGGGCGGGCGCAGGGCGTAGCGAGAGGCAGCGCCTCGGTGCCCTCCGCGGCGATGCACCGATTGCTCCACGCTCGGCTTGGCATTGTCCCGTCTCATGCTGACTGGCATCCCGGGCGCCTGCAACGACGGCTGCCGTGCCGGTCGGGCCGGCGACGGGCAAATCCGAAAACGCTTCACTGGACCCCGATAAGCGAAACGGAGGCCTCGCGGCCTCCGTTGTCTATTCTCATCGCGGTCGGCTCCTCGCCATCCGCTAGTCGCTGTTCGCTGCTCCCGTCACGCCAGCCTTCCGGCGGCGTGGGCGAGCAAGGTGTAGACCAGCCCGGTCTCCGAGGTGAGCTGGGCACGCAGCGCCTGCGGATTGCGGTCGTCGCGTGCGACCTCGTCGAGCAGCCGCTCGAACTCGGTGATGTAGCGGTCCACCGTCTGCTTGAAGGTGCGGTCGGCGCGGTACTTGCGGGCGACCTCGTCGAACGCCTTCTGGCCGGCCGGGGTGTAGAGACGCTTGGAGAACGCCTTGGTCTCGCCGCGCTGGTAACGGTCCCACATCTCGGCCGCGAGATTGCGGTCCATCAGCCGTGCGATGTCGAGCGACAGCGACTCCAGCGGATTGCCCGACTGCTGCGCCGGACCGCGGCCACGCGGCGGCTGGGGCTGGCCGGCGGTGCTGTTGTCGGCCCGGTTGAGCAGGTCGGACAGCCAGTTGTCGCTGCGCTGATCGGCGACCGGACCCATCGGCGGCGCCTCGACCCGGCGTGGCTGCGGCGGCGGGGCCGGCGGCTGCATGCCGAGATCCGGCGGCGGCAGGTTGGCGACGCTGGTCGCAGCCGGCTCGCGCAGGCGCATGTCCGGCCGGCCGCCGACGGCTGCGGCGACGATCGGCTCTTCCTGACGGATCACGGCCGCTGGCGCCGCGACCGCGGCGGGACGCGACGCGCTGACCACGTCGAGACCGCGGCCGTGATGCGCGACGATCCGGTTGAGTTCGGCCAGCGCCTCGATCTGGTCGACGATGACCTTGCGCATCTGCGCCGTGCTCTCGGCGGCCTCCTGCGGCATCTCCAGCACGCCGCGGCGCAGCTCGTTGCGCGTCGCCTCGAGCTCGCGATGCATCTCGGCGGTCATCTGCTTCATGCTCGACACCAGCGTGGCGAACTTCTCCGCCGACTGCTTGAACATCGCATCGGCTTCCTGCGTGCTCTGCTGGTAGATCTCCTGCATCTGCGACGTGGTGAGGCGGCGTTCCTCCTCCGCGTTGGCGCGGATGGCCTCGAACTGGCGGCTGAGCGCGGTCGAGCCGGCCCCCGCCGTTTCCGCCACGACCCGGGCGATGTCGCGGGCGCGCTCCTCGGCGGCCGCCAAGGACTCGTCGAGCAGGGTGGTGAAGCGCGTCAGACGCTGGTCGAGATCGGCGGTGCGCAGATCGATGGTGGTGACCAGCGATTCCAGCGTCGTCTTGCGATCCGAGATCGAGACGGTCGCATCGCGGTTGCTCTGCTCGACGATGGCCGCCGCCTCGATCAGCGCCTTGCCATGCGCGTCGAACTGGCCGGACAGCGAGTTGAGATCCTCCAGCGCCCGCGACGTCTTGGAGTTGAACACGTTGAGCTGGTCCTCGAGCGTCTGCGTCGCGGTGCCGTTGCGTGCGGTGACGTCGTTCATCGCGGTGACGAAGTCGGCCACCCGGGTGACCAGCGCCCGCTCCAGCGAGTTGAGGTTGTCGTGGGCGCCGGTCAGAACCTCCTGCAGCAGGATGTTGCCCTCGCGCAGACGTTCGAACAGGGCGACCGTATCGGTGCGCAGGATCTTGCTCGTCTCCTGCATCTCGGTGACCGCAGCCACCGAGACCTGGCGCGACTGCTCGATCGCCGCGCGCGAGGCCTGCTCCAGCTCCTTGAGCGACTTGGTGATCGCGGTGGTCGCGAGCTCTCCCGCCGAGGTGATGGTGCGGGCGACCTCGGAGCCGTTGCCATTGACGCTCTGGGCGAAGTTCTGGCCGCGGACCTCGATCGCCTTCAGCGCGTCGGTGGTGACGCGATCGATCTCGATCGTGAGCTGGTTGGTCTTCGAGTTGAGTGCCTCCACAAGGGTGCCGCGCTTGCCGTCGAGCATCTGCGACAGCCGCTCGCTCTGCTGCTGCACATAGGTGACGATCTCGTCGGTCTTGCCGGTCATGGCCGAGCCGAACGAGTTGCCGGCGGCGAGCACCGAGCGCTCGATCTCGGTCGAGGTCGACTTGACCCGCGTGGAGACCTCGTTGGAGGCGGCGACGAGCGCGCTCTGTGCATTGAGCGCGCTGCTCTGGATCGCATCGGTGGTGTTCGCCGCGACGGAATTGATGACGCGCTCGATCTCCGACGACATCGCCTTGAGCTGGCCCGCGGTGTCGGTGGAGGTGGCGGTCAGCAGGTTCTGCGCCTCGCGCGCGCCGCCGACGATCACCGCGACCGTCTCGGTCGTGGTCGTCGTCAGCACCGCCTGGGCTTCGCGTGCGCTGCCGACCAGGGTGGCCGCGGTGTCGGCCGACGTGGCGGTCAGCGACATCTGCGCCTGGCGCGCGCTGTTGAGGATCGAGGTCGCGGTATCGGCGCCGACGGACGACAGCGTCCGCTCGACGTCGACGGCCAGCGACTTGACGTGCTCGGTTGCTTCCATCGAGGCGGTGACGAGCTTCGACTGGACGTCGCGGGCGCTGTCGACGATCGCTGCGGCGGTGCTGGTTCCGACCGCGGCGAGCGTGCGCTCGACGTCGGCCGCCAGCGACTTGACGTGATTGGCCGCTTCGGACGAAGCGCTGATCAGCGTGCTCTGCGCTTCCCGGGCGCCGCCGGTGATCGTTTCCGCGGTGGTCGTCCCCGCGATCGACAGCGAGCGCTGGACGTCGACGGTCAGCGCCTTGACCTGTTCGGCCGCTTCGCTCGATGCCGCGAGCAGGGCATGCTGGGCATCACGGGCGCCCGCCGTGATGGCTTCGGCGGTTTCCGTCCCGGCACTGGTCAGCGAGCGCTGCACGTCGGCTGCGAGCGACTTCACGTGCTCGGCCGCGTTGGAGGAGGCGGACACCAGCGTGTTCTGGACCTCGCGTGCACCGGCGAGGATCGAGGCTGCCGTGGCCGAGCCGGCGGCCGTCAGCGCCTGCTCGACGTCAACGGCGAGCGACTTGACGTGGGTGGCGGCATCGGAGGAGGCGGACACCAGCGTGTTCTGGGCCTCGCGCGCACCGGCGAGGATCGAGGCTGCGGTGGTCGAGCCTGCCGCCGTGAGCGTGCGCTCGACGTCGGCCGACAGCGACTTGATCTGGTCGGCGGTCTCGCCGGAGGCCGCGACCAGCGTGGCCTGGGCCTCGCGTGCACTGGTCAGCACGGCCTCGGCCGCGCTGCTGCCTGCGTTCGACAGGGCACGCTCGACCTCGGCGGAGGTGTTCTTCAACTGCGATCCGACGTCGGTCGAGACGTTGAGCAGCGCCTGCTGTGCCGAGCGGGCCCCGGTCTGGATGGTCTCGCTGGTGTTGACCACGAGGTTGGTCAGCGCCCGCTCCGCATCTTCCACATGCGACTTGATGCTGGCGGACAGCAGCTCGGCGCGGGTCATCAGTTCGTCGCTCGCCTGGCGGCCGCTGCTCTCGATGCGGCCGGCCACGGCCTCGACGCGCGAGCCGAGCAGGTCCTCGAACTGCGACACGCGATGGTCGATGTCCTTGGCGATCGAGCCGACGCGGGTCTCGATGCCCTGATGGATGTCCTGGAAGCGCGCGGTGACGGCTTCGGTCAGCTCGTAGCTGCGGCCGTCGATGATGTTCGACAGGCTGTGGATGCGCTGATCGATCGCTTCGAGCGCCTTGTCGGTGCCGTCAGTCAGCGAGGAGGTCAGTATGTTGAGGCGGGAATCGATCGACTGGATCGCCTGCGCCGAGCCATCGGTCAGCGAGGAGGTCAGCACGGTCAGCCGCGAGTCGATCGCGTGCAGCACCTGGGCAGCGCCGTCGGTCAGCGAGTTGGACAGAGTGCCGAGGCGGCCTTCGATCGTCGAGGTGACCGAGGTCGCGCGGTTGTCGAAGTTCTCCTCGAGCGACTTGAGGCGGCCCTCGACGCTGTCGTCGAAGGTCTTGATCTTCGCATCGAGCGAGGTGTCGAGGGTGGTGATGCGGGCCTGCAGATTGGTCTCGAACTGGTTCAGCCGCTGATCCAGCGTCGCCGTGATCTCACCGCTGTTGGACGACAGCCGCGTATCGAACGTATCGACATAGGACTTGAGATTGTCGGAGATTTCCTGGGTCCGCTGGCCCATGCGCTCGACGATCTCGCCGCCATAGGTCTTCACCGTGCGGTCGAATTCGGTGATGTGCCGGGTGATCAGCGCGCCCAGCGTCGAGCTGTCGCGTGCGAAGCGCTCGGCGAGCTCGGTGCCCTGGTTCTTCACCAGCTCGTCGAAGGCGCTGATCTGGATCGACAGCGTGTCGTGGGTGCTCTCGGTCTGGCTCACGACCTTGGCGACCAGTGAATTGACGGTCGCATCGAGCGACTCGCTCGCCTTCTCGCCTGACGTGACGATGTGGCCGGACATGCGCTGGCTCGCCTCGTCGATCTTGGTGACGAGATCGCCGCTGCGCAGCTCGAGCTCCAGCAGGAGGGACTCGCCGGACGCCTTGAGCTGGTCGTGAACCTGCTCGGTTCGCACCGAGATGCCGTCGACGATGGCCGCCGTGCGCTGCTCGAACTCGCTGGTGATGCGGTCGATGCGCTCGTTGAGCATCTCGTGGACTCGGTCCGACAGGTCGGCGAACTCGTCGTGGACGTGGCCGGTCTTGAAATTGAGGCTGGTGGTGAGCCGCTCCGAGGCGTCGAGCACGGCGCGGGTGGTCTCGGCGCTGGCCTCTTCGAGCCGGTCGAGCAGATCGCCGCCGCGCTCGCCGAGCGCGAGGATCATGTTGTCGCCGGCGTTGCCGAGCGCGGCCGTGATGTGGGCGCCGCGCTCTTCCAGCGCGCCGGTGATGCTCTTGGCGACCTCGTCGACCCGCGAGGCGATCGCGTCCGAGATCAGCGCGATGTCGTGGCGAAGGTCGATCTGGACGCCCGAGATGGCGCTGCGGACCTGCTCGGCTTGGCCCACGAGGTTGTCGCGCTGATGGGCGATGTCCTGGAGCAGGGCGCGGATGCGGACCTCGTTGTCGCTGTAGGCGCGCTCGAGCGCCGCAACCTCGTTGGCGACCAGCATCTCGAGCTCGCCTGCGCGAGCGATCGCGCGCTCGACGCCGTCGCCCATCGCCGCGACCTCGCGGCGGATGGCCTGGCCGACGGTCACGATCGAATCGCTGACGGCGCCTTCCGGCTCGGAGAAGCGGATCGCGACCTGCGCCATCGACTGCGCGATCATGCGCAGCTCCTGGCCGCGCCAAGCGAGGCTCGCGAGGAAATAGAACAGCAGAACCGGGGCAAAGAACACTGCGGCGAGGCCTGCCATGACCAGCACGCCGCCGCTCTGGCCGATCAAGGTCTGCAAAGCGGGCAGGAAGCCGATGGTCAGCAGGACGCAGCCGACGATCCAGATGCCTGCAAAGGCGGTTGCCAGCGTGTAGACGCCGCGTGACGGGCGGCCCTTCTGGATCGCCTGCAGCAATTGGCCGATAGTCTCGCGGTCGTCATTGGCCGGGCGGCGCGCGGCGAGCGGCGGCGGCTCGATCTCGTCAAGGCTGCTGCGGTCGATGCCCGGACGCGAGTCGAACGAATCCAGACTGGACACGCCGTTCGGCATGACGGGCGGAGCCCCGTCAGCGTGGACCGAGCCCTGCGAGTCCGTGGGCGCGGACGAATCGCTGATGTTCAAAGCCTCCTGAATGGCGGACAGCGCAACTTCAGTCGGGTCTTTGACCTTTTTCGGAGTGTTCGCCATGTTGAGTCCGAGCCCTCGTCTTAATTTCGATCCGGCGAGCCGCGTACGAGTGCCCTCTCGCAACGCTCGAACCGGACGTCATCCCTCGCAGGCACCAGGGGTGGCAAATTCCGCCAGGTGACCCACTCCATCCGGGCATCATCCTATTGGCTGTGCCTGTTGAAAGAAATGGCCGTGGTTAAGAGATTCTTAATCATCGTTAACAGCAGCCGCCGTTAACACTCTAGAAGTTCTGCGAATTCCCGTTTCTGCCGTGATTGGGGCAGAGCCGGGCCCAAATCACGGCAAACCCGCGGCAATTGGGCCGGTAACAATGCATTAACCATTGTCGTGCTTGGCTTACCACAGGCGCGCGCGGCGCGCCCGGACCGGATTGCCGCCATGATTCCCGACCTTTCACGGATCGAATGGATGCCCTCGCCCCCGCTGGTTCCCGATGACGGGCCGATCAGCCTGGACCTGCTGCGCCGGATGACGCTCGGCGACAGCGCGCTCGAGCGCGAGGTGCTCGCCATGTTCTCCAGCCAGGCCGTCCGCCTGCTGGAGCGGTTGCAGGTGATGCCCGAGGACGCCGCCACCGTCGCCCACACGCTGAAGGGCTCGGCCCGCGCCGTCGGCGCGCTCGACGTCGCCGACGCGGCGGAAGGGCTCGAAGCGGCGCTGCGGGCGGGCGACCCGGCCGATGCGCTGGCCTGGCTCGGCACGGCGATCGCGCAGGCCCGCGCGGCGATTTCGGAGATGCTCGGCGCGGCCTGAGCGGCCGGCGGCAGCACTAGCGCGGAGCGGAGCGGTCCGTTATAGGACAGCCCGACCTCATTCCCTGCGCAGCACGAGCACACATGGCCAAGATCACCTTTGTCGACCATACCGGCGAATCCAGAACCGTTGAGATCGAGAACGGCGCGACCGTGATGGAAGCGGCGATCCGTAACGCCATTCCCGGCATCGAGGCCGAATGTGGCGGCGCGTGCGCCTGCGCGACTTGCCATGTCTATGTCGACGAAGCCTGGCGCGAGAAGGTCGGCCCGCCGACCCCGATGGAAGAGGACATGCTCGATTTCGGCTACGATGTCCGGCCGAATTCCCGTCTTTCCTGCCAGATCAAGGTCTCCGACGAACTCGACGGCCTCGTCGTCTCCACCCCCGAGCGTCAGGCCTGACCGTTCGTCTCGCGCCCTCATCGTCGCGCTTCGGCTGATCGCCGCCAGGCCTATGCCGGCGGCGCGATCGCCATGCCGCGGCGGACCCAGGGCTGTAGCGCAGCAACGAGATTCGGCGTCAGCGGCGCCGGTTTGCGCGTCACCTCGTCGATCAGGACCATGACCGCGGTGGCCGACGCCACGCAGCGCCCGTCCGAGAACACGACCTGCTCGCAGGTCACCGACGTGCGCCCCAGCCTCACGACCCCCAGTCCCAGCTCGATCGTGCCCGGCCAGCGCAGCTCGGCCCGGAAATGCATGTCCAGCCGCACCATGATCCAGGCCAGCCCGTCCTGGGTCAGGCCATGGCGCGGGTCTTTCATCAAGGTCACCCGGCCGGTCTCGAAATAGGTCGCGTAGACCGCATTGTTGACGTGCTGGTTGGGATCGAGGTCGCCGAAGCGGACATTGTCCGTCAGCCGGTAGGGAAAGTCCTCCAGGCGTGGCGCGTGATCGCGGCGGGCCGTCTCTGTCACCGATTGATCTCCATCATTCATGTCCCCTTCAAACCCGGCTAAGCCCACCGCTGCAAGCCGCGCGCGAGGCAGGGGCGGCTTTTGTGCCTTCCCTGCGACCACACCAATGGCTACAAATTCGGAACCGCCATCTGCCGCCATCCGTCGAGCGGCGCCTCCAACGAGAAGAGCGACATGAGCGAAGCGATCAAGACCGATGTGCTGATCATTGGCGCGGGCCCTTGCGGACTGTTTGCCGTTTTTGAACTGGGGCTGCTCGACATCAAGGCGCATCTGATCGACATCCTCGACAAGGTCGGCGGCCAATGCGCCGAGCTGTATCCGGAGAAGCCGATCTACGACATTCCCGGCGTGCCGATGGTGACGGGGCAGGGCCTCACCGATCAATTGATGGAGCAGATCAAGCCGTTCAGTCCGACCTTCCATCTCGGCGAGATGGTCGAGAAGGTCGAAAAGATCGGCGATCCCGGTTTTCGCGTCACCACCGATGCCGGCAAGGTGTTCGAGTGCAAGGTCGTGGTGATCGCGGCCGGGGGCGGCTCGTTCCAGCCCAAGCGCCCGCCGGTGCCGGGCATCGAGGCCTATGAAGGCACCTCGGTATTCTATGCCGTGCGCAAGATGGAGCAGTTCCGCGACAAGAATGTCGTCATCGTCGGCGGCGGCGACTCCGCGCTCGACTGGACGCTCAACCTGCACCCCATCGCGAAGCGCATCACGCTCGTTCATCGCCGCGACGACTTCCGTGCCGCGCCCCACAGCGTCGAGCAGATGCGCGCGCTCGTCGCCGGCGGCAAGATGGATCTGCGCATCGGCCAGGTGACGGCGCTCGAAGGCGCCAATGGCCAGCTGTCGGCTGCGACGATCAAGGGCAACGACAACGCGGTCGAGACCGTCCCCTGCGAGATGATGCTGCCATTCTTCGGACTGACGATGAAACTCGGTCCGGTTGCCGAGTGGGGCCTCGCGCTCGAGCACAATCTCATTCCGGTCGAGACCTCTGCCTTCGAGACCTCCGTGCCCGGCATCTTCGCGATCGGCGACATCAACACCTATCCCGGCAAGATCAAGCTGATCCTGTGCGGCTTCCACGAGGGCGCGCTGATGGCGCAGAAGGCGCACCGCTACGTGTATCCGGAGAAGCGGCTGGTGTTCCAGTACACGACGTCGTCGTCGAGCCTGCAGAAGAAGCTCGGCGTCAACTAATTTGTCGGCGGTATGGAACCTTCCGCCGCCGGACCAACTCAAATGTGAAGAAATGTTTCCTGCGCGTGCCGGTTTCACCGGCGCGCCAGACCTGTTATGGGGCTGGAACGATGCATGAAACGGCCGTACTGTGCGGCCATTCATTTTGTGACTTGGTCAAGGTGAGATGATGATGCGCAATGCGTTTCCCCGACTTCGGCTGGTGCCTGGTGTGACGAAGCTCGCGATCGGCGCGCTCGTCGTTGCCGGTGCTCTGCTGACGCGGCCTGCGCTCGCGGCTGAGCCGACCGCGGCCGGTCTGTGGCAGAAGGTCGAGGATGGCAGGCCCGTCGGCTGGTTTCTCTTCATCGACCACGACGGCGTGTTCGAGGGCGTGATCGCCAAGACGTTTCCGCGTCCCGGCGACAATCCGAACGAGGTCTGTTCGAAGTGCAGCGATGACCGCAAGAATGCGCCGGTGCTCGGCATCTCCTTCGTGCGCGACATGAAGCGCGAGGGCCTGAAATACGAAGGCGGCAACGTGCTCAATCCGCGCGACGGCAACATCTGGAAGGCCAATATGCGGGTCAGTCCGGACGGGCAGACGCTGATCCTGCACGGCTATCTCGGCATCTCGCTGTTTGGCAAGGACGAGACCTGGACCCGCCTGCCGGATAGCAACATGGCGCAGATCGATCCTGCGATCCTCGCCAAATATCTGCCCTCGCAGGCGACGACGGCAACCGGCCCCGCCACCAAGCAGGCGCCTCCGATGATGAAGAAGCCGGCTGCGGTCAAGTAGACTGCTTCCGAACTGCGACCGTCCTCGCTCCTGGCCGACAAGGGATCGCGATCTCGGACACCGCGTCGGCGAAGAGCTTGATCCAGACCAACCGCGTGGTCGAGGACAAGGTCTCCATGATCATTCGAGCGTTGCTTGCCGGTGATCGCGCAGGCCATTGGCCGCAGCGGTCGGAATTCGACGAGGGAGCGATGCTGATGCTGCGTTGGATAATCGCGGGGAGCGCGGCCATCTCCATGATCCCGATCGCCGCTGCTCAGACCTATGAGTCCAATTATCCTGTCTGCCTACAAAGGTGGGAATGGGGTGGTAGCACCTATGTCGAATGCACCTATACGTCCTGGGATCAGTGTCGAAGGGCAGGCCGGGGCCTCGCGGCCATGTGCGTGAACAACCCATATTGGGTACAAGGACAATCAGGATCGCTTGGCGGTGGTCGCCGTCGATTTGCGCGGTGAGCGTTGGGACGTCGAGGCCGATACGTTCTTTCGAGGCGGCCCGGCTCTCCATCCGCTCCCAACTCCCCATGAGGCTCTGCAATCTCGCCGCTCCACAGCCTTTGTTCCTGAGCGCCCGCTCACGGAGGGCGTCCCGAAAGACGGTGTGCGGAGCGGAGCGCTTCAGGCCGTTCTTCCTCTGCGATCCCTACCCGAATGGCCGACTACTGCCTCACCATGCCCGCCGGCGGCAGCGGCTGGCTGGTGACGTTGGGCTCGGCCGCATCGAGGTTGAGCACTTGCGCCGCGGCCGGAAAGGCGGCGTCGGCCATCGCGGCATGGCCCTCCGCCGTCGGATGCACGGCGCCGCCATAGACCGCGGACAGCACGCCCCAGCTCGCATCGTGGATGTCGGAGGGCTGCATCGCCGCCGGCAGCCCTTGCGGATAGGTCATCGCCGAGAAGTAGCTGTCGTTGGCATCGCGGATCCAGCGCGCGCGCGGCAGATAGGGACGATACTCGCTGGCGCCGCGGCCGCACAGCAGCGGCTCGTTGGCGGCGCTGACGATGTTCGGATCGAAGCTGGCGCCGTCGGCCGAAAAACATTCGCGGTCGAACGGCGGATCCTGCGTCGAGCGGGCGCAGAAGCCGTGATCGGCAAACGCGGCCTGATGCGCGTCAACGAAGGTCATGCGGTCGGCCTGCGGATCGCGGCACAGGACTCCCGCGGTACATTGCGCCAGCCCGCGCAGTGACGGCAGGAACTCGTTCTCGACGAAGCCCGCGACCTTGGCGAGCCGCTGCGGATTGGCATTGAACGATGGGTGGACCTCGAAACCGGCCGGACCACCCGGGCAGGGCGTGCCGGGGCCGCTCAGCGCCGGGTTGCCGTAGGAGGTGTAGATGACGTGCGAGAGGTCGCCGACCAGCGGCTTCAGCGCCTCGCGCAGCTTGGCAAAACCCTGCGGCAGGTCGCGCGCCAGCTCGCTGCGCGATTCCTCGACCGAGCCGATCACGCCCGAGCGCTTGAACAGCGTGCGTTCGGTCGGCGTATCGACGATGACGTCGGCGACGAGACCGGAGAAGTTGATGTCGTTGGCGCCGATCGACAGCAGAATCAGATCGAGCTTGCGGTCCGGCTGGCGACGCTTGGCCGCGGTCAGCGCCTCGCGCAGCTCGCCGAGCTGGCCGTTGACGCTGCCGGCGCAGGTGGTCGCGGCGCGGCCCGGCGTGCATTCGCGCGCGCGCTGGCTGCCGAACAGGCCGTCGGCGATGGTGGCGCCGGTGCAGGCGAGCGGCAGGTAGGTGACCGCGACGTGCGGATAGCGCACCGCGAGCGCCAGCGCCGTGCGGGTCTGGTAGCTGTAGAGCGAGCGATGGCAGGCCGCGTTGAGCCAGACCGCGCTGTGCTTCTGCCAGTTCTGCAGCGTGTCCGGCGCCTCGCAGGCGCGGCCGCCTTTGAAGCCGGCCCGGCTCGGCCGATAATATTGCGCGGTCGGGCCGCCGAGATAGGAGCGGAAGCAGAAGCCGTCGTCGGCGAGCGCGATCGGGCGGTCGGGATTGCCCTCGCCGGAGGCGATGCTGTCGCCGAGGCCGGCGATCAGGACGTCGCGGACCTGGATTCCGGTCGAGACCTGCTGCGTGCCTTCCGGGCTGGCGACATCGACGGATGCGACGGTCTGGCGGCCGTAGCGGACGCGCAGGTTGACCGGTTCGGCGCAGTCGAATGTCGAGGTCTGCGGCCCGTCGCCGTCGTCGAACGACCACGCGCAGGTGGCGCCGACCGGGACCGGGCCGGTCAGGCGCACCGTGACCGGATGGTCGATCGGCGTGAGATAGCTTTCCTTGACGTTGTCGCGCGTGCACGGCTCGTTGATGCGGCCGGCGAGGTCGATGCAGAGCCGGTTGACGACGTTCCGGGCCCAGCCGCGGCCGTCGCTCTGCACCGCCAACGCCTGCTCGGCGGCGAGGATGGAGCGGTCGCGCGTGCTCTCGGTATGCAGCAGGAAGTCGCGCTCCTCCCGGAAGAGACGGAAGCGGTTGCGCACCTCCCAGCTGATCTGCAGCGGCGCTGCGCCGAACTGCGCGGCCGCCTCGGTGGCGGCGAGAGGGGCGAGCAGGCCGGCCAGGACGCAGGCGGCGAGCAGCGGACGAAGGGGCATTCGGGTCATGCGCAAGGATTCACGTCAGGGATGGGGCGGAAATAAGAGGATCGCACGCGAGTTCAACCGGTCGAGGGTCGAACCGTCGCGTCATCCGCGAGACGATTGCTGCTCAGCGCTGGGAGTGGCGCTTGATGCGCTGGGGAACCGCGGCGGGCGCCGTGGCCGCGGCGCGCTTGGCGGCGACCTCGTCCTCGCAGGCTGAGTTCAGCCGGCGCCGCTCCTGCCACGGCTTCACGACGTTCAGCCAGAGTTCCCTGATGCCCATGATGGAGATCGCCGTCGCGAACGGGATCACGAAATACAGCACGCGGAAAACGAGCAGGGTGGCCAGCAACTGCTCGCGCCCGAACTGCGGCAGCGCCACGAGCATCGCGGCATCGAACACGCCGATGCTGCCGGGCGCGTGGCTGGCAAAGCCGAGCAGGGTGGCGAGGATGAACACCACCGACAGCGACAGGAAATCGATCGGCGGAGCGGCGGGGACGAGGAGGTACATCGCCAGCGCGCAGAAGCCGAGGTCGACCACTCCGATCAGGATCTGCACGAGCGTGAGCTGCGCCGAGGGCAGCACCACCTTCCAGCCGTTCTGGCCGAGCTGGCGCCGGTTCTTGCCGGCGGTCAGCCAGCCGAGATAGGCGAAGATCGCCCCGAGGATGCCGATCGCGATCAGCTGGTTCACCGCCGGGGGCAACTGGTCCATCGCGGTGGCGGCGGCCGGATGCAAGGTCATGCCGATGCCGAGTACGAACAGATTGCCGAGCCAGAAGGTCAGGCCTGACAGGAAGCAGATCTTGGCGACGTCGATCGCGGACAGCCCGTAGTCGGAGTAGATCCGGAACCGGATGGCGCCGCCGGTGAACACGGTGGCGCCGATGTTGTGGCCGATCGAATAGCTGGTGAAGGCGCTCATCGCCGCGATGCGATAGGGCACGTGTTTCTTGCCAATCGTTCGCAGTGCAAAATAGTCATAGAAGGTCAGCGTGCAGAACGCGCCGACCACACACAAGGCCGCGAGGGCGATGTGACCGGGCGGGATTTCGGTGAGCGCGGTCAGGATGACGCCGGCATCGACGCCCTTCAGCGTACGCACGAGTGTCGTGATCGCGAAGGCGATGATCGCAAGGCTCGCTGCAATCCCCAGCCGCTTCCAGCCGATCCATTTCTTGAAGCCACGCCCAAGCGTGGTCAGCAGGCGCTGCATTCATCCTCCCGGCGGGGCGGTACTAGATCTTGGAAAAGAGGCGAAACCATTGATCGATGGGGCGGGCAATTCGTGACAGCCTGTTCCTTATGCTAAAATGCGCGCGTTGTGCAGTCCTTGACACAGCTCAGCTCCGACCCATGCGGCGCAGGTCTGTCACACTCCGGTCACATAGCTGGCGGCCCGTCCGCCTCAATTCGGTCCAACTGGTCACCCGCGCGGTTCACGAGAACCCTCGCCCCTGCGACCGGTTCGGCAGGGCCGGTACGCCGGAACAACCGCCGTAGCCGCCGGTTAGCGCACAGCGAACATGGCGACGATCGGTCGGGGGAGGGACCTGCCATGTTCCGAACCGAGAGGACGTGAAACAAATGGGACTGTTCACCAAGGACATCAAGACGATGAACGATCTGTTCGTTCATCAGCTGCAGGACATCTATTACGCCGAGAACCAGCTCGTCAAAGCGCTGCCGAAGATGGCGGACAAGGCGACGGATCAGAAGCTCAAGCAGGGCTTTCTGACCCATCTCGATGAGACGAAGACGCATGTGACGCGTCTCGAACAGGTGTTCAAGATGCACGGCATCGCGGCCAAGGCGGTCGACTGTCCGGCGATCGACGGCATCATCGAGGAGGCCGACGAGGTCGCCGGCGAGGTCGACGACAAGGCGGTGCTGGACGCAGCGCTGATCAACGCCGCCCAGGCGGCCGAGCACTACGAGATCACGCGCTATGGCAGCCTGATCGCCTGGGCCAAGCAGCTCGGCCGCAGCGACTGCGCCGCCGTGCTGCAGAAGACGCTCGACGAGGAGAAGGCGACCGACATGAAGCTGACCAAGCTCGCCGAGAGCGGCGTCAACCTGCGTGCTGCGAGCTGATCGCGTCACCAGAGCCGATGAGACAAAACGCCGCGCGGACATCCCGCGCGGCGTCGTCGCATCCGGATGCCGCGCGTCAGCTCTTACGCAACGCGAAATTGGCGCCGCAGAACGCCATCAGGGCGCCGAGGCAGAGCGCGGCGAGGCCGGCCAGCACACCCGAGGCCGACGGCACCGGGCTCGGGCCGGAGATCGCCTGGCCGATGCCGGCCAGCATCAGCACGCCGACCACGACCAGGAAGTTGCGCATCCGCTGCGGGATCTCGCCCGATACCGCGCTGTGCATGATGTTGGCGATGAAATAGCCCGAGGAGAAGCCGACGGTGGCGATCAGCCACCAGGCGATCGCCGATCCCGCCGGCATGAAGGCGCCGCTCTCGGTCTGCCACAGGCCGCCGAGATCGAGGCCGTAGCGGGCGCCGAGCATGTGCACCGCCAGCGCCAGCAGCACGCCGGCGGCCATCGCTCCGGCCAGGATCAGGTGGCGCGGAAAATAGATCGTTTCGCTCATGCTCCGTTTGTAGGATAAGGCGCGCGCCACACGCAACAGGACCGATCCATTTCCGAGCGCACCACCACGGCCGGCGATGATGCGATCCGCTACGCCTACAAGGCGTCGCTGATCGGGGCCGCGCACCAGTTCGAGCTGACCGGGCAGGGGCTGTCGTGGCGGTTCGCCGGCCGGACCGGCCTGTGGCCTTACGCCGACATCGCCGCGATCCGGCTGTCCTACCGACCGGTGTCGATGCAGGCGAGGCGTTTTCGGGCCGACATCACCCATCGCGATGGCCGCCGCCTCAGCATCATCTCCGTCTCGTGGCAGACGGCGGCCCTGATGGCGCCGCAGAGCGATGCCTATCGTGCTTTCATCCTCGGCCTGCATGCGCGGCTCGCCTTCAGCGGCAGCAACGTACGGCTGACTGCGGGCCTCGGCCGCTTCACCTACGGCGCGGCGCTCGCCGCGATTGCGCTGCTCGCCGTGGCGATGGCCGGGCTTCTGGTGCGCGCGCTCGTCATCGCCGAATGGTCGGGCGCGTTGTTCCTGATCGGCTTCGCCGCGCTGTTCGCCTGGTATGTCGGCGGCTTCATCACCCGCAACAGGCCGCGCAGCTACACGTTCACGGAGATTCCGGCCGCGCTGCTGCCGTGATCACGCAACCTCATCGCCGGTCACCGAATGTGATCATGCAGATTTCGCGCGCCATGCCAGACTGAGCGAGTCGCCTTCGGAGTGGGACGATGCAGGATCGCGCGCTGCGCAGACCGGATGACGCCGAGATCGCCGCGGTCAACGCGCGGCATTTCGCCGATACGCCGCTGCGGCCGGCCGATCTCCTGTTCGTGTTCGGGACCCGCGTCGACGAGGAGCTGCGTGCCGAGACGGCGGTGAAGCTGTGGCAGCAGGGCTACTTCCGCCACGCCATCGTCAGCGGCGGGATCACGCCGGGCGCTGATCTTTCGGAGTGTACGCTGATCAAGGCCGCCATGGTGAGGCGCGGCATTCCGGCCGAGCGCATCCTCGAAGAGCACCACGCCACGAATACCGGCGAGAACGTCGCGCTCGCGCTGCCGGTGATCGACGCCGCGCTCGGCCTCGCCAATGTCGGCAGCGTGATCTGCCTCGGCAACAGCTGGACCGCGCGGCGCTACGCGATGACCCTGCAGCGGCACTGGCCCGAAGTCGAGAAGATGCTGCTGACGGTCGACGGCTTCGGCATCCCGCGCCATCTCTGGCACACCCATCCCGAATTCCGCCGTCGCGTGCTCAGCGAATGGGACAAGATCGCGCCGTACAAGGCGAAGGGCTTCATCGCGGAGTGGCCGTGACGGGGTCACTCGCGGAATGCTAACGCGCATTGCGAAGCAGAAGCCTCTCGTGTCAGGAGCGCACGCGGATGGAGGCATAAGCCTCATCGGTCCAGCCAAACTCGCGTACGCAAACTATGTCGCAACCTTCCAGCTTGGCGATCGCAGTCGCTTCGACCGTAAAGTCTTCGCCCGCAAGTAACGTTGGACCGCGAGGAGCTGGAATTTTCCTCAGCGTGTGAGAAATCGCGCGGCTGGTCACGACCCCATCAGGGAATTTCAGGACAACGGCATATCTGCGCACTTGAGGGTTCGCAGAGAATTGCTTGGCCAGCTTCGGGCCAATGGCCTTCTTTATGGACGGAGTATCAGCCGCAACGTCATAGATAATAGCGGGCTTTAGTGGCATCTTGTCTCGTGCCAGATAGCACCAATTTGCGTCCCATCCGTATCATGCCACTGGTCGAATGTCGCGTTTGAATCTTATGGGGGGTCTTCGGGCGGCGACGAGGATGTCCGCTCGCGGGCTTGATCGGGAGTCGTCGTTTTGGGGACGGTGCCTTCGACCCGTTGGGTAATTCGTCAGCCTAGGCATGTTGAAAAACGAAGCAGGCATATCAATGCGTACCGCCCGACCACGCGATGATGCTCTCGATGAGAACGATACCGATAACAAGCTCATTGGGGTTTACAGCAGCGCTGCCGAGGCGGATGCCGCAAGAAAGCGCAAGCTTCAATTCGAGGGCTTTCGCGACTATCCCGATTGTTTCGTTGTCGACGAATATGTAGTCGATAGGGACGCTTGGAGCGAAGGGTTCGTCACCGGTGCCGCCGGCTGAGTGAGTCCGTGGGGTGGGCAAAGACGTCGTGTGGCGCAAGCCACGCGATGTTGTGCCCACCAAGCAACTTTTCGCGCAAGACGGTGGACACGGCGCGTTCAGATAGCACGGACAAACAGGCTGTCTCGGACGCGCCTTTGCCCACCCTACGCACTGTGGTGTTTGTCGCGAACCAAGTTCAATGACTCAATTTTTTGATGCAGATCGGTTGGCCATTGGGGACAGGAGTGCAATCCCAATCCGGACCAAATCCGGTATTCGGCTTAGAATTCGGAAACCAGTAGAAGCTGGAAACGAGAAGGCAAAGCAGAGCGAGGATGAACAGAATACCCAATACGTCACCGCGCCTTGGATAAGGCAGAGGCCATCTCATGAGAGTGTCCTCAGTCCGCATTTCGGTCGGGCAATAGGATCGAGAAACACCCAATGCGATAGCAATAGCTGCGAAGAGGGAATTGTTCTACGCGCAGTATGCGTTGGAGGAGGCCGCCACTCACGGCCTCACCACCAGCACCGAGCACTTCGCGTAGCGCACGACATGCCCGGCATTGCTGCCGAGGAAGTAGGTGCGCATCGCCGGGCGGTGCGAGGTCATCACGATCAGGTCGGCGTTGACCTTGGCCGCCTCCTCGAGGATCTCGTGATAGATGCCGCCCTGGCGTACCGTGTAGCTGATGCGCTCGGCCGGGATGCCGGATTCGCGCGCCACGATCGACAGCGCTTCCTCGGCGGTCTCGCGCTGCTGCGCATCGAAATCGGCCGGGACGTATTCGGCGAGCATCACCGGCGTCATCGGCATCACGTTGAGCAGATGCACCGTGCCGCTCCAGGTCTGCGCCAGCGTGGCCGCGGTGGCGATGGCCGGCTTGGCGAGGTCGGTGTCGGCCAGATCGATCGGCACCAGAATCGAGTTGAACATCGAAGGTCCTCCTCTCTGTCCGCCGGCATTACGCGCCGGACCCGACCTGCCTGTCAATCGACCGAGCCGTGCTTGAGCAGCTTGGGCGTGACGAACCTCAGGAGATGGCCGCGGGTGAAGCTGATATCGCCCCAATCGTCGGTGTCGAAATCGAGCACCGCGAGTCCCGCGGTCGGCATGTTGCGCTTCAGTTCGTGGCGGGCCTCGGAATCGCCCTCGCCGGTCAGCGCCAGCGCCAGCTCGTGCATGCCGGGATTGTGCCCGACGAGCAGGAGCTGCTTCGGATCATGCGCTGCCGCAAGGCGGATGTGATGCAGCATCTGCATCGGCTCGGCGCCGTAGAGCTCGGGAACGGTCTCGACCTGCGGGGGCGGGACGCGGTCCTTCATTGCCGCGAGCGCGAGGTCCCAGGTCTGCTGCGCCCGAACCGCGGTCGAGACCAGCACCAGCTCCGGCACCGGCGGGTGGCTGGCGATGAAATCGCCGATCATGGCGGCATCCTGGTGCCCGCGCTCGTCGAGACGGCGGTCCTGGTCGCGGCCGGTCGGCGCGTCAGTCTCGGTCTTGGCGTGGCGCAGCAGCATCAATCGGCGCATGGAATTCCGTCTCGAATCGTTCAGGCTGGGTCAGCCTGTACCACGTCTCTTTATCGCCATTAAAAGCGTCATGACGTCCGGCGCAGGGTTCGCTAAGAAAACGCCATGAACGAGACTTCCACAAGCGTGAACGATGACGCGGATGCCGCAGGTGCACACGGCCGCACCAGGCTGAATTTCGACCTCGATGTCGACGTCTGCGTCGTCGGGGCGGGATTGGCCGGCTTGACGGTGGCGTTGTGCGCGGCCCGGCAGGGGGCGAGCGTCGCGGTGCTGGAAGGCCGCCAGGTCGGATGGAACGCATCCGGTCACATGATCGGCACGGTCATGCCCGGGTTCGACCTGCCGCTGCCGGATCTGATCGAGCGCGTCGGGCTCGCGCATGCCCGGGCGCTATGGGCGTTGTCCTGGTCCGGTGCCGAGTTCATCCGCGCCCAGGCCACCGCGGCGATGCCGGGCATCGGACTCAGCGAAGGCGCGCTCGAAGTCTCGAATGTCGACGCCGGCGACGCCTTGATCCGCCGCCTCCAGATGCTGCATGAGGATTTCGACACCGAGGTCGAGGGCTGGCAGGTCGAGCGCGTCAGGACCGAGCTCAAGACCGACCGCTACTTCCATGGCGTCCATTACCCCAAGGCGTTCCAGCTCGACGGCCGCAGGTACGTTCACGCGCTGGCGCGGCTCGCGCACCGGGCCGGGGCAAGGATCTTCGAGGACACGCCGGTGGTCAGCATCGACGCGTCGGGCGTGCGCAAGCGCATCGTGACGCCCTCGGCGCGGATGCGCGCCTCGCACATCGTGCTCGCCGGCAACATCCATCTCGGCGCGCCGCTGCAGAAGCTGTCCGATACGCTGCTGCCGGTGTGGCGCTATGGCGGCGTCACCGCGCCGCTCGGCGAGCGACTGGCTGATGCGATCGCCTTCCGGGGCTCGGTCAGCGACACCGACGGCATCGATCATTTCCGCGTCGTCGACGGCGACCGGCTGATGTGGGCGAGCCCGGAGACGACCTGGGACGCCCGGCCCAGCGGATTTGCCGCGGCGCTGCAGCGCCGAATCCGCACGGTGTTCCCGCAACTCGGCCGCGTCGAGATCGCCGAGACCTTTGGCGGCGTCACCGGCCAGACCGTGCACGGCATGCCGCAGATCGGCCAGCTCCGCAAAGGCCTGTGGGTCGCGAGCGGCTTCGGCCGGCAGGGGCTCAACACCTCGGCGATGGCCGGGCAGTTGATCGCGCAGGCGATCCTCGCTGGCGACGACCGCTGGAAGCTGTTCTCGCCGTTCGAATTGGTCTGGGCCGGCGGCGTCAGCGGCCGGGTCGCCGGCCATGTCGTCAATCTGTGGATCCGGGGCCGCGCCGCCGCGGCCGGGACGCTGGCGCGGCACCGCGAGCGCGTCCGCGCGCAGGAGCGTGTGCGCGAGATCAGGGCGGCCGAAGCGCGGCGCCGGGCGGCCGAGCGGCCCGGCTCGCGGCTCCCGCTGCGGCCGCAGCCGTCCGATCTGAACCGCCGTCCCGACGCCGGGGAGGGCTGACACCTCGCAAGAAAGTGAGCCGTCGCGCCCGCGCCCGACGTAACTTCGCGGGATCCCGTCCGTAGATCCGGTAACCCATCGCCGCACGGAGACGTCCATGATCGACCGCCGCATGATGTTCACCACCGCCGCCGGACTGTTCGGCTTCGCCGCCCTGCGCTGGCTCGGCGGTTCCGCGCCGGCCCGCGCCGCCGAGAAGTTCGAGATCGAGAAGACCGAGGCCGAGTGGCGCGCGCAATTGACGCCGCAGCAATACGAGATACTGCGCGAGGAGGGCACCGAGCGGCCCTGGACCAGCCCGCTGCTGAAGGAGCATCGCAAGGGCACCTTCGCCTGCGCCGGCTGCGACCTGCCGCTGTTCTCCTCCGACACCAAGTTCGACAGCGGCACCGGTTGGCCGAGCTTCTTCAAGCCGCTCGACAATGCCGTGGCGACCCGCCAGGACAAGACCTACGGCATGGTCCGCACCGAGGTGCATTGCCGCCGCTGCGGCGGCCATCTCGGCCATGTGTTCGACGACGGCCCCAAGCCGACCGGCCTGCGCTACTGCATGGACGGGCTCTCGCTCACGTTCCACCCGGCAAATCCGTCGTCGACCTGACAGGAATTTGCGCCAGGATATTCCGGCTCGTCCGTTCAAGGCTCGATGGGGGTCTTCAGGACGCGCCGGTAGCCGTGACGAGCGGCCGCGCCGGAGCGCGATTTGGCGCGTCCGGCCCGGCAAGAACTGCCGGCTCGGCAATTGTTCACCAGTTTTGACGCCGGTTTTTTTACGTTGTTGTTTTACAACGCGCTGATTTCAAAGCATTTTCTCATCTGGCACAGCGATTGCGACAGCTCTCCACGAAACGCGGTGCGGGCCGACCCGCCACCGGCATCACAGTGGAGAGATTGGTATGGGTATCTTCGACGCGATGAACACTTCGGTGAGCGGTCTGTCCGCTCAATCATTCGCGCTGCAGAATATTTCCGGTAACATCGCGAACGCGTCGACCGTCGGCTACAAGGGCATCGGCACCAGCTTCGAAGACCTCATTCCCAACGCGACCAACCCGACGCGCCAGAACGCCGGCGGCGTCACCGCCTTCGCCAAGGCCACCATCACCACCCAGGGCACCGTCTCGACGTCCTCGGTCGCCACCAACATGGCGATCAACGGCGACGGCTTCTTCAACGTGCAGAAGGCCTCCTCGGTCGTCGATAACGTGCCGGTCTTCACCGGCGTCACCAACTACACCCGCCGCGGCGACTTCCAGCTCAACGCCAACGGCAACCTGATCAACGGCGCCGGCTATTACCTGATGGGCGTTGCGGTCGATCCGAAGACCGGCAACGCCACCGGCAACGTGCCGACCGTGCTGCAATTCGCCAACAATTTCGTGCCGGCGCAGGCGACCACCGCAATCCAGTATGCGGCCAACCTGCCGACGCAGCCGAAGACCGCCGCCAGCGGCAACGCTGCGACCGGCACGCTGGTCGCGGCCGGCGGCCTCAACTCGGCCGACCTCTCCAACGTGCCGCTGCCGGTCGGCACCAATTTCTACGCCGACTCCACCGTCACCGGCGCCACCGCCGTGAACAAGGTGCCGGCGCAGATCACGACCTCGACATTGCTGAGCGGCGCCAGCGGCGACTCGATCTCGAGCAATTTCACCACCGGCGACACCATCACCATGACCGGCAGCGCCGGCGACGTCGTCACCTTCACCTTCGTCGCCTCCGGCGCCTCGGGTACCCAGATCAATGTCGGCGACTCCGTCGGCACGCTGCTGGCGAAGATCGCGGCCGTCACCGGCGTGCAGCCGACCATCACCGCCGGCAAGATCACGCTGCATTCCGGCAGCGGCGAGGACTGGAACTTGAGCAGTGCCTCCCCGGGTTTCACCGCGCTCGGCCTCACGTCACCCGTGGCACTGACGCGCACGGCGAGTCCCGGCACCGGCATCGTGATCGGCAACGATCTCACCAACTTCAACAACGAGACGATCTCGGGCGGCGCGGTCACGGCCTACAACTCGTCGGGCACGCCGGTGAACGTGCAGCTGCGCTGGGGCAAGGTCGACAGCTCGACGCTCGGCACGGGCCACAAGGACACCTGGAACCTGTTCTACCAGACCAACTCCAGCGCCACTGGCTCGACCGTGGCCTGGCAGAACGTCGGCACCAATTTCACGTTCGCCTCCGACGGCTCGCTGGTGTCGCCGACGACCTCCAACATCTCCATTCCCAACGTCGTGGTCGACGGCACCACGCTCGGCACCGTCAGCCTCAACATCTCCTCGGGCGCGCTGACGCAATATGCGAGCACGATCGGCTCGGCGACGATCAACCAGATCAATCAGAACGGCTTCGCCGCCGGCCAGCTGCAGTCGGTCGCCGTCAACAACAGCGGCGTCGTCACCGGCACCTTCTCCAACGGCCAGACCATCAACCTGGCGCAGGTCACGCTGTCGCATTTCAACGGCACCAACTACCTGAAGGCGCTCGACGGCGGCGCCTACGAGGCGACCGACCAGTCCGGCCAAGCCATCATCGGCGCGACCGGCAAGATCTCGGGCGGCTCGCTGGAAGGCTCCAACACCGACATCGCCGACGAGTTCACCAAGCTGATCGTGACCCAGCAGGCCTATTCGGCCAACACCAAGGTGATCACGACGGCCAATTCGATGGTGCAGGATCTTCTGAACGTGCTGCGCTGATCGCGCTGAGACGTGGCAGTTGAATTGACATAAGGCTACCGAACATGGGTTTGAGTTCTGCCCTCGCCACCGCGATGTCCGGCCTGCGCTCGACGCAGGCCGCGCTCTCGATCATCTCATCGAACGTCGCCAACGCGAACACGCCCGGCTACGTCGCGCAGAACCCGAACCAGATCGAGGTCGCCAGCGGCGGCTTCGGCTCGACGGTGACGACGACGGGCGTCAACCGTCAGCTCGACTTGTTCGTCCAGAACCAGCTCCGCACCGAGACCTCGGGTGGGACCTATGCCAATCAGATGGCCAACATCCTGAGCCAGCTGCAGACCGTGTACGGTACGCCCGGCGGCAGCGGCACGCTCGAGACGGCGCTGAACAATTTCACCACGGCGCTGCAGTCGCTGTCGAACAATCCGAGCAACCAGTCGGCGCAGTCGGTGGCGCTGTCGGCGGCGCAGGGCGTGGCGCTGCAGCTCAACGCGACCACCAAGGGCATCCAGACCCTGCGCACCAATGTCGAGCAGGACATCGGCAATTCGGTCACGCAGGCCAACGCGGCGATCAAGCAGATCGCGACGCTCAACACGCAGCTGCAGGGCCTCGACAGCTCCGACCCGCTGGCGGCGACCCTGCAGGACCAGCGCGACAACGCGATCAACACGCTTGCCAAATATGTCGACATCCGCGTCGTGTCCGACCCGACCAACGGCACGAGCATATTCACCAATTCGGGCATCCAGCTGGTCGGCGCGGGCCTCAGCTCCGAGTTCACCTTCTCGTCGCCGGGGACGCTCGACGCCACCTCGCTCTACAACAGCGATCCGACCAAGACCGGCGTCGGGCAGCTCAACATCAAGCTGTCGAACGGCGTGTCGCTCGACGTCGTGTCGAACAATCTCCTGAACTCGGGTCAGATCGCGGCCGACCTCAAGCTGCGCGACCAGACCCTGGTGCAGGCGCAGACCCAGGTCGACCAGCTCGCGGCGACGATGGCCTCGGCGCTGTCCGACAAGACCACGGCGGGTACCGCGGTGGCGGGACCTCCGGCCGGCTTCGACGTCTCGACCAGCGGGCTGCTGGCGGGCAACACCATCAACCTGACCTACACGGATTCGAGCAACGTCCAGCGCCAGGTCAAGATCGTCAACGTCAACGATCCCGCGGCGCTGCCGCTGAAGAACGCCTCCGGCGCCAACCCGTCCTATGTCGGCGTCGACTTCTCGCTCGGCATGGCCTCGGTGGTGTCGCAGCTCAACAGCGCGCTCGGTGGCGCGCATCTGCAGTTTTCCAATCCCTCCGGCACCACGCTGCGGATCACCGATGACGGCACCAGCCAGGCGGCGGTCAAGGCGGCCTCGGCCACCACCACGGTGCAGACGCTCGCCAGCGGCAACGCCCAACTGCCGGTTTTCACTGACGGCGGCGCGCTCTACACCGGCGCAATCACCTCGACCGGCTCGCAGATGACGGGGCTCGCGGGAAGGCTCAACGTCAACCCGGCATTGCTGAACGATCCGACCAAGCTGTCGACCTACTCGACCTCGCCGCAGACCGCGGCCGGCGACGCGACGCGACCGGACTTCCTGTTCGCGCAGCTCACCTCGGCGACCTTCAGCTACTCGCCAACCACCGGCCTCGGCTCGGCGGCGCAGCCATTCCAGGGCACGGTGTCCGGCTATCTGCAGCAGTTCGTCAGCCAGCAGGGCAGTGCCTCGACGCTGGCGACCCAGCTCAGCCAGGGCCAGGCCGTCGTGGTCAGCACGCTGAAGGAGAAGTTCCAGGGCACGGCGGGGGTCAACATGGACAGCGAGATGTCCAACCTGATCCAGGTCCAGAACACCTATGCGGCCAACGCCCATATCATGTCGGTCGTGCAAAGCATGATGCAGAGCCTGCTCCAGGCATTTTAGTGAGGCGCGTGTAAGATGTCGATCAGCAGTGTCAACTACGGAAATTCTCTGCTCGGCCTGTCCGTGCGGAACATCTCGAACCAGCTCGCGGACCTTTCCACGCAGCTCTCGAGCGGCGTCAAGGCGAACAACTACGCCGGCATGGGCCCCGACGAGGGCTTCGCGATCGCGGCGCGGGCGCAGCTCTCGAACATCTCGGCCTTCACCCTGACGATGACCCACGTCAATACCGTGATCGGCGCGGTCAATACCTCGCTGCAGTCGCTGTCCAAGATTCATGACCAGGTCCAGAGTGGCGCCTCGGCGACGCCGCAGAACCTGACCAGCACCGGCCAGACCACGGGACAATTGACGGCGCTGTCCAACCTGTCGGCCATCACCGGCATCCTCAACACCCAGGTCGGCGATCGCTACATCTTCTCCGGCAGCGCCACCGACCGGCCGGCGATCGCATCGGCCGACGACATCCTGAACGGCACCACGACGCAGGCCGGCCTGAAGCAGGTCATCGCCGAGCGGCAGCAGGCCGATCTCGGGCTCAACGGTCTCGGGCGTCTGAACCTGTCGGCGTCGGCCACGATGCCGATCACGCTGGCGGAGGACGTCGCCGGCTCGCCGTTCGGCTTCAAGCTGAGCGGCGTCACCTCGTCGCTGACCAATGCCACGGTGACCGGACCGTCCGGCTCGCCCGCGGGCATCTCGGTCGATCTCACCGCCGGCAATCCGAATGCGGGCGACCAGATCAGCTTCACCTTCAAGCTGCCCGACGGCACCTCGGAATCGATCAAGCTGACGGCGTCCACCACGACGCCGGCGCCGACCAATACGTTCGCCATCGGCGCCACGCCGGCGGCCACCTCCGCCAATCTCAATGCGGCGCTCAACACGGCGCTGTCGACGCTGGCCAACACCTCGCTGACCGCCGCCTCGGCGGTCGTCGCCGGTGACAACTTCTTCAACACGGCGAGCGCCGTGTCGGGAACGGTGGTCAACAACAAGCTCGCAACGCCGGCGCCGATCACGGGAGCGACGCTGCTGTCGGGCGGGGCGGGCTCCGACTCGATCGCGACCAGCTTTGCGACCGGCGACACCATCACGGTCAATGGGCAGACGCTGACCTTCGTCGCCTCCGGCGCCAACGGCAACAACCAGATCAATGTCGGCGACAGCGTGCAGACGCTGCTGTCGAAGATCGATACGCTCAGCGGCACGTCGACGCCGTCGACGGTCAGCGGCGGCGTGATCACCTTGCGCACCAACGACGCCGCCGGCTTCTCGGTGTCGAGCTCGAACGCGGGTGCGTTCGGGGCGCTCGGCTTCTCCGGCACCGTGACGGCGCCGACGCCGCCGTTGCGCGTCTCCGGCTCGCCGCTGGGGTCGGCGACCAGCCTCGTCAACGGTTCGGCCAACACCGTCGCCTGGTACACCGGCAACAGCGGTCCCGGCTCGGCGCGGTCGAGCGCGACCATCCGGATCGACACGGCGCAGAGCATTCAGTTCGGCGCCCAGGGCAACGAGTTCGCGATCCGCAACCTCGTGCAGCAGACCGCGGTCTATGCCGCCGTCAACACGCCGCCCGCGGGAGCAAATGCCCCGCAGCAGATCGGTGCGCTCAGCCAGCGCATCGCCGCCAACCTGACGCCGCAGCTCGGCCAGCAGGCGATCTCGGATATCCAGACCGAGTTCGCCAACGCCCAGACCACGATGAAGGACGCCACGGCGCGCCAGACCCAGGCCAAGGCGGCGATGCAGGCCATGGTCGACCAGACCGAGGGCATCTCGCAGCAGGAGGTGGCGAGCCAGATCCTGCAGCTGCAGACCAACCTCCAGGCGTCCTACCAGACGACGGCGATGCTGGCCCAGCTGACGCTGGTGAAATATCTGTAGCGCCCCGGGGGGCGGCGGTTAGGTTTTCGTTAACCACGTCTCTTTAGCTTTTGTTCAGATCTGGGGCGAGAGCCTCTTTGTCTGGAGGCGGACGTGAGTGACGGAACCGACGAGCGCATTCATCTGGTGGTCGCGACACCATGCTTCGGCGGCCAGGTGTCGAGCATCTATGCGAGCTCGATCTTCGCCCTGCAGCGCGAGTTGCGCGCCGCGTCCAACGTCGACCTCACCGTCCACATGCGCGACGGCGATGCGCTGATCACCCGTGCCAGGGCCAATCTCGTCACCCTGTTCCTCAACGATCCCTCGGCTACGCATCTGCTCTTCGTCGATGCCGACATCGGCTTCACGCCGAAGCAGGTGTTCCGGCTGATCGCGTCCGGCGGCGACATGGTCGCCGGCGTCTATCCGGTCAAGAAGGTCAACTGGAACAAGGCGCGCCGCGCCATCAATTCCAACCGCATGGACGTGCCGGCGGCATCGCTCGACTACGTGCTGGAGATCGACAACCCGGACCACGTTGCGGTGGTCAACGGCTTCACCCGCGTGCGCTATGCCGGCACCGGCTTCCTGATGGTCCGCCGCCGCGTCATCGAGACGATGATCGCGCATCCGGCCTACGCCCCGCTGCAGTTCTTCCGCGAGCATTCGCAGGATGCGCTGGCCGGCAGTCCGAACCGCTTCGCGCTGTTCGAATGCATGATCGACCCGGCGACCGGGACCTATCTCAGCGAGGATTTCGCGTTCTGCAAGCGATGGACCGATCTCGGCGGCGAGATCTGGGCCGATCTCGACAGCCGGCTCGATCACGTCGGTCCGTCCGTGTTTCACGGCAATGTCGCCTCGCAATTCGCGTCGGCGGTGGCGGTTCCCACCGCCGCCGCGGCCGACGCAGCCTGACGATCCGCGCGATGACCCCGGCGGTAACCCGGTCGCAGATATCCCAATCATCCCGGATCGACCGGCGCGAGCAGGGCGCCGCGACCGGACTGCGCGATCTCTTTGCCTTGCTCGGCGATCTCCTGATCGATGGCGGCGATACCCGCCTGGCGCTCGATCGCCCCTGGGGCCGCAACGTCTATGGCTGCGGGCCGTCGCCCGAACCCGATGTGCTGAGCTTCGCATCGAGCACGGCTTCGCCGATTTCAGAACGCGCCTATGCGCGCGTCGAGCTGGCGCGCGAGCAGCTGATGCATGCGGCGATCTCGCTCGGCCTCGACGCCGCGCTCGACCGGCGCACCGAGGAGATGCGCTGCGAATTGCGCGGATATCTCGGCCTTGCCGACGAGATCGACATCGTGTTCTCGCCGTCCGGCACCGACTCGCAACTGCATGCGCTGGCGCTGGTGCGGGCGGTGCTGGGCGAGGCCGTCACGAGCATCGTCGTCGGCAGCGACCAGACCGGAAGCGGCACCGCCGCGAGCGCCCGGGGACACCATTTCAGCACGCGGACGGCGAACGGTCTGGCGGTGCGGACGAACACGCCGATCGAGGGGCTCTCGGGCGACGCCGTGTCGCTGCCGCTGCTCGACGGCGCATCGATGCAGCCGCGCGTTGCTATCGATGCCGAGGTGCTCGACAGCGTCGAGGCGCTGGTGCGAAGGGGCCGTGGCGTCCTGCTGCAGGTCATGGATTCCTCCAAGCTCGGCTGGCGCGCGCCGGACATGGCCTGCCTGGACGAGGTGGCGCGGCGCTGGCCGGGGCGCGTGCAGGTTGTCGTCGATGCCTGCCAGATGCGGCTCGGCGCGGCGCGGCTGCGCGATCATCTCGAACGCGGCCATCTGGTGCTCGTCACGGGCTCGAAGTTCTTCGGCGGCCCCGCCTTCAGCGGCGCGCTGCTGGTGCCCGCGGCCGCATCGGCTGCGCTGCGCCGCGGACATCCGATCGCGCCCGGCCTGTTCGACTATGTCAATCGCAGCGATTGGCCGCTCGCCTGGACGGATCTGCGCGCGCGCACGGCGCCGCGCGCCAATATCGGCCAATGGCTGCGCTGGGAGGCCGCGCTGGAGGAGATCGCCGCGTATCACGCCGTGCCCGAGACGTTCCGCCGGATGGCGATCCGGCAGCTCGGCGAGGCCATCGAAAGCCTGCTGATGCTGTCGCCGGTGCTGCGTCCCATCGCCGCCCGCGCGCCTGCGCCGGATGGGAGCGATGGCGAGTTCGGCTTTCCCACCATCTTCCCGTTCGCGCTCCAGCGTGACGGCGGCCCGCTCGGCCTCGGTGAGACGCAGGCGGTGTATCGCGCGCTGCAGCGCGATCTCGGTAGCCGCTTCACTGGACGCGCAGCCGAGATTGCCGCGCGCCAGTGCCTGATCGGCCAGCCGGTGCGGATCGAACGCGCGGGCGAGGCGCCGTCGGCCGCGCTGCGGCTGTGCATCGGCGCGCGCCAGGTGACGGACGCATGGTGCGACGACGTCACCGCGGCCCGGGTCAATCTCGAATCCGACATCGACCGCGTCGCCGACATCGTTGCCAAAACAGAGCTGCTCGTATCGGATCTGAGCAGCCAGGATCTCAGGGACATCTGCAATGCCGACTAATTTGCTCGCGCTGGCCGACGCCACCGACGCAGGATGTGCCGACCGGATCGGCATGGCCAAGCTCGCCAAGGCCGCCTTCGACGGCCAGGACCTGAAACCGATGTGGGCCGCCTTGCTCGCCAAGCTGCTCGACGGCCGCGCGGAGCCGGGCGAGGGGCTCGATCTCGCGCTGATCGCGCAGCTCATCGGCGAGAAATCGTCCGGGCTCGCGATCCAGCACGACGTTCTGCAGTCGCAGCAGCTCTACCGCGTTGCCTGCAACAGCGCGACGCCGCGGCTGCGCGTGCTCGCGCTCGCGGCGGCCACCGACATGGGCAGCAACACGCCGATCGAATTCCTGCTCGAGGACACCGACTTCGAGCTGCTGCTGCTCTATGTCGTTCCGGGCGCGGACCTGCTGGCGCCTTTGCCCGCTCATGACGTCGCCATCGTCATCGCGTCCGATTCCGAGGATTGTCAGCACGCGCTGCGCGAGATCGATGCCGTCGCGGCGCGCTGGCCGCGTCCGCTGCTGAATCCGCCGGAGCGGATCTGGCATCTCGATCGCGACAAGCTGCATGCGCGGCTCGCCGGCATCGACGGGCTCACCATTCCGGCGACCATTCCCGTCGACCGCGAGCGCCTGATCGGGATCGCCGACGAGCGCGAATGGATCACGGACGTCGACCACTCGCTCGTCTTCCCGGTCATCGTGCGGCCGCGCGGTTCGCATGCCGGCGTCGGCCTGGAGAAGGTCGACGAGCCGCTCGAGCTGTCGCTCTATCTCGACGAGCGCAGCGAGCAGGAGTTCTTCGTCTCGCGCTTCGTCGACTATGCCAGCGAGGACGGTCAGTTCCGCAAGTACCGCATCGTGTTCGTCGACGGCACGGCCTACGCCTGCCACATGGCGATCGCGCGACGCTGGGACATCTGGTACCTCAACGCCAACATGGCCGGCAGCGAGAGCAAGCGCCTCGAAGAGGCGACCTTCATGCAGACCTTCGACATCGGCTTCGGCCGCCGTCATCGCAGCGTGCTCGATGCGATCGCCGCGCGCGTCGGTCTCGACTATTTCATCATCGACTGCGCCGAGACCAGGGACGGCACGCTGCTGGTGTTCGAGGCCGACAATACGGCCGTCGTCCACAACATGGATTCGCCGGAGGTCTTCCCCTACAAGCCGCCGCAGATGCAGAAGATCTTCGCGGCCTTCGCGGCCATGATCGAGAAGCGCGCCGCGTCGCGGGCGGAGCAGGCGGCGTGACCGCCGGGCTGCGCATCGATCCTGCGTCGCGGACGGCGGAGACGCTCGATCCGCGACATTGGGACGAGATGCGCGCGCTCGGTCATCGCATGCTCGATGACATGATCGACTATGTCGCCGATATCCGCGACCGGCCGGTGTGGCAGCCGATGTCGCCGGCGACACGTCAGAGCTTCCGCAGCGCGCTGCCGCATGCGCCGACCGATCTCGCCGAGGTCTATCGCGATTTCAGCGAGCTCGTCGTTCCCTACGCGACCGGCAACGTGCATCCTGGATTCATGGGCTGGGTGCATGGCGGCGGCACCGTGGTCGGCATGCTCGCCGAGATGCTGGCTGCCGGATTGAACGCCAATCTCGGCGGCCGCGACCACGCGCCGATCGAGGTCGAGCGGCAGGTCGTCGACTGGACGCGTCAGTTGTTCGGCTTTCCGGCAAGCGCCAGCGGCATCTTCGTCACCGGCACCTCGATGGCCAACCTGATGGCGGTGCTGGTCGCTCGCCGCAACGCGCTCGGCGCGGCGGTTCGCTCGGCGGGTCTCGGTGAGGAGGGGCGGCGCTTGCGCGCCTACACGTCGAAGGCGGCGCATGGCTGCATCGCCAAGGCGATGGACATCTGCGGACTGGGCAGCGACGCGCTCGGCTGCATCGCGGTGGATGCCGCACATCGCATCGACGTCGGCGAGCTGCGGACCGCGATCGCGCGCGATCGCGCCGCGGGACTGCATCCGTTTCTCGTCGTCGCCTCGGCGGGTACCGTCGATATCGGCGCCATCGACGACCTCGCTGATATTGCCGAGCTCTGCCGTGCCGAGGGGCTCTGGTTTCACGTCGACGGCGCCTTCGGTGCGCTCGCGATGCTGTCAGCGGAGCTCGCACCGAAGCTCGCCGGCATCGAGCAGGCGGATTCGATTGCGCTGGATTTTCACAAATGGGGGCAGGTGCCCTACGATGCGGGCTTCCTGCTGGTGCGCGATGGCACCAAGCATCGCGACGCCTTCGCCTCGCCGGCCGCCTATCTGCGCCGGGAAACCCGTGGTCTCGCGGCGGGCGCCGAGTGGCCCTGCGATCTCGGTCCTGATCTGTCGCGCGGCTTCCGGGCGCTGAAGACATGGTTCACGCTGAGGACGTTCGGCACGGATGCGCTCGGCGCCGTGATCGCGCGAAGCTGCGAGCTCGCGCGCCATCTCGAGGCGCGGGTGCGCGCCGAGCCCGAGCTCGAGCTGCTGGCGCCGGTCAATCTCAACATCGTCTGCTTCCGCTATCGTGCCGACGATGCCGATGCGCTCAACGGCGAGATCGTCGCCGACATCCACGAATCCGGCCTCGCCGCGCCGTCGACCACGATGCTCGACGGACGGCTGGCGATCCGTGCCGCGATCGTCAATCATCGCACCGGGACGAGCGACATCGGCCGGCTGATTGCGGCGGTCCTCATGTTCGGCCGCCAGCGCGCGGCCGGTCTCACGCCGTTGATCGAGGTCGATGCGCCGCCGCTGGCGCTCTGAGCGCAAACCGCATCTCGGCGTCGTCCGCTGGTCGATGACGACCGCCGGCAGAATGTCGCCGCGCGTCGAAACCTTTCCAAAGGTGGTTGACGCGTTGTGAACGACGGGCGCGTTTGTTGAATCAACGAGCCTTTTCAAAGGGCGTTCTTGCGCGATGACGCGGCAATCAGCCGCGCCGATGCGCCTGTTCCGCTGATTGAGGCGGCTGCGCACCACAACCCTTCAGCGTTTGTTAGCCACTGCCATTCACCGTGACGCCCGTCGTCCGGGGTCGTTCAAATCGACCTGGGCTGCACCCTGATCTCGAAGGGATCGGGGTTTATTTCACACCAGAAGGGTATGAAAATGTCAGGTATCGTCCTCTCGGCGTCGGTGCGCCAGAATCTGCTGTCGCTTCAGTCGACAGCTCAGCTCCTCGCCACCACCCAGAACAATCTCTCCACGGGCAAGAAGGTCAACTCGGCGCTCGATAATCCGACCAACTTCTTCACCGCCCAGGGTCTCGACAACCGCGCTTCCGACATCTCCAATCTGCTCGACGGCATCGGCAACGGCGTGCAGGTGCTGCAGGCCGCCAACACCGGCATCACCTCGCTGCAGAAGCTCGTCGACAGCGCCAAGTCGATCGCCAACCAGGTTCTGCAGAGCGCGGTGGGCTACTCCACCAAGTCGAGCGTGACCTCGGCGGCTCTGACCGGGGCGACCGCCACCGACCTGCTCGGCTCCAGCTCGACGGCTGTGACCGGCTCGGTCGTGAACAACGACAATACCTCGAGCGCGGTGGCGATCACCGGTTCGACCAAGCTGTCGGGCACGGCGGGCACCGCGTCGAACAACCTCGCCTCCGGCATCACCTCCGGTGAGACGCTGGTCGTCAACGGCACCACCTTCACCTTCATCACCGGCACGTCCTCGACGGGCACCAACATCGGCATCGGCGACAGCGTCAGCAACCTGCTGTCGGCGATCCAGACCCAGACCGGCGTGACCGCGTCGATCACCGCGGGTGCGATCACCCTGACGCCGCCGGCGGCGGGATTGACGCTCTCGGGCAGCACCGGCACCTTGGGCAAGCTCGGGCTGACTGCCGTCGGCGATGGCTTGTCAGGTCAGACCTTGACGGTCGGCGCCACAGGAGGTGGCACGGCGACAAGCATCACGTTCGGTCTAGGGACAGGACAGGTCAAGTCGCTGAACGATCTCAACGCGAAGCTCGCAGCCAACAACCTGCAGGCCACGGTCGACTCGTCCACCGGCAAGATCTCGATCACCACGACCAACGACGCGGCTTCGGCCACGATCGGTGCGATCGGCGGTACGTCGGCTGCATCCAGCCAGGCCTTCAACGGTCTGACGGCGGCGGCTCCGGTGGCGGACGCGACCGCGCAGACGCAGCGCGCGAGCCTGGTCTCCCAGTACAACAACGTGCTGGCGCAGATCAACACGACCGCGGCTGACGCTTCGTTCAACGGCATCAACCTGCTGAACGGCGATACGCTGAAGCTGACCTTCAACGAAACCGGCAAGTCGACGCTGTCGATCACCGGTGTCACGTTCAACTCGGCTGGTCTCGGCCTGTCGAACCTGACCTCGGGCACCGACTTCCTCGACAACAACTCGGCGAACAAGGTCATCGGCGTCCTCAACTCGGCGAGCTCCACGCTGCGCAACGAGGCCTCCACGCTGGGTTCGAACCTCTCGGTCGTGCAGGTTCGTCAGGACTTCAACAAGAACCTGATCAACGTGCTGCAGACCGGTTCGTCGAACCTGACGCTGGCCGACACCAACGAGGAAGCGGCCAACAGCCAGGCGCTGTCGACCCGTCAGTCGATCGCGGTGTCCGCGCTGTCGCTCGCCAACCAGTCGCAGGCGAGCGTGCTGCAGCTCCTGCGCTAAGGCGCGGGCGGCACCCACGAATATCGGAGGCGGCGGGGCTTGCCCCGCCGTTTTCGGCTCTAGACTATTCGCAAATTGACGCCGCTCGGCTGCGGCGCCGGGTCAGCCGGACAGCGAGCACGAGAGCAACGTCGTGTCGACGCGAATGCAGCCTGCCGACGACGCCGCTCCCGAGAGGAGACTCCCGAGAGGAGCCTTCTGAGAGGAGACTGGGCCATGCCCCTGCGGGTCGAGCTGAAGCCTTTCGAGCGCATCGTGATCGGCGACAGCGTCATCGTGAATTCGAATACGCGCGCCCGCTTCATCGTCGAAGGCGACGCGCCCATTCTCCGCGAGCGTGACACCGTCACCGCCGAGACCGCCGATACGCCGGCCAAGCGCCTCTATCTCTGCGTCCAGACGATGTACCTGAAGAACGACGCGATCCGTTATCGCGCGTCCTATCTCGCCTGTATGAACGAGTTGCGCAGGGCGATTCCGGAAGCCGCCGGCCAAGCCGAGATGGTGGATCGCCATGTCACGGAAGGAGCGCTGTACAAGGCGCTGAAGGAGATCAGGGCGCTGATCGAGCGAGAGGATCGCGCAGTCGCGCCGGCCGAAGCGATGCCTTGACATTCCGGCCGCGGAAGGAGCCGGGCTCGCCACAGCCTGAGAGGTCGGTACTACGTCCGTATTAGCACGGACAATAAAATTAACGGGACGGATAAAAGCCCCGCCTAACGATGGCGTGGACGAAAGTCTGTTCAGCCGAGTCGGCGAGGGCCGGGTATCGATCCGCGCTGCTGGTGAAGGCCGGGACCGGCCGTCGCTCTGACAGGATCAGCGGTCGCCCCGTGACCGCGGCGCCAATTCTTGGAAGGCCAGTTTCATGGACGATCTGTTGCGTGAGTTCCTGACGGAGACCAGCGAGAGCCTGGATACCGTCGACAATCAATTGGTGCGGTTCGAGCAGGAGCCGAACAACGCCAAGATCCTCGATAACATCTTCCGGCTGGTGCACACGATCAAGGGGACCTGCGGTTTCCTCGGCCTGCCGCGGCTCGAGGCGCTGGCGCACGCCGCCGAAACATTGATGGGCAAATTCCGCGACGGCATGCCGGTGACCGGCGAGGCCGTGACGCTGATCCTGACCACGATCGACCGCATCAAGGACATCCTGGGACAGCTCGAGGCCAACGAGGCCGAGCCCGAGGGGGAGGACCGCGACCTCATCAGCGAGCTTGAAGCCATGGTCGAGCGCGGCATGGCGGCGATGGCCGCCGGCGAAGCGGCCCCGCCGCTGGTGCCGGCCGCGCCGCCGGCCCCCGCGGTGACGCACGGCTCGCTGATCGACCAGACGCTGGAGCGTCCGCTGCGTCCGGGCGAAGTGTCGCTCGACGAGCTCGAGCGGGCCTTCCGCGAGACCGCGATCGAGTTGCCGCCCGCGCATGAGAAGGCGCCTGAGCCCAAGGCCGCTGCCCCGGCGCCGGTCGCCAAGGCCGGGCCTGCCAAGGCGGAAGCAGAGGCCAAGGCCGAGCCGAAGAAGGCGGCGCGGCCGAAGGTCAATGCCGACGGCGAGGTGCACGAGAACGACAAGGTCGCCAACCAGTCGATCCGCGTCAACGTCGACACGCTCGAACATCTGATGACGATGGTCTCGGAGCTGGTGCTGACGCGCAACCAGCTCCTGGAGATCGCCCGCCGCAACGAGGACACCGAGTTCAAGGTGCCGCTGCAG